>NZ_VATL01000016.1:0-300040 GCF_005781065.1 Escherichia sp. E1130
ACGCTATTCAGGACGGGTCACATGCGAAAAAAAAGCCCGTACTTTCGTACGAGCTCTTCTCAGAATATGGCGGTGAGGCGGGGATTCGAACCCCGGATACGTTGCCGTATACACACTTTCCAGGCGTGCTCCTTCAGCCACTCGGACACCTCACCAAATTGTTTTGCTGCCTGACCTCATGGGTGGCAACGGGGCGCTACTATAGGGAGTTGGAGTAAAACGGTCAAGAAGAATTTATATGGATTGATTCGTTTGGTTACGCAATGAACATACTGCTCGCGCCCGGAGATTTTGACCGTATGTGTTCTGGTCAATTGTTTATCAAAATCTATGCATAAAATATGAGATTGAAGAAGTACCAAATAGACCCTTTTTTTAGGTTGAAATGTAACTCATTGATTTTGTTTATTGCTTTTTTGATGTCTGGAAAAAGGGTTTAAATCTGCGACTTTGTAAGTTTTAACAGTAAATCAATCGGATAGTCTGCTATTATTCCAGTTCACTGCCGTACAGGCAGCTTAGAAAACCAGTGCGCACCAGTGGTGGCCTTTGTCCTTGTTCACTGCCGTACAGGCAGCTTAGAAAATTCCCTGCGCTATCTCGTTACGCCCGTCATAGTTCACTGCCGTACAGGCAGCTTAGAAAGTTATAGAGATGCGGATCACAGTAACGAGCACGTTCACTGCCGTACAGGCAGCTTAGAAATCAATAGCCGCGAGCACGCGCTCGGCATATGTGTTCACTGCCGTACAGGCAGCTTAGAAAATTCACTGGGTAAGCAGGGAAGAACTTGCCGAGTTCACTGCCGTACAGGCAGCTTAGAAATGGTCGCTAATGCAATAACAGCCTGTAGTTCTGTTCACTGCCGTACAGGCAGCTTAGAAAAATACTGCCGACAAAAACACAAAACTATTCACGTTCACTGCCGTACAGGCAGCTTAGAAAAGTTGAGAGACGTTGCCGCGCTCGCGGCTACCGTTCACTGCCGTACAGGCAGCTTAGAAAAAATTGTCGCGCGAACAGGCGATATTCCGTATGTTCACTGCCGTACAGGCAGCTTAGAAAGACGCGCGGCGCTCGATAACCGCCTCAATAGCGTTCACTGCCGTACAGGCAGCTTAGAAAACCTGGCGCTACTGTAGAAAAATAATAATAAAGTTCACTGCCGTACAGGCAGCTTAGAAATGCCGAATGGGCTGAACGCGGAGTTCTGCTCGGTTCACTGCCGTACAGGCAGCTTAGAAAAAATACCTGGAGGGCAAATAATGTCGTTTCCAAGTTCACTGCCGTACAGGCAGCTTAGAAAAGTACCGCCATAAGATCACGTAATTAGTTACGGTTCACTGCCGTACAGGCAGCTTAGAAACATCGGGGCGCGCACAATCACCGGGCCGCTGCGTTCACTGCCGTACAGGCAGCTTAGAAAGAGATACGCTCCGCTAGCAGTGACAACGTAAAGTTCACTGCCGTACAGGCAGCTTAGAAATAACTACTGGCTGGAATTGCAGCAAACCAAAGGTTCACTGCCGTACAGGCAGTTTTCAAACACAACACTCCATCCTCCAATATTTATTCCCCGTAACTCCAGACGCAAAAAAGGCCGGTTAAACCGACCTTTTACTCGTTCTTTCTCTTCGCCCATCAGGCGGTAAAGCAATCAGCGACTACGGAAGACAATGCGGCCTTTGCTCAGGTCGTACGGGGTCAGTTCAACAGTCACTTTGTCGCCCGTCAGGATGCGGATGTAGTTTTTGCGCATTTTACCGGAGATGTGTGCAGTAACCACGTGACCGTTTTCTAACTCTACGCGGAACATGGTATTAGGCAACGTTTCAAGAACGGTACCTTGCATTTCAATATTGTCTTCTTTGGCCATCTAATCCTCTGGGGTATCACTACCGTAATTTGAACCGGCAAGATAATGCCGAAGTTCTGTAAATAAGTAAAGATTTGTGCGCTAATTCGCAACAAACAGGTTTGGCACATAACTCCGAAAACACACGGCTAAGCCGCACTATAAGCGCAACATATAAGGGAGCGGTGAGATAAACGGTGGGCGTTACCTGACGCGAAAAATTCCTTATCGGCAGCGGAGTAATGAGCATAACCAACTCTGCGACCGCAATTATAACACTCTGGGGAGAAATGTGCCGAAAACATTCATTCTTGTGGTGAAAACAATCGCCGTGGTACCCAGAAATTATTTGGTAACCGTTCGGGGCGCAGTTGATTGAGATAATTGAGGTAATCCCGGCGAGGAATTTCGCAGGCACCAAGCGAGGCCGTATGGTCATTTAATACCTGGCAGTCGATAAGCTTGCCGCCGTGGCGGATAAATTCGTCACAAAAAACCAGGAGCGCTGTTTTCGAGGCATTCTCCATGCGGCTGAACATCGACTCGCCACAAAACAGTGTTCCCTGCGCTACGCCGTACATGCCGCCGACAATTTCGCCTTCACGCCACACTTCTATGGAATGGGCATGGCCCAACTCGTGAAGACGATGGTAGGCTTCGACGACGTCACGCGTTATCCAGGTCCCTTCTTCGCGATCGCTGGCGCAGCCTTCAATGACCTGACCAAACGCGTAATTCAGCGTGACGCGATAGGGAGAGCGCTTATGAAAACGTTTCATGCTGCGGCTGATGTGCAGTGATTCTGGCCATAAAACCGCACGAGGATCAGGCGACCACCAGAGAATAGGATCGCCCGGAGAAAACCACGGGAAAATACCGCGCTGATAAGCCATGAGCAGCCGCGCAGGGCTAAGATCGCCTCCCAGCGCCAGCAGACCGTTAGGCTCGCGTAATGCGCCTTCCGGGGAAGGGAAGGCTATTGAATGGCGAGAAAGCTGAACCAGGCGCATGACTGCAAAACTCCACTACGCAAGTCGGATCGTTCAATAATAGCTTACAAACCCTGCTTAAACTGGTAATAACGCCCCTGTCTGGCAAGCAGTTCTGCATGGGTACCTTGTTCAATAATTTGCCCGTTGTCCATCACTATTATTTGCTGAAAATGTGAAAGCCCACGCAGCCGATGTGTAACCATTAATAGCGTTTTCTCACGCATCATTTCAGCCAGTAATTCGAGGATCTGACTTTCAGTCGTGGCATCTAAGCCTTCGGTTGGTTCATCCAGCAATACTAACGGCGCATCGTGCAATAGCGCACGGGCGATAGCCAGACGACGCAGCTCGCCGCCGGAAAGCTGACGTCCGCCTTCTCCCAACCAACTGTTGAGCCCTGTGTCTTCGAGTAGTTTCTCCAGACCGACGCGACGGAGAATTTCAGCAAGAGTCTCATCAGTAGCGCCAGGTGCGGCGAGTAACAGATTATCGCGCAGTGTGGCGCTAAACAGATGCACTCGCTGCGGCACAACGCTGATGGTCTGGCGCAATGTCGATTCATTCAGGTCAGAGATCGGGCTGCCGTTAAGCAAAATCTCACCCTGTTGCGGGTCCCATGCACGGGTTAGAAGTTGTAACAACGTTGATTTGCCGCATCCGGTTCGCCCGAGAATCGCAATATGTTCACCGGCGTTTGCCTGAAGAGAAATCCCTTTAAGTGCTTGTTGGGATTGTTCCGGATAAGTGAACACAACATCCCGTAATGTCAGGGAAACCTGCTCAGGAACGGCGGACTGAGTATCCGGAAAGGTCACTTCTGGTTTTTGGTCAGTTAAGTCAGTGATACGCACGGCAGAAGCAATAACTTGCCCCAGATGCTGAAATGCACCTGTCACCGGAGCCAGGGCTTCGAATGCAGCCAATGCACAGAAGACAAACAGCGCAATTAACGCACCCGGCTGGCTATTACCGCCAACGCCGCCGGAGGCCATCCATAGCATCAGAATCACCGCCAGCGCGCCAATCAACAGCATAATTGCCTGCGAGAGCGCAGTCAGTTCGGACTGACGACGTTGCGCTTCCAGCCACTGAATTTCGGTGTTCTCTAACTGCGTACGATAACGATCGCTGGCACCAAAAATGGTCAGTTCAGCTTGCCCTTGCAGCCAGGCGGTTAACTGTTGGCGATACTGACCGCGAAGATGGGTAAGGTTTTGCCCGGTGCTTTTCCCCGCTCGATAAAACAGCGGCGGCATCAGGAAAAGCGTCAGCAACATAATGCCGCCCAGCGTGAAGGCGAGGGTGAAATCAAGAAAACTTAACCCGACAGTCACCACCATAATTACCACAAAAGCCCCTACCAGCGGTGAGATAACGCGCAAGTAAAGATGATCGAGCGTATCAACATCGGCGACGACGCGGTTGAGCAATTCGCCCTGGCGATAGCGGGCCAGCCCGGCAGGGGAGAGAGGCAACAGCTTGCTGAAGGTGTAAATGCGCAAATGCTGCAACACGCGGAAAGTCGCATCGTGACTCACCAGACGTTCAAAATAGCGCCCGGCGGTGCGGGTGATTGCCGCGCCACGTACACCTGCGGCAGGTAGCATGTAGTTAAAGCTGTACAGTCCTGCAACTCCCGCCACTGCCGAAGCGGAGAGGAACCAACCAGAAAGCGTCAACAAGCCGATACTGGCGAGCAGTGTGACAATTGCCAGCACAATACCAAGACTTAACATCCACTTATGACGCTTATATAGAGCCAGATAAGGAAGTAACGCGTGCATTTAAATCTCCTCCTGACGGTGGGCCAGCAACGTGGCGAATGGACCGTTAGCCACGCTTAAATCAGCGTAACAACCTTGCTCGATAATTTGGCCATCCTGCATCACCCAAATGACGTCCCAGTCAGCGAGATCTTCTAATTGGTGGGTGACCATCAGCGTTGTCTGGCGCTGCGAGGCTGCGTTTAGCGCCTGCATCACACGCTGCTCGCTGTGTGCATCGAGGCTGGCTGCAGGTTCATCCAGTAATAACAGTGAGCAGGGATGAAGTAATGCACGCGCTACGGCCACACGTTGTGCCTGACCTACGGAAAGGCGAGCTGCCTGATCGCCCACGGGAGTATCGATACCTTGCGGCAGGAGCGGCAGAAACTCACTGACCCAGGCGTTATCCAGGGCCGTTTGTAACTCTTGCTCGCTGGCATCCGGTCGTGCCAGCAGCACATTGTCTCGTACTGTTGCCGCGGGTAATTGCGGATTCTGGCCAACCCATGAGAGATGTTTTCGCCATGATTCCGGAGATAAATCCCGCAATTCAATGCCGTTGATTTGCAGCGAGCCTTGATAAGAGAGAAAACCGGAAAGCGCATTTAATAGTGAACTTTTCCCGGATCCGCTTCGTCCCACCAGTACCGCACGTTTGCCTGCAGGTAGTATAAAGTTCAGCGGGCCAGCCAGTGTTTTACCTTCAGGCGATGTGATGAACAGATCTTTGGCTTCAATGGTCACTGGTTCGGTAGACGTTAACTCAACGTCACCACGCTGTGGATGGGCGAGCGGTGTTTCCATAAATGTTTTCAGGCTGTCAGCCGCGCCAACAGCCTGGGCTTTGGCATGATAAAACGTGCCGAGATCACGTAACGGCTGGAAAAACTCGGGGGCGAGGATCAACGCAAGGAAGCCCGCAGCCAACGTCACGCCCGTGCTGTAGTGGCCGAAATCCAGCTCACCAAGATAAGAGAAACCAAAGTACACCGCGACCAGGGCAATCGACAGCGAGGTAAAGAATTCAAGAATACCGGAGGATAAAAACGCCAGGCGTAATACTTCCATGGTCCGTTGGCGAAAATCTTCCGAAGCCGAACGGATACTTTCAATTTCAGCCTCACCACGACCAAAAATACGCAGGGTTTCCATGCCGCGCAGACGATCGAGAAAATGCCCACTTAAGCGAGCAAGCGCGAGAAAGTTGCGTCGGTTAGCATCGGCAGCACCCATCCCAACTAAAGCCATAAACAACGGAATTAACGGTGCAGTGCCGAGTAAAATAAGTGCCGCGGCCCAGTTAGAAGGGAAAATTGCGACGACAATCAGTAGTGGCACTGAGACTGCCAGCGCCATTTGCGGTAGGTAGCGAGCATAGTAATCATGCATATCGTCAATTTGCTCAAGCACCAGCGTCGCCCAGCTCCCCGCAGGTTTACCCTGAATCCAGGCCGGCCCCGCCTGCTGCAAACGGTCAAGAACCTGGCGGCGGATGGCAAAACGAATATGTTGCCCGGCGTGATAGCCCACCCGTTCGCGTAACCAGACCACCCATGCACGCAGCACAAAGGTCATCACCAGCAAGGTAAAGGGAAGTAGCAAGGCTTCTCGGGGGATGTTCTCCATGATCATATGTTGCAGAATTCGCGCCATAAACCAGGCCTGGGCAATTATTAATATGCCGCTCACAAAGCCCAGCAGACGAGAAATATTCAGCCAACGTTGGGAGATGACGCTTTGCTGTTTTAACCAGCGGGTTAACTCTTTTTGACGGGATTTATTCATTGCACGCTTAGCAGGTGAGTTATCAGAATTATTTGCAGAGCAATGTTACAACGGGGAAAAAATAAAGGCGACCCATAGTCGCATGGTGTCGCCTTCTTTACTTTTGTTACTGATTTGTAAAATTATTTTGCGTCAGCTAAACCGTCGAGGTAGCGTTCCGCATCAAGTGCTGCCATGCAGCCTGTACCGGCAGAAGTAATGGCCTGGCGATAAATATGATCCATCACGTCACCTGCGGCAAAGACGCCCGGAATGCTGGTCTGGGTGGCATTACCATGAATACCCGACTGCACTTTGATGTAGCCGTTTTCCAGTTCCAGTTGTCCTTCAAAAATAGCCGTGTTCGGACTGTGACCGATAGCAACAAACAGACCAGCAACGTCGAGAGACTCGATATTATCGCTGTTTTGCGTATCGCGCAGACGA
The DNA here is from genome assembly GCF_005781065.1 of Escherichia sp. E1130. Lineage (NCBI taxonomy): Bacteria > Pseudomonadati > Pseudomonadota > Gammaproteobacteria > Enterobacterales > Enterobacteriaceae > Escherichia > Escherichia sp. E1130. The sequence goes on from NZ_VATL01000016.1 coordinate 6,825, forward strand.
ACGCCAGTGACGCCCATCTGATCGCCGATCACTTCTTCCAGCGTACGGTTGGTGTGCAGAATGATGTTGCCGTTCTCCACTTTGTCCATGAGACGCTTAATGAGGATTTTTTCCGCACGGAAACCATCGCGGCGGTGGATCAAATGTACTTCGGAAGCGATGTTAGACAGATACAGCGCCTCTTCAACTGCGGTATTGCCACCGCCGATGACCGCCACTTTCTGATTGCGATAGAAAAATCCATCGCAGGTTGCACAGGCAGAAACCCCACGGCCTTTAAAGGCTTCTTCAGAGGGCAGGCCGAGATAGCGTGCAGAAGCCCCGGTGGCAATAATCAGCGCATCGCAGGTATATTCGCCGTTATCGCCAGTCAGGCGGAACGGACGATTCTGCAAATCCACTTTATTGATGTGGTCAAAAATAATTTCAGTTTCAAACTTGGTAGCATGTTCATGCATGCGTTCCATGAGCAACGGGCCGGTCAGATCATTTGGATCTCCTGGCCAGTTTTCTACTTCAGTGGTCGTCGTCAGCTGGCCGCCTTTTTCCATGCCGGTAATCAGCACCGGTTGCAGGTTGGCGCGTGCCGCGTAGACAGCAGCGGTATATCCCGCCGGGCCTGAGCCCAGGATAAGCAGTTTACTGTGTTTGGTCGTGCCCATGAGATCCCCATAGTTGTTGGCAGACAATGGGCAGGATTGTAGGGAATTTACAGACGTAAAAAAAGAGTATGACGATTTTGTTAACGATTTGTGCAATCGTCAAAAGCGATAATCGTGTCAAATTCTCCTGTCATTCTCCCGTCATTATCACGTCTGCTACTTAATTTTTCCGGTTTATAAGCCGATTAAATGATGATTAAACGTCACTGTTAATGAATAACTGGCATGTTGTACTAAAAAACGATGTTTTGCTTTGACAATCACCTGGTGTTTTGCGAAAACATTCGAGGAAGAAAAAAACAGTATTGTTATGTGCGCATAATCATGCATGTAAATACCATGTTTACCGTGCTAGTGAAATCTACGCATGGCGTGGACAGACGCCATTCGTGATGTCGATAGCTGCCTCAAGGCAACGGTCTTCTCACCGTAGACCCAGGCATTGCGAGCCGTGAATCTTAATGATTTCGGTCTATCGTGACAGGTAGCGACTCTGAACAGTGATGTCTTCAGGGTCAGACAGGAGTAGGGAAGGAATACAGAGAGACAATAATAATGGTAGATAGCAAGAAGCGCCCTGGCAAAGATCTCGACCGTATCGATCGTAACATTCTTAATGAGTTGCAAAAGGATGGGCGTATTTCTAACGTCGAGCTTTCTAAACGTGTGGGACTTTCCCCAACGCCGTGCCTTGAGCGTGTGCGTCGGCTGGAAAGACAAGGGTTTATTCAGGGCTATACGGCGCTGTTGAACCCGCATTATCTGGATGCATCACTTCTGGTATTCGTTGAGATTACTCTGAATCGTGGCGCTCCGGATGTGTTTGAACAATTCAATACTGCTGTGCAAAAACTTGAAGAAATTCAGGAGTGTCATTTAGTATCCGGTGATTTCGACTACCTGTTGAAAACACGCGTGCCGGATATGTCAGCTTATCGTAAGCTGCTAGGGGAAACCCTGCTGCGTCTGCCTGGCGTCAATGACACACGGACATACGTTGTTATGGAAGAAGTCAAGCAGAGTAATCGTCTGGTTATTAAGACGCGCTAACACGGAACAGGTGCAAAATAGGCGTATTTTGATTACACTCCTGTTAATCCATACAGCAACAGTACTGGGGTAACCTGGTGCTGTTGTCCGTTTTAGCATCGGGCAGGAAAAGCCTGTAACCTGGAGAGCCTTTCTTGAGCCAGGAATACACTGAAGACAAAGAAGTCACATTGACAAAGTTAAGCAGCGGGCGCCGACTTCTGGAGGCGTTGCTGATTCTTATTGTCCTGTTTGCCGTCTGGTTGATGGCAGCCTTATTAAGCTTTAACCCTTCGGACCCCAGCTGGTCGCAAACGGCCTGGCATGAGCCTATCCATAATTTAGGCGGGACGCCAGGCGCGTGGCTGGCAGATACGCTGTTCTTCATTTTTGGCGTGATGGCTTACACCATCCCGGTCATTATTGTTGGCGGCTGTTGGTTTGCCTGGCGTCATCAGTCCAGCGATGAGTACGTTGACTATTTCGCCGTTTCGCTAAGAATTATTGGCGTGCTGGCGCTTATCCTTACGTCCTGTGGCCTTGCGGCAATCAACGCGGACGACATCTGGTATTTTGCCTCCGGTGGTGTAATCGGTAGTTTATTAAGCACTACGCTGCAGCCGCTGTTGCACAGCAGTGGCGGGACCATTGCGCTGCTCTGTGTTTGGGCGGCTGGCCTGACGCTGTTTACCGGCTGGTCCTGGGTGACCATTGCCGAAAAACTGGGGGGCTGGATTTTAAACATCCTCACTTTCGCCAGTAACCGCACTCGTCGCGATGATACCTGGGTTGATGAAGAAGAGTATGAAGACGACGAAGAGTATGAAGACGAAAAAAACGGCAAACAGCATGAATCGCGCCGTGCTCGTATTCTTCGTGGCGCGTTAGCGCGTCGTAAACGCCTGGCGGAAAAATTCATCAATCCGATGGGGCGGCAAACAGACGCTGCATTGTTCTCCGGTAAGCGGATGGATGATGAAGACGACATTACCTACACTGCGCGCGGCGTAGCCGCTGATCCTGATGATGTCCTCTTTTCGGGCAACCGTGCAACGCAGCCAGAATATGACGAATACGATCCATTATTAAACGGTGCACCAATTACCGAACCTGTTGCTGCGGCAGCTGCTGCTACCACGGCGACGCAAAGCTGGGCAGCTCCGGTTGAACCTGTTACTCAGACGCCGCCTGTTGCGTCGGTTGATGTTCCACCTGCTCAACCTGCTCAACCTGCTGTTGCCTGGCAGCCTGCGCCAAGGCCGCAAACGGGCGATTCGGTCATTGCCCCAGCGCCGGAAGGTTATCCGCAACAACCTGTGCAGTCACAGCAGCCATATTATGCGCCTGCTGCGGAACAACCTGTTCAACAACCATATTATGCGCCAGTGCCTGAACAGTCGGTTCAGCAGCCATATTATGCGCCTGCTGCAGAACAACCTGTTCAACAACCATATTATGCACCAGTGCCTGAACAGCCGGTTCAGCAGCCGTATTATGCGCCTGTTGCGGAACAACCTGTTCAACAACCATATTATGCGCCAGTGCCTGAACAACCAGTGGCTGATAACGCGTGGCAAGCCGAGGGGACACAATCCACTTTTGCGGCGCAGTCTACATACCAGCCTGAGCAAACCTACCAGCAGCCAGCCGTTCAGGAGACGTTGCGTCAACAGCCGCAACCGGTTGAACAGCCGCCTGTTGTAGAACCTGAACCGGTTGTTGAAGAAACAAAACCTGCGCGTCCGCCGCTTTACTACTTTGAAGAAGTTGAAGAGAAGCGTGCGCGCGAACGTGAGCAGCTCGCCGCTTGGTATCAGCCTATTCCTGAACCAGTTAAAGAACCTGAGCCTGTTAGACCTGTTCAGTCAGCTAAATCTGTTCAGTCATCGCCGACTGCTGCCGCAGTCCCTCCGGTAGAAGCCGTGGCTGCTGTTTCGCCGCTGGCATCGGGCGTGAAGAAAGCGACTCTGGCGACGGGGGCCGCAGCAACGGTTGCTGCACCTGTTTTTAGCCTGGCAAATAGCGGTGGACCTCGACCACAAGTGAAAGAGGGGATAGGCCCGCAGTTGCCACGACCAAAGCGTATTCGTGTTCCGACTCGTCGTGAACTGGCATCGTATGGCATTAAACTACCTTCACAACGAGCCGCCGAAGAGAAAGCTCGCGAAGCGCAGCGCAATCAATACGATTCTGGCGATCAGTATAACGATGATGAAATCGATGCGATGCAGCAAGATGAGTTGGCACGTCAGTTTGCCCAGGCACAGCAGCAACGCTATGGTGAACAGTATCAGCATGATGCGCCAGTTAACCCTGAAGATGAAGATGCAGCGGCGGAGGCTGAACTGGCTCGTCAGTTTGCCCAGACTCAGCAGCAACGTTATTCCGGTGAACAACCTGCGGGAGCAAATCCATTCTCGCTGAATGATTTTGAATTTTCACCGATGAAAGCGTTGGTGGATGATGGCCCACACGAGCCACTGTTTACGCCCATTGTTGAACCACAGCAACCGGTAGCGCCGCAGCAGCAGTATCAGCAGCCACAGCAACCGGTAGCGCCGCAGCAGCAGTATCAGCAGCCGCAACAACCGGTGGCACCGCAGCCGCAATATCAGCAGCCGCAACAACCGGTGGCACCGCAGCCGCAATATCAGCAGCCGCAGCAACCGGTAGCGCCGCAGCCGCAATATCAGCAGCCGCAGCAACCGGTAGCACCACAGCCGCAATATCAGCAGCCGCAGCAACCGGTAGCACCACAGCCGCAGGATACCCTGCTTCATCCGTTGTTAATGCGCAACGGTGATAGCCGTCCGTTGCATAAACCAACGACGCCACTACCCTCGCTGGATTTGCTGACACCACCGCCAAGCGAAGTTGAGCCAGTAGATACCTTTGCGCTTGAGCAAATGGCGCGTCTGGTAGAAGCACGGCTGGCCGATTTCCGCATTAAAGCTGATGTGGTCAATTATTCACCAGGACCTGTAATCACCCGTTTTGAGTTGAACCTGGCACCGGGCGTAAAAGCCGCACGTATTTCTAACCTGTCACGCGACCTTGCCCGTTCATTGTCGACCGTGGCGGTGCGTGTGGTTGAAGTCATTCCTGGTAAACCTTACGTAGGTCTGGAGTTGCCGAACAAAAAACGACAAACCGTTTATCTGCGCGAAGTGCTGGATAACGCGAAGTTCCGTGATAACCCATCGCCGCTGACGATTGTTTTGGGTAAAGATATCGCAGGCGATCCGGTCGTAGCCGATCTGGCTAAAATGCCTCACTTGCTGGTTGCGGGGACCACTGGTTCCGGTAAGTCGGTGGGTGTAAACGCCATGATCCTGAGCATGCTCTATAAAGCGCAGCCGGAAGATGTTCGTTTCATTATGATCGACCCGAAAATGCTGGAGCTTTCGGTTTATGAAGGCATCCCGCATCTGTTAACGGAAGTCGTAACAGACATGAAAGATGCTGCCAACGCTCTGCGCTGGTGCGTAAATGAAATGGAACGCCGTTATAAGCTGATGTCGGCACTGGGAGTGCGTAATCTTGCGGGGTATAACGAAAAAATTGCTGAAGCGGACCGAATGATGCGTCCGATTCCAGACCCGTACTGGAAGCCAGGTGACAGTATGGATGCCCAGCATCCAGTGCTGAAAAAAGAGCCGTACATTGTAGTGCTGGTGGATGAATTTGCCGACCTGATGATGACGGTAGGTAAAAAAGTGGAAGAGTTGATTGCGCGTCTGGCGCAAAAAGCCCGTGCCGCAGGTATTCACCTCGTGCTGGCAACGCAGCGCCCTTCGGTGGATGTTATTACGGGGCTGATTAAAGCGAACATTCCAACCCGTATCGCCTTTACCGTATCCAGCAAGATCGACTCACGTACCATTCTTGATCAGGCTGGCGCGGAATCACTGCTTGGTATGGGGGATATGCTTTACTCCGGGCCGAACTCAACCATGCCGGTACGTGTCCATGGTGCTTTTGTTCGCGATCAGGAAGTTCATGCCGTGGTGCAGGACTGGAAAGCGCGTGGTCGTCCGCAGTATGTAGATGGCATCACCTCCGATAGCGAAAGCGAAGGCGGAGCTGGTGGTTTCGACGGTGCTGAAGAACTGGATCCGCTGTTCGATCAGGCGGTGGCGTTTGTCACTGAAAAACGCAAAGCGTCTATTTCTGGTGTTCAGCGTCAGTTCCGCATCGGTTACAACCGTGCTGCACGCATTGTTGAACAGATGGAAGCGCAAGGGATCGTCAGCGAACAGGGTCACAACGGTAATCGTGAAGTACTGGCTCCGCCACCGTTTGACTAATTAGTGCATCGTAGGCCGGATAAGACGCGATAGCGTCGCATCCGGCACTCTATCAACTGAAAATTCAGTATTTTCTTCTTTCCTCAAGCTGATTATTAGCCTGGAATAGAGAGTAGAGGGAACTCCCGATCGGGAGTGACGTAATTTGAGGAACAATGATGAAAAAAATTGCCATCACCTGTGCATTACTCTCAAGTTTAGTGGCGTCCAGTGTTTGGGCTGATGCCGCAAGCGATCTGAAAAGCCGTCTGGATAAAGTCAGCAGCTTCCACGCCAGCTTCACACAAAAAGTGACTGACGGTAGCGGCGCGGCGGTGCAGGAAGGTCAGGGCGATCTGTGGGTGAAACGTCCAAACTTATTCAACTGGCATATGACGCAACCTGATGAAAGCATTCTGGTTTCTGATGGTAAAACACTGTGGTTCTATAACCCGTTTGTTGAACAGGCTACGGCAACCTGGCTGAAAGATGCCACCGGGAATACGCCATTTATGCTGATCGCACGTAACCAGTCCAGCGACTGGCAGCAGTACAACATCAAACAGAACGGCGATGATTTTGTCCTGACGCCGAAAGCCAGCAATGGCAATCTGAAGCAGTTCACTATTAACGTGGGCCGTGATGGCACCATCCATCAATTCAGCGCGGTGGAACAGGACAATCAACGCAGCAGTTATCAGCTGAAATCCCAGCAAAACGGTGCTGTGGATGCAGCGAAATTTACCTTTACCCCGCCGCAAGGCGTAACGGTAGATGATCAACGTAAGTAGAGGCACCTGAGTGAGCAATCTGTCGCTCGATTTTTCGGATAATACTTTTCAACCTCTGGCCGCACGTATGCGGCCAGAAAATTTAGCACAGTATATTGGCCAGCAACATTTGCTGGCTGCGGGGAAGCCGTTGCCGCGCGCTATCGAAGCCGGACATCTGCATTCCATGATCCTCTGGGGGCCGCCAGGTACCGGTAAAACTACCCTTGCCGAAGTGATCGCCCGCTATGCAAATGCTGATGTGGAACGTATTTCTGCTGTCACTTCTGGCGTGAAAGAAATTCGCGAAGCGATAGAGCGCGCGCGGCAAAACCGCAATGCCGGTCGCCGTACCATTTTGTTTGTCGATGAAGTGCATCGCTTTAATAAAAGCCAACAGGATGCGTTTCTGCCACACATTGAAGATGGCACCATCACGTTTATTGGTGCAACCACTGAAAACCCGTCGTTTGAGCTTAATTCGGCGCTGCTTTCCCGTGCTCGTGTCTATTTGCTCAAATCCCTGACCACCGAGGATATAGAGCAAGTACTGACTCAGGCGATGGAAGACAAAACCCGCGGCTACGGTGGGCAGGATATTGTTCTGCCAGATGAAACACGCCGCGCGATTGCTGAACTGGTGAATGGCGACGCGCGCCGGGCGTTAAATACGCTGGAAATGATGGCGGATATGGCCGAAGTCGATGACAGCGGCAAACGTGTCCTGAAGCCTGAGTTACTCACCGAAATTGCTGGTGAGCGTAGCGCTCGTTTTGATAACAAAGGTGATCGCTTTTACGATCTGATTTCCGCGCTGCATAAATCGGTACGCGGTAGCGCACCTGATGCGGCGCTGTACTGGTATGCGCGGATTATTACTGCGGGCGGTGATCCGTTATATGTCGCACGTCGCTGCCTGGCGATTGCTTCAGAAGATATCGGTAATGCCGATCCGCGGGCAATGCAGGTGGCGATTGCTGCCTGGGATTGCTTTACCCGCGTAGGTCCGGCAGAAGGTGAACGCGCCATTGCCCAGGCGATTGTTTATCTCGCGTGTGCGCCAAAAAGTAACGCTGTCTACACCGCGTTTAAAGCCGCGTTAGCTGATGCCCGTGAACGTCCGGATTATGACGTGCCGGTACACCTGCGTAATGCGCCAACCAAACTGATGAAGGAAATGGGCTACGGGCAGGAATATCGTTACGCCCACGATGAAGCAAACGCTTATGCTGCCGGTGAGGTTTACTTCCCGCCGGAAATAGCACAAACGCGCTATTATTTCCCGACAAACAGAGGCCTTGAAGGCAAGATTGGCGAAAAGCTCGCCTGGCTGGCTGAACAGGATCAAAATAGCCCCATAAAACGCTACCGTTAATGTTATCGTTGCGGTAATGTTGTTACTGTATCCCTGTGGTCGCAGGCTGTGGCCACATCTCCCATTTAATTCGATAAGCACAGGATAAGCATGCTCGATCCCAATCTGCTGCGTAATGAGCCAGACGCAGTCGCTGAAAAACTGGCACGCCGGGGCTTTAAGCTGGATGTAGATAAGCTGGGCGCTCTTGAAGAGCGTCGTAAAGTATTGCAGGTCAAAACGGAAAACCTGCAAGCAGAGCGTAACTCTCGATCGAAATCCATCGGCCAGGCGAAAGCGCGCGGGGAAGATATCGAGCCTTTACGTCTGGAAGTGAACAAACTGGGCGAAGAGCTGGATGCAGCAAAAGCCGAGCTGGATGCTTTACAGGCTGAAATTCGCGATATCGCGCTGACAATCCCTAACCTGCCTGCAGATGAAGTGCCGGTTGGTAAAGATGAAAATGACAACGTTGAAGTCAGCCGCTGGGGTACCCCGCGTGAATTTGACTTCGAAGTTCGTGACCACGTGACGCTGGGTGAAATGCACTCCGGCCTCGACTTTGCGGCAGCGGTTAAGCTGACAGGTTCGCGCTTTGTGGTGATGAAAGGGCAGATCGCTCGCATGCACCGCGCACTGTCGCAGTTTATGCTGGACCTGCACACCGAGCAGCATGGCTATAGCGAAAACTATGTCCCGTACCTGGTTAACCAGGATACGCTGTACGGTACGGGTCAGTTGCCGAAGTTTGCTGGCGATCTGTTCCATACTCGTCCGCTGGAAGAAGAAGCTGATACCAGTAACTACGCGCTGATCCCAACTGCAGAAGTTCCGCTGACCAACCTGGTTCGCGGTGAAATCATCGATGAAGATGATCTGCCGATCAAAATGACCGCTCATACCCCATGCTTCCGTTCTGAAGCCGGTTCTTATGGTCGTGATACCCGTGGTCTGATTCGTATGCACCAGTTCGACAAAGTTGAAATGGTTCAGATCGTGCGTCCGGAAGATTCAATGGCGGCACTTGAAGAGATGACTGGTCATGCGGAAAAAGTCCTGCAACTGCTGGGCCTGCCGTACCGCAAAATCATCCTTTGCACTGGCGACATGGGCTTTGGCGCTTGCAAAACTTACGACCTGGAAGTATGGATCCCGGCGCAGAATACCTACCGCGAGATCTCTTCCTGCTCCAACGTCTGGGATTTCCAGGCGCGTCGTATGCAGGCACGTTGCCGCAGTAAGTCTGACAAGAAAACCCGTCTGGTTCATACCCTGAACGGTTCTGGTCTGGCTGTTGGTCGTACGCTGGTTGCGGTAATGGAAAACTATCAGCAGGCTGATGGTCGTATTGAAGTACCAGAAGTTCTGCGCCCGTATATGAACGGACTGGAATATATCGGCTAATATCCAACTATTCTGAATCTAAAAAGCGCCTGCGGGCGCTTTTTTTATCTCCCTTTGATACCAAACAATAATTACAGCTGACTTAAGCGCAATACTACTTTCGAGTGAAAATCTACCTATCCCGTTGATTTTCAAATTATTCGATGTATACAAACCTATATAGCGCGCCGCTATGAAAATAATTACACAAGACGGTTTGTTACTGGAATCAATCGTAAGCAAGCTTGAGTGAGCCATTATGAAAACGAAAATTCCTGATGCGGTATTGGCTGCTGAGGTGAGTCGCCGTGGTTTGGTAAAAACGACAGCGATCGGCGGCCTGGCGATGGCCAGCAGCGCGTTAACATTACCCTTTAGCCGGATTGCGCACGCTGCTAATAGTGTCGCTCCGGCAAATTCAGACGAAAAGGTGATATGGAGCGCCTGTACTGTTAACTGTGGCAGCCGCTGTCCACTGCGTATGCATGTAGTGGACGGCGAAATCAAATATGTCGAAACGGATAATACCGGGGATGACAATTACGAAGGACTGCACCAGGTGCGCGCGTGCCTGCGTGGGCGTTCTATGCGTCGCCGCGTTTACAATCCCGACCGCCTGAAATATCCGATGAAACGAGTAGGTGCTCGTGGCGAAGGTAAGTTTGAGCGTATTAGTTGGGAAGAAGCCTACGATATCATCGCCATGAATATGCAGCGCCTGATAAAAGAGTACGGTAACGAATCCATCTATCTGAACTATGGTACCGGTACGCTGGGCGGCACCATGACCCGTTCCTGGCCGCCGGGAAATACTCTGGTAGCGCGTTTGATGAACTGCTGCGGCGGTTATCTGAACCATTATGGTGACTACTCCTCGGCGCAAATAGCCGAAGGTTTGAACTATACCTATGGCGGCTGGGCCGATGGCAACAGTCCGTCAGATATCGAAAACAGTAAACTGGTGGTGCTGTTTGGTAACAACCCTGGCGAGACGCGTATGAGCGGCGGCGGGGTGACTTATTACCTGGAGCAGGCGCGGCAAAAATCAAATGCACGTATGATCATTATCGATCCGCGCTATACCGATACGGGCGCCGGACGCGAAGATGAATGGATCCCGATTCGTCCGGGAACAGATGCGGCACTGGTTAACGGTCTGGCGTATGTCATGATCACCGAAAACCTGGTTGATCAGGAATTCCTCGACAAATATTGTGTCGGCTACGACGAAAAAACGTTGCCTGCCAGCGCGCCGAAAAATGGTCACTACAAAGCGTATATTCTGGGTGATGGGCCAGACGGTGTTGCCAAAACACCGGAATGGGCCTCGCAAATTACCGGTATCCCGGCAGATAAAATCATCAAACTTGCTCGTGAAATCGGTAGCACCAAACCGGCATTTATCAGCCAGGGGTGGGGGCCGCAGCGCCATGCCAACGGTGAAATCGCCACGCGTGCCATTTCGATGCTGGCAATCCTCACCGGGAACGTCGGTATTAACGGTGGTAACAGCGGTGCGCGAGAAGGTTCATACAGCTTACCGTTTGTGCGGATGCCTACCCTGGAAAACCCGATTCAGACCAGCATTTCCATGTTTATGTGGACCGATGCCATTGAACGTGGCCCGGAAATGACGGCACTGCGTGACGGTGTGCGCGGGAAAGATAAGCTGGATGTTCCGATCAAGATGATCTGGAACTATGCCGGTAACTGCCTGATTAACCAGCATTCGGAAATCAACCGTACCCATGAAATCCTCCAGGATGATAAGAAGTGTGAGCTGATTGTGGTTATCGACTGCCACATGACCTCATCGGCGAAATATGCTGACATCCTGCTGCCGGACTGCACTGCCTCCGAACAGATGGACTTTGCGCTGGATGCATCCTGCGGGAATATGTCTTACGTGATTTTTAACGATCAGGTGATTAAACCGCGCTTTGAATGTAAGACTATCTACGAGATGACCAGCGAACTGGCAAAACGTCTTGGCGTCGAGCAGCAGTTTACTGAAGGTCGTACCCAGGAAGAGTGGATGCGTCACCTGTATGCCCAGTCGCGCGAAGCGATTCCGGAACTGCCAACCTTTGAAGAGTTCCGCAAACAAGGGATCTTTAAAAAGCGCGATCCGCAAGGGCATCACGTCGCTTACAAAGCCTTCCGTGAAGATCCGCAGGCAAATCCACTGACCACGCCATCGGGCAAAATTGAGATCTATTCACAGGCGCTGGCTGACATTGCCGCCACCTGGGAATTGCCGGAAGGCGATGTGATCGATCCGCTGCCGATCTATACACCGGGCTTTGAAAGTTATCAGGATCCGCTCAACAAACAGTATCCGCTGCAGCTTACGGGGTTCCATTACAAATCTCGTGTTCACTCGACTTACGGTAACGTAGACGTGCTGAAAGCAGCTTGCCGTCAGGAAATGTGGATCAACCCACTTGATGCGCAAAAACGTGGTATCAGCAACGGCGATAAGGTGCGGATCTTTAACGATCGTGGTGAAGTCCATATTGAGGCGAAAGTGACGCCACGAATGATGCCGGGCGTGGTCGCATTGGGCGAAGGTGCCTGGTATGACCCGGATGCGAAACGTGTCGATAAGGGCGGTTGTATTAACGTACTGACCACTCAACGTCCGTCTCCTCTTGCCAAGGGGAATCCATCACATACGAACCTTGTTCAGGTTGAAAAGGTGTAAGGAGTAACCGATGACAACCCAGTATGGATTTTTTATTGATTCCAGCCGTTGCACCGGTTGCAAAACCTGCGAGCTGGCCTGTAAAGACTACAAAGATCTGACGCCGGAAGTTAGTTTCCGCCGCATTTATGAATACGCTGGTGGAGACTGGCAGGAAGATAACGGCGTCTGGCATCAAAACGTATTTGCCTACTATTTGTCGATTTCATGCAACCACTGCGAAGATCCGGCTTGTACCAAAGTCTGCCCAAGCGGTGCGATGCATAAACGTGAAGATGGTTTTGTCGTTGTCGATGAAGATGTGTGTATTGGCTGTCGTTACTGCCATATGGCCTGCCCGTATGGTGCACCGCAGTACAACGCAACCAAAGGTCATATGACCAAATGTGATGGTTGCTATGACCGCGTCGCAGAAGGTAAAAAACCGATCTGCGTCGAATCTTGCCCGCTACGGGCGCTGGATTTCGGACCTATCGACGAGCTGCGTAAAAAACACGGCGATCTGGCGGCTGTTGCGCCGTTGCCGCGTGCGCACTTCACCAAACCGAATATTGTGATTAAACCTAACGCCAATAGCCGCCCAACCGGGGATACCACTGGCTATCTGGCAAACCCGAAGGAGGTGTGAGATGGGAAGTGGATGGCATGAATGGCCGCTGATGATCTTCACGGTCTTCGGGCAATGTGTGGCGGGCGGTTTTATCGTTCTGGCTTTGGCACTGCTCAAAGGTGACCTGCGAGCAGAAGCCCAGCAGCGTGTTATCGCCTGCATGTTTGGCTTATGGGTTCTGATGGGCATTGGGTTTATCGCCTCTATGCTCCATCTTGGCTCACCAATGCGCGCCTTTAACTCGCTTAACCGGGTAGGGGCTTCAGCTCTGAGTAACGAAATCGCCAGCGGTTCGATCTTTTTTGCCGTAGGCGGAATCGGCTGGTTGTTGGCGATGCTGAAAAAATTGTCACCGGCATTACGCACGCTTTGGCTGGTGGTGACGATGGTTCTCGGCGTGGTCTTTGTCTGGATGATGGTGCGTGTCTATAACAGCATCGATACCGTACCGACCTGGTACAGCATCTGGACGCCGATGGGCTTCTTCCTGACCATGTTTATGGGCGGACCGTTGCTGGGTTACCTGTTGCTGAGCCTGGCAGGCGTCGATGGATGGGCGATGCGTCTGTTGCCTGCAATTTCCGTGTTGGCACTGGTGGTGAGTGGTGTGATGTCAGTAATGCAGGGCGCAGAACTGGCTACCATTCATAGTTCAGTGCAACAGGCTGCCGCACTGGTGCCTGACTACGGTGCGCTGATGTCCTGGCGGATTGTGCTTTTGGCCGTGGCACTGTGCTTGTGGATTGCACCGCAGGTGAAAGGCTTTCAGCCTGCGGTGCCTCTGCTTTCCGTATCATTCATCCTGCTTCTTGCAGGGGAATTAATCGGCCGCGGGGTATTCTACGGTTTGTATATGACCGTTGGCATGGCCGTTGCCAGTTAAGGTGTAATAACCGGGGTTTCGGCCCCGGTTATCTCTTATTTCTGTTTCGTTAACGTGTCATAACTGGTCATCAAATTACGATAATCAGGAATGTGGTTAGAGAACAACGTCGCCAGCCCCTCAATATCGTTACGCCAGTCGCGGTGCAGCTCACAAGCCACGCCGAACCATGTCATCAATTGAGCGCCAGCTTGTGACATACGATCCCACGCTGAATGCCGGGTAATCTCGTTAAAGGTTCCAGAAGCGTCGGTTACCACAAAGACATCAAACCCTTCTTCAATAGCCGAAAGCGCCGGGAATGCTACGCAAACCTCGGTTACCACCCCTGCAATAATCAGTTGTTTTTTACCTGTCGCTTTAACTGCTTTGACAAAATCTTCGTTATCCCAGGCGTTAATATTTCCAGGACGCGCAATATAAGGCGCATCCGGAAACTGTGCTTTCAGCTCGGGGACTAATGGGCCGTTTGGGCCGGTTTCAAAACTGGTGGTGAGAATGGTGGGGAGATTGAAATATTTTGCTAAGTCACCCAGCGCCAGCACGTTATTTTTGAATTTGTCGGGGTCAATATCCCGCACAAGGGAAAGCAAACCAGCCTGGTGATCAACTAACAAAACAGCAGCATCATTTTTATCGAGACGAACATACGGTTTGGTCATTCTCTTCTCCTTTCGAGAGTCAGTGATACGCCTGAAAGCGTTCAGGCGCGATGCGTTGCCTTGAAAGCATAGACGGGAAATCTTAGTTTGCTGTGACCATGAAATTTTTCGACTGAACGAAGCGCATGATGTTTGTGTTAGATCAATAAAAACAAGTAGATGAGATTAATTGTCTTTTTATTATTAGTGTTATGAATGAGTAATATCAATCGATAATACAGCCGCTGCGTTATGGGGGTATTTTACCCCATTGACAATGTTTTTAGCGGTGGCATGATGCGCATAAAATTTGAACTTCCTCACGGTTTTTATCCATGTCCACGTATACCCGGCCTGTCATGCTTTTGCTGTCTGGCCTGCTTTTGTTGACCTTAGCGATCGCAGTGTTAAATACACTCGTGCCGCTATGGCTCGCCCAGGAGCACTTGCCCACATGGCAGGTCGGCGTCGTCAGTTCGTCCTATTTTACCGGCAATCTGGTGGGGACTTTACTGACAGGGTATGTCATTAAACGTTTTGGATTTAATCGTAGCTATTACATGGCCTCGTTTATTTTTGCGGCGGGCTGTGCCGGGCTTGGCCTGATGATTGGTTTCTGGAGCTGGTTAACCTGGCGTTTTGTCGCAGGCGTTGGTTGCGCCATGATTTGGGTTGTGGTCGAAAGTGCGCTGATGTGCAGCGGGACCTCACGTAATCGTGGACGACTACTTGCCGCTTATATGATGGTCTATTACGTGGGGACGTTTCTGGGCCAGTTGCTGGTCAGCAAAGTGTCGACTGAGCTGATGGCCGTGTTACCGTGGGCAACGGGTTTGATACTGGCAGGCATCTTACCGTTGTTGTTTACTCGTATTCTGAATCAGCAAACGGAAAAACATCCGGCTACGCCGATTACATCAATGCTTAAACTCCGCCAGGCACGGCTTGGGGTCAATGGCTGCATTATCTCCGGGATTGTCCTGGGCTCTCTGTATGGTCTGATGCCATTATATCTTAACCATCAGGGGATCAATAACGCTAGCATCGGTTTCTGGATGGCTGTACTGGTCAGCGCAGGAATCCTTGGGCAGTGGCCTATTGGGCGTCTGGCGGATAAATTTGGTCGTCTACTGGTACTGCGCGTTCAGGTTTTTGTTGTCATTCTTGGTAGTATTGCAATGTTAAGCCAGGCTGCGATGGCGCCTTCATTGTTTATTCTCGGTGCTGCGGGGTTCACGCTGTATCCAGTAGCGATGGCTTGGGCTTGTGAGAAGGTTGAACATCATCAACTGGTGGCGATGAATCAGGCTTTACTGTTGAGTTATACAGTCGGTAGTCTGCTTGGTCCGTCTTTTACCGCCATACTGATGCAGAATTTTTCCGATAAACTGTTATTTATTATGATTGCCAGTGTGTCATTTATCTACTTGTTGATGCTGCTGCGTAACGCCGGACATACACCAAAACCTGTCGCTCATGTGTAAATGAATTAGTGCAGAGTGTGAACATACTGTATCGCACTCTGTTTTTTTTGTTTCCTCTATACAACTTGCTTTTACCAAATTTCATTTATGGAAAAATAAATTGTGCAGCAGGTTATAATTTTTCATTCCGCTATTTTCGTACTTCTTATTAGCCGCGCATAATCCCTCGTTTTACAGATATCTATTAAAAAAATAGCGAAGGATCGAACTATGGCTGGGAACGTTCAGGAAAAACAGTTGCGCTGGTACAACATTGCACTGATGTCTTTTATTACGGTTTGGGGATTTGGCAATGTTGTTAATAATTATGCCAACCAGGGGTTGGTCGTTGTGTTTTCATGGCTGTTTATATTTGCGCTCTATTTTACACCATATGCATTGATTGTCGGTCAGTTGGGGTCGACTTTTAAAGATGGGAAAGGCGGAGTCAGTACCTGGATTAAACACACAATGGGCCCCGGATTGGCTTATCTTGCCGCGTGGACCTATTGGGTGGTGCATATACCCTATCTGGCACAAAAACCACAGGCCATTCTGATTGCGCTCGGCTGGGCGATGAAAGGTGACGGTTCGTTAATCAAAGAATATTCAGTCGTAGCGTTACAGGGGTTAACGCTGGTGCTGTTTGTCTTCTTTATGTGGATCGCTTCACGTGGTATGAAATCGCTGAAAATCGTCGGTTCTGTGGCAGGGATTGCGATGTTTATCATGTCGCTCCTGTATGTGGCGATGGCAGTAACCGCGCCTGCGATTACTGAAGTGCATATTGCGACCACGAACATTACCTGGGAAACGTTCATTCCCCATATCGATTTTACCTACATTACCACTATTTCAATGCTGGTTTTCGCGGTTGGTGGTGCAGAGAAGATTTCTCCCTACGTTAATCAGACGCGCAACCCAGGAAAAGAATTTCCAAAAGGGATGCTATGCCTGGCGGTGATGGTTGCAGTTTGTGCCATTCTGGGCTCTCTCGCAATGGGGATGATGTTTGACTCGCGTAATATTCCTGATGACTTAATGACTAACGGTCAGTATTACGCTTTTCAGAAGCTGGGCGAGTATTACAACATGGGGAATACCCTAATGGTGATTTACGCCATTGCAAATACCCTGGGACAGGTCGCTGCTCTGGTGTTCTCCATCGATGCTCCTCTGAAAGTGTTATTAGGTGACGCGGATAGTAAATATATTCCTGCCAGATTATGCCGGACCAATGATTCAGGTACACCGGTTAATGGTTATCTACTGACCCTGGTGCTGGTGGCGATTCTGATTATGCTGCCAACACTGGGTATTGGTGACATGAATAATCTCTACAAATGGCTGCTCAATTTGAACTCAGTAGTGATGCCACTGCGTTATTTGTGGGTGTTCGTGGCGTTTATTGCAGTAGTTCGCCTGGCGCAGAAATATAAGCCGGAATATGTCTTTATTCGTAATAAGTCTCTGGCGATGACTGTCGGGATTTGGTGTTTTGCCTTTACTGCTTTTGCCTGTTTGACGGGAATCTTCCCGAAAATGGAAGCCTTCACTGCAGAGTGGACCTTCCAACTAGCGCTGAATATCGCTACACCATTTGTGCTGGTGGGGTTGGGGTTGATATTCCCGCTATTGGCTCGTAAAGCGAATACGAACTAATCATTGTGGTTAGTTCTGCAGAATGAAGCGCGGAATAACAAAGCGGCAACTCAATAAAGTTGCCGCTTTACGGGGAAATTAGAACATTACTTTATGACCATATTGCTCAAGAATACCTTTCACGCGTTCCATGGTCTCTTTCTTCGGTGGTTTCACACCATCGAGTTTGTACTCTTCACCCATCGCCACCCATTTGTGTTTGCCCAGCTCGTGATAGGGGAGAAGCTCGATTTTCTCAACGTTGCCCATATCACGGGTAAATTCACCGAGGCGATGCGCTGAATCGTCATCGTCAGACCAGCCTGGGACAACAACGTAGCGGATCCAGACTTTCACATTTTTGTTCGCCAGATATTTGGCGAACTCCAGCGTACGATGATTGGAAACGCCGACCAGATTCTGGT
Source organism: Escherichia sp. E1130 (assembly GCF_005781065.1). Taxonomy (NCBI): domain Bacteria; kingdom Pseudomonadati; phylum Pseudomonadota; class Gammaproteobacteria; order Enterobacterales; family Enterobacteriaceae; genus Escherichia; species Escherichia sp. E1130. The sequence continues at coordinate 24,676 of NZ_VATL01000016.1, forward strand.
GGATCTCGTCGTTCATCTGTTTGAGATCGAGCATTACCAGATCGGTCACTTCCAGCAGTTCATCAATCACTGGATCGTAACGACGAACAAAACCGTTGGTGTCCAGGCAGGTATGAATGCCTTCTTTTTTGCAGGCGCGGAACCAGTCACGAACAAATTCAGCTTGCAGGATTGCTTCACCGCCGGATGCGGTAACGCCACCGCCTGAAGCATTCATAAAGTGGCGATAGGTCACCACCTCTTTCATTAAATCTTCAACGGTAACTTCTTTGCCGCCATGCGTGTCCCAGGTGTCGCGGTTATGGCAATACAGGCAGCGCATCAGGCAGCCCTGGAAAAAGGTGATAAAGCGAATACCCGGGCCGTCTACGGTTCCACAGGATTCAAAGGAGTGAATGCGACCAATAACTGACATTGCGGTGTTTCTCCAGATGTGGCCCATCTGAGGCCGTGTTGGTGCGCAGCTCGAAGGCTACGTCGAGTCTGTTTTGGCAGTTACCTTAAAGTATAGATAGCTGACAAAAAAGGCTCTCTTGCTAAAAAAGGCCCCACTTTCGTGGAGCCTTTATTGTACGCTTTTTACTGTACGATTTCAGTCAAATCTAATTACATAGATTGAGTGAAGGTACGAGTAATAACGTCCTGCTGCTGCTCTTTAGTCAGCGAGTTGAAACGTACTGCGTAGCCAGATACACGGATGGTCAGCTGCGGATATTTTTCCGGGTTTTCCATCGCGTCGAGCAGCATTTCACGGTTCATCACGTTAACGTTCAGGTGCTGACCACCTTCGATGGACGCTTCGTGGTGGAAGTAACCATCCATCAGACCAGCCAGGTTGGTCTTACGAACTTCGTCGTCTTTACCCAGTGCGTTCGGAACGATAGAGAAGGTGTAAGAGATACCATCTTTAGCGTAAGCGAACGGCAGTTTAGCAACGGAAGTCAGGGAAGCTACAGCACCTTTCTGGTCACGGCCGTGCATCGGGTTAGCACCCGGTCCGAACGGCGCGCCAGCACGACGACCGTCTGGGGTGTTACCGGTTTTCTTACCATACACAACGTTAGAAGTGATGGTCAGAACAGACTGAGTCGGGATAGCGTCACGGTAGGTGTGCAGTTTCTGAATTTTCTTCATGAAACGTTCTACCAGGTCAACAGCCAGGTCATCTACACGCGGATCGTTGTTACCAAACTGCGGGTATTCGCCTTCGATTTCGAAGTCGATAGCCAGACCGTCTTCGTCACGAATCGGTTTAACTTTCGCATATTTGATTGCAGACAGGGAGTCAGCAGCAACGGACAGACCAGCGATACCACACGCCATGGTGCGGATAACGTCACGGTCGTGCAGCGCCATCAGAGAGGCTTCGTAGCTGTACTTGTCGTGCATGTAGTGGATGATGTTCAGTGCAGTGATGTACTGTTTAGCCAGCCAGTCCATGAAGTGATCCATGCGCTCCATCACTTCATCGTAGTTCAGGAGGTCGCCTTTGATCGGTTCAGACTTCGGACCAACCTGCATTTTCAGTTTTTCGTCAACGCCGCCGTTGATTGCGTACAGCATGGTTTTCGCCAGGTTTGCACGCGCACCGAAGAACTGCATTTGTTTACCAACGATCATCGGGCTTACGCAGCAAGCGATAGCGTAGTCATCGTTGTTGAAGTCCGGACGCATCAGATCATCGTTCTCGTACTGCAGAGAAGAGGTGTCGATGGACACTTTAGCGGCGAATTTCTTGAAGTTCAGCGGCAGTTTTTCAGACCACAGAATGGTCATGTTCGGTTCCGGAGACGGACCCATGGTGTACAGGGTGTTCAGGAAACGGAAGCTGTTTTTGGTAACCAGGGTACGACCGTCGAGGCCCATACCACCGATAGATTCGGTTGCCCAGATCGGGTCGCCAGAGAACAGTTCATCGTACTCCGGAGTACGCAGGAAGCGAACCATACGCAGTTTCATGACCAGGTGGTCAACCATTTCCTGCGCTTCTTGTTCGGTGATCTTGCCAGCTTTCAGGTCACGTTCGATGTACACATCCAGGAAGGTGGAGGTACGACCGAAGGACATTGCAGCACCGTTCTGAGACTTAACAGCAGCCAGGTAGCCGAAGTAAGTCCACTGGATAGCTTCCTGAGCGTTGGTAGCCGGACCAGAAATGTCGTAGCCGTATTTCGCAGCCATTTCTTTCATCTGACCCAGAGCGCGGTGCTGTTCAGCGATTTCTTCGCGCAGACGGATAGTCTGTTCCAGGTTTACGCCGTTTTCCAGATCAGCCTGCAGAGAGGTGAACTGTGCCAGTTTGTCTTTCATCAGGTAGTCGATACCGTACAGCGCAACGCGACGGTAGTCACCGATGATACGACCACGGCCATATGCATCTGGCAGACCGGTCAGAACACCAGATTTACGGCAACGCAGGATGTCCGGAGTGTAAACGTCGAACACGCCCTGGTTGTGAGTTTTACGGTATTCAGTGAAGATTTTTTTGATCATCGGATCCAGTTCGCGGTTGTACGCTTTGCAGGAACCTTCGATCATTTTGATACCACCGAACGGGATAAGAGCACGTTTCAGCGGAGCTTCAGTCTGCAGACCAACGATTTTCTCAAGCTGCTTGTTGATGTAGCCAGCGTCGTGAGAGGTGATGGTGGAAGCAACAGCGGTGTCAAAGTCAACTGGCGCGTGAGTGCGGTTTTCCAGTTTAACGCCTTCCATTACTTTGTCCCACAGGGTGGTGGTCGCTTCAGTAGCGCCAGCCAGGAAGGACTCGTCACCCTCGTACGGAGTGTAGTTTTTCTGAATGAAGTCACGGACGTTTACTTCATTCTGCCAGTCACCTTTGGTAAAACCTTCCCAGGCTGTGGCTAACTTTTCATTAAGCTCGGACATGTAACACCTACCTTCTTAAGTGGATTTTTTATTTACTACGTACTTCGACAACCATTAATGGTGATCGTTTTCACGCAGGTAAATGACCCAGTATGTCAACCCAACCAACAAACCACCGCCGATAATATTACCGATCGTAACCGGAATCAGGTTATCAGTGATGAAGTTCATCACGGTCAGGTGAGAAAAATTTTCCGGTGCAGAACCGACAGTGGTCCAGAATTCCGGAGATGCGAAGTCGCGGATTACAATACCCATCGGGATCATAAACATGTTTGCGATACTGTGCTCAAAACCGCTGGCAACAAACATCGCGACCGGCAGCACCATGATAAACGCTTTGTCCATCAGGCTGCGGCCAGAATAACTCATCCATACTGCCAGACATACCATCAGGTTTGCCAGGATACCAAGACAGACGGCCTCAATAAAAGTATGGTGCACTTTGTGGTCGGCGGTTTGTAGGACGTTTAGTCCCCATTGACCATTCGCGGTCATATATTCGCCAGAAAGCCACATTAAAAGTACAAACAGCAGTGCGCCGACCAGGTTGCCAAAATAGACATTTAGCCAGTTTTTCGCCAACTGACCCCAGGTGATGCGCCCACTCGCCTTGGCAACAACAATCAACACTGTGGAAGTAAAGAGATCGGCTCCGCAGACAACACAAAGAATCAGCCCCAGAGAGAAGCAAATGCCGCCAACCAGTTTTGCCATGCCGAAGGGCATTGTGCCTGTGCCAGTGGTTGCTGTGATATAGAAGACGAATGCGATTGAGATGAAAACACCGGCGGTAATCGCCAGATAGAAAGTCTTAAGCGGATGTTTCGTTGCTTTATAGACACCTGCCTCTTCGGCCACTTTGGCCATTGCAGCAGGAAGTAAAAGATCAAAAGGGTTGTCAGCTTTCACACTAACTCTCTCTTTATTAAGTCGGCGACGAGATACTAACAAAGCATTATAGATGAGAAATTGATATAGATCATATCTCGCCTGGCTTATAGGCCCGTAACTCGCATGGTTTTTATGCAAATACGGAGTAACTATTTGATTATCCAAATAAAAATAAATTTTAAAAATTAACAAATGAGTTGAATTTTTTCCGCATCCTCCGCTAAAACAGTTAATTAAAAGGGAGCATCAGGCGAATAAAGTAACAATATCGATCGTATTTATTAAATACAAATTACCGATATTTAACCTTATAATTACAATTATTTTATTAATGCAAATATATGTAAAGCGGGGCATTAAAAAACGCCCTGTAATATAACTCAGACGAATCATTAAGCCTACATTGCGTAGGCTATTTGATTTTATTTTGCCCAGAATGCTGCTTTGGCGCGCTGCAGCTTTTCGTAGGCCTTCAACAACGACTGATGTGCAGCAAACGCGTGCAGATCGCTATCTACTGGTTGCAGGCCATAAAACGCGGCTTCGCCACTCATTGCCGCGCTGGCTGCCTCAACCGCATCTGCACCGTACATACGAATAAATGCATTCAGATATTGCAGCGGTTGACGATCTTCTTCCTGAGCAAGCAGCAATAAAGTTTGCAGGCAGCGATAATAGTTGGCGCGTTCAGGGCTGAACACCGATGAATTAAATTCCATCGTCCATTCGGTCCAGACCAGAGCCTGTTCCATATCGCCGCCAGCCAGCGCCAGCATGGCTTTCAGCTCACCGATACGCAGGGTATACCAGCCATTATCTGGCCCGGTCGCCAGACCCAGCAGCTCACGCACGCGGGTAAAGTCATCAAAACCTTCTTCATCCAGTTGCTCAATGAGGTTCAGATAATCTTCTTTTTCCCACTCACTACCGGGCAGTGACAGAATTGTTTCCCGTAAATGGCTGCCCATACCGTTATTTGCCAGCCATAAATCTTCAGCCGGATAAATATCGGACATGCCAGGCACGATAATTCGGCAAGCGTAGACCCCCAGATGCTCGTAATCGGCAATATAAACTTCTTTATCTTCCTTTTTGAAGATAGCCATCAGCGTGGCGAACTCTTCTTCAGTGGTGCCGGAGAAGCTCCAGTCCACAAACGGATAATCGGCATCCTGCTTGAACAGGTCCCAGGAGATCAAACCGCTGGAGTCGATAAAGTGCGTTTCGAGGTTAGTATGTTCAGCGACTTCTTCATCATCGAAGGTTGGCGGAGTAAATACATCCAGGTCTTTCAGACCGCGACCTTGCAGCAGCTCGGTCACGGTACGTTCCAGTGCAACGCCAAAATCAGGATGCGCACCGAATGAGGCAAAGCAGGTGCCGTTAGCAGGATTAAACAGTACCACGCAAATCACCGGATACTGGCCGCCAAGGGAACCATCATATGCGAAGATCGGGAAACCTTCCGCTTCCAGCGTTTCGATCGCTTCAACTACTGCTGGATAACGCGCCAGCACGTCTGCTGGGATCTCTGGCAGGCTGATGCTTTCAGCAATAATGCGGTTTTTCACGTAGCGTTCGAAAACTTCGGACAACCCCTGAACGCGTGCTTCGTTGCGGGTATTACCTGCGGACATACCGTTAGAGACGTACAGGTTACCAATGATATTCATCGGAATATAAACGGTCTGATTGTCGGACTGACGCGTAAACGGCAGGCCGCAAATACCACGATCTTCGTTACCGGATTGCAGGTCAATCAGCATACTGCCGGTCAGTTCATTTTCCGGATCGTAAAACGCGCGCAGACGGTCATCGAGCAGCCCTTCTGGCACATCGTCATTTTCGGTCAGTGGGAACCATTTTTCGTTGGGATAATGCACGAACGGACCGTTGGCGATGGTTTCGCCCAGCCAGAAGTCCGCAAAAAAGTAGTTGGTAGACAGACGCTCGAAATATTCACCGAGGGCAGAAGCCAGCGCCGCTTTTTTGGTTGCGCCTTTGCCGTTGGTAAAACACAGGGCGCACTCTTTGTCGCGAATGTGCACGGACCAGACGTTAGGTACCGGATTCAGCCAGGAGGCCTCTTCAATCTGAAAACCGAGGTCGGAGAGTTTTTGCTGGAAGCGAGCGATGGAATCTTCCAGTGCGGCATCTTTGCCGGGGATAAATGTTTGCGTCATGAAAATCACTTTAGTCGTACGGAAAGCGCGCAATAATACGGGTTTTATCTCAAAGGTGCTATCACCGCCGCCACGCTGATGAACTGTTAGCTATGCTTTTAGCGGATAAACTACGATAAGAGCATAAAAATGAAGGCGTTCGATCTCCACCGTATGGCATTCGATAAAGTGCCTTTTGATTTCCTTGGCGAAGTTGCACTACGTAGTCTCTATACCTTTGTGTTGGTCTTTTTGTTCCTCAAAATGACAGGGAGACGCGGCGTGCGGCAAATGTCGCTATTTGAAGTATTAATCATTCTGACGCTGGGATCGGCGGCGGGGGATGTGGCGTTTTATGACGATGTGCCGATGGTCCCGGTGCTTATTGTCTTTATTACCCTGGCGTTGTTATACCGCCTGGTGATGTGGTTAATGGCGCACAGTGAAAAACTGGAAGATTTGCTGGAAGGTAAACCGGTTGTCATTATTGAAGATGGCGAGCTGGCCTGGTCGAAACTCAATAACTCCAACATGACGGAATTTGAGTTCTTTATGGAACTACGGTTACGTGGCGTGGAACAACTGGGGCAGGTGCGTCTGGCTATTCTCGAAACCAATGGCCAAATTAGCGTCTATTTCTTTGAAAATGACAAAGTAAAACCAGGCTTACTTATTTTACCCAGTGACTGTACTCAGCGTTACAAAGTGGTGCCGGAGTCGGCGGACTATGCATGCATCCGTTGCAGTGAAATCATTCATATGAACGCGGGGGAAAAACAATTATGTCCGCGCTGTGCAAATCCAGAATGGACGAAGGCAAGTCGGGCAAAACGGGTGACCTGACAGTAAAAACATCGGCTTTTTGCTAATAATCCGAGAGATTCTTTTGTGTGATGCAAGCCACATTTTTGCCCTCAACGGTTTTACTCATTGCGATGTGTGTCACTGAATGATAAAACCGATAGCCACAGGAATAATGTATTACCTGTGGTCGCAATCGATTGACCGCGGGTTAATAGCAACGCAACGTGGTGAGGGGAAATGGCTCAAATCTTCAATTTTAGTTCTGGTCCGGCAATGCTGCCGGCAGAGGTGCTTAAACAGGCTCAACAGGAACTGCGCGACTGGAACGGTCTTGGTACGTCGGTGATGGAAGTGAGTCACCGTGGCAAAGAGTTCATTCAGGTTGCAGAGGAAGCCGAGAAGGATTTTCGTGATCTTCTTAATATCCCCTCCAACTACAAAGTATTGTTCTGCCACGGCGGCGGTCGCGGTCAGTTTGCTGCTGTACCGCTGAATATTCTTGGTGATAAAACCGCCGCAGATTATGTTGATGCCGGTTACTGGGCGGCAAGTGCCATTAAAGAAGCGAAAAAATACTGCACGCCTAATGTCTTTGACGCCAAAGTGACTGTTGATGGTCTGCGCGCGGTTAAGCCAATGCGTGAATGGCAGCTCTCTGATAATGCTGCTTATATGCATTACTGCCCGAATGAAACCATTGATGGTATCGCCATCGACGAAACGCCAGACTTCGGCAAAGATGTGGTGGTCGCTGCCGACTTCTCTTCAACCATTCTTTCCCGTCCGATTGATGTCAGCCGTTATGGCGTAATTTACGCTGGTGCGCAGAAAAATATCGGCCCGGCTGGCCTGACAATCGTCATCGTTCGTGAAGATTTGCTGGGCAAAGCGAATATCGCTTGTCCGTCGATTCTGGATTATTCCATCCTCAACGATAACGACTCCATGTTTAACACGCCGCCAACGTTTGCCTGGTATCTGTCTGGTCTGGTCTTCAAATGGCTGAAAGCGAACGGCGGTGTGGTTGCAATGGATAAGATCAATCAGCAAAAAGCAGAACTGCTGTATGGGGTGATTGATAACAGCGATTTCTACCGCAATGATGTGGCGAAAGCTAACCGTTCGCGGATGAACGTGCCGTTCCAGTTGGCGGATAGCGCGCTTGATAAATTGTTCCTCGAAGAGTCTTTCGCTGCGGGCTTACATGCGCTGAAAGGTCACCGTGTGGTCGGCGGAATGCGTGCTTCTATTTATAACGCCATGCCGCTGGAAGGCGTTAAAGCACTGACAGACTTCATGGTTGAGTTCGAACGTCGTCACGGCTAATGCCGACATTTTGCGTAATCCCCACAGCCAGACTGTGGGGTTTTTATTTCTGTTGTAGAGAGTTGAGTTCATGGAATCCCTGACGTTGCACCCCATCGCCCGTGTCGATGGCACTATTAATCTGCCCGGTTCCAAGAGCGTTTCTAACCGCGCTTTATTGCTGGCGGCATTAGCACACGGCAACACAGTATTAACTAATCTGCTGGATAGCGATGACGTGCGCCATATGCTGAATGCATTAACGGCGTTAGGGGTAAGTTACACGCTTTCAGCCGATCGTACGCGTTGCGAAATCATCGGTAACGGCGGTCCATTACACGCAGAAAGCGCGCTGGAGTTGTTTCTTGGAAACGCCGGAACGGCTATGCGTCCGCTGGCGGCGGCACTTTGTCTGGGAAACAATGATATTGTCCTGACTGGTGAGCCGCGTATGAAAGAACGCCCGATTGGTCATCTGGTGGATGCGTTGCGCCAGGGCGGAGCGAAAATCACTTACCTGGAACAAGATAATTATCCACCGTTGCGTTTACAGGGCGGTTTTACTGGCGGCAACGTTGACGTTGATGGCTCCGTTTCCAGCCAGTTCCTCACCGCACTGTTAATGACTGCGCCTCTTGCGCCGAAAGATACAGTTATTCGTATTAAAGGTGATCTGGTTTCTAAACCTTATATCGATATCACGCTCAACCTGATGAAAACGTTTGGTGTTGCGATTGAAAATCAGCACTATCAACAATTTGTCGTAAAAGGGGGGCAGTCTTATCAGTCTCCGGGTACTTATTTGGTCGAAGGAGATGCATCTTCAGCTTCTTACTTCCTGGCAGCAGCAGCAATCAAAGGCGGCACGGTAAAAGTGACCGGCATTGGACGCAACAGTATGCAGGGCGATATTCGATTTGCTGATGTACTGGAAAAAATGGGGGCGGCCATTAGCTGGGGCGATGATTATATTGCCTGCACGCGTGGCGAACTGAACGCCATCGATATGGATATGAACCATATTCCCGATGCGGCGATGACCATTGCCACGACGGCGTTATTTGCAAAAGGCACAACCACGCTGCGCAATATTTATAACTGGCGCGTAAAAGAAACGGATCGCCTGTTCGCGATGGCAACAGAGCTACGTAAAGTCGGTGCAGAAGTTGAAGAGGGGCACGATTTCATTCGCATAACTCCACCGGAAAAACTGAACTTTGCCGAGATCGCGACATACAATGATCACCGGATGGCGATGTGTTTCTCGCTGGTGGCATTGTCAGATACGCCAGTGACGATTCTTGACCCCAAATGTACGGCTAAAACCTTCCCGGATTACTTCGAACAACTGGCGCGGATAAGCCAACCAGCTTGAATAACGGGCGATAAATAGACAAATATTTCTTTCTAAAAGCGTCGGCACACTGCCGGCGTTTTTTTTCGGACCTTGTGAGTCATTTTGAACAGTGGTAACGTCGATCATCAATGTAAGTTATTGATACATAATATTTATATATGATTAATCAACGGATGATTCACATGAAGAATACTAAATTACTGCTGGCGATTGCGACTTCTGCAGCACTACTGACAGGGTGTCAAAATACTCACGGTATTGATACCAATATGGCTATCAGCTCCGGTTTAAATGCCTATAAAGCTGCAACGTTAAGCGACGCCGATGCAAAAGCCATTGCCAATCAGGGCTGTACCGAAATGGACAGCGGCAATCAAGTTGCAAGCAAATCCAGCAAGTACGGTAAACGTCTGGCAAAAATCGCCAAAGCATTGGGTAACAACATTAACGGTACGCCGGTCAACTATAAGGTTTATATGACCAGCGACGTTAACGCATGGGCGATGGCAAATGGCTGTGTCCGTGTCTACAGTGGCCTGATGGACATGATGAACGACAACGAAATTGAAGGCGTTCTGGGTCATGAACTGGGACACGTTGCATTGGGTCACTCACTGGCTGAAATGAAAGCATCTTATGCGATCGTTGCCGCACGTGATGCAATTTCCGCCACCAGCGGTGTTGCTTCCCAGCTTTCTCGCTCGCAACTGGGCGATATCGCAGAAGGCGCTATCAATGCTAAGTACTCCCGCGATAAAGAGTCTGAAGCAGATGATTTCTCCTTTGATCTGCTGAAGAAACGTGGCATTAACACCCAGGGACTGGTCGGTAGCTTTGAAAAACTGGCCAGCCTGGATGGCGGTCGTACTCAGTCTATGTTTGACTCTCATCCACCATCAGCAGAGCGTGCACAGCACATCCGCGATCGTATTGCCTCCGGTAAGTAAATCATTGTCATCTTTCGGGCTGGTCTTTCGCCAGCCCGCTATAATTGCGCAATAAATCCCCATCTGAATACAGACAAAACTGGTTTTTGCACACAACGTTAACGATTTGTGGCGCCGACGCGTATAATGCGCGCGGTTATGTTAACGGTACGCCTGTTTTAAGGAGATAAAGATGACGGCAATTGCCCCGGTTATTACCATTGATGGCCCAAGCGGTGCAGGGAAAGGCACCTTGTGTAAGGCTATGGCGGAAGCGTTGCAATGGCATCTGCTGGACTCGGGTGCAATTTATCGCGTACTGGCACTGGCGGCATTACATCACCATGTTGATGTTGCGTCGGAAGATGCGCTGGTGCCGCTGGCATCCCATCTGGATGTACGTTTTGTGTCGACCAATGGCAATCTGGAAGTGATCCTCGAAGGGGAAGATGTCAGCGGCGAAATTCGTACTCAGGAAGTGGCGAATGCTGCTTCACAAGTCGCTGCATTCCCACGCGTTCGTGAAGCATTATTGCGTCGCCAACGCGCATTCCGGGAGTTACCCGGTTTGATCGCCGATGGTCGCGATATGGGGACAGTGGTATTCCCTGATGCGCCAGTAAAAATTTTCCTTGACGCCTCCTCGGAAGAACGTGCGCATCGCCGCATGCTACAGTTGCAGGAGAAGGGCTTTAGTGTTAACTTTGAGCGCCTTTTGGCCGAGATCAAAGAACGCGACGACCGCGATCGTAATCGCGCGGTAGCGCCCTTGGTTCCGGCAGCCGATGCTTTAGTTTTGGATTCCACCACCTTAAGCATTGAGCAAGTGATTGAAAAAGCGTTACACTACGCGCGCCAAAAATTGGCTCTCGCATAAGCGACCGAATTTGCAGTACCCCCGTTGCAATGGAATGACAGCGGGTATGTTAAACAACCCCATCCGGCACGGAGCCAGGTGGACGTTAAATATAAACCTGAAGATTAAACATGACTGAATCTTTTGCTCAACTCTTTGAAGAGTCCTTAAAAGAAATCGAAACCCGCCCGGGTTCTATCGTTCGTGGCGTTGTTGTTGCTATCGACAAAGATGTAGTACTGGTTGACGCTGGTCTGAAATCTGAGTCTGCCATCCCGGCTGAGCAGTTCAAAAACGCCCAGGGCGAACTGGAAATCCAGGTAGGTGACGAAGTTGACGTTGCTCTGGACGCAGTAGAAGACGGCTTCGGTGAAACTCTGCTGTCCCGTGAGAAAGCTAAACGTCACGAAGCCTGGATCACGCTGGAAAAAGCTTACGAAGATGCTGAAACTGTTACCGGTGTTATCAACGGCAAAGTTAAGGGCGGCTTCACTGTTGAGCTGAACGGTATTCGTGCGTTCCTGCCAGGTTCTCTGGTAGACGTTCGTCCGGTGCGTGACACTCTGCACCTGGAAGGCAAAGAGCTTGAATTCAAAGTAATCAAGCTGGATCAGAAGCGCAACAACGTTGTTGTTTCTCGTCGTGCCGTTATCGAATCCGAAAACAGCGCAGAGCGCGATCAGCTGCTGGAAAACCTGCAGGAAGGCATGGAAGTTAAAGGTATCGTTAAGAACCTCACTGACTACGGTGCATTCGTTGATCTGGGCGGCGTTGACGGCCTGCTGCACATCACTGACATGGCCTGGAAACGCGTTAAGCATCCGAGCGAAATCGTCAACGTGGGCGACGAAATCACTGTTAAAGTGCTGAAGTTCGACCGCGAACGTACCCGTGTATCCCTGGGCCTGAAACAGCTGGGCGAAGATCCGTGGGTAGCTATCGCTAAACGTTATCCGGAAGGTACCAAACTGACTGGTCGCGTGACCAACCTGACCGACTACGGCTGCTTCGTTGAAATCGAAGAAGGCGTTGAAGGCCTGGTACACGTTTCCGAAATGGATTGGACCAACAAAAACATCCACCCGTCCAAAGTTGTTAACGTTGGCGATGTAGTGGAAGTTATGGTTCTGGATATCGACGAAGAACGTCGTCGTATCTCCCTGGGTCTGAAACAGTGCAAAGCTAACCCGTGGCAGCAGTTCGCGGAAACCCACAACAAGGGCGACCGTGTTGAAGGTAAAATCAAGTCTATCACTGACTTTGGTATCTTCATCGGCCTGGACGGCGGCATCGACGGCCTGGTTCACCTGTCTGACATCTCCTGGAACGTTGCAGGCGAAGAAGCAGTTCGTGAATACAAAAAAGGCGACGAAATCGCTGCAGTTGTTCTGCAGGTTGACGCAGAACGTGAACGTATCTCCCTGGGCGTTAAACAGCTCGCAGAAGATCCGTTCAACAACTGGGTTGCTCTGAACAAGAAAGGCGCTATCGTAACCGGTAAAGTAACTGCAGTTGACGCTAAAGGCGCAACCGTAGAACTGGCTGACGGCGTTGAAGGTTACCTGCGTGCTTCTGAAGCATCCCGTGACCGCGTTGAAGACGCTACCCTGGTTCTGAGCGTTGGCGACGAAGTTGAAGCTAAATTCACTGGCGTTGATCGTAAAAACCGTGCTATCAGCCTGTCTGTTCGTGCGAAAGACGAAGCTGACGAGAAAGATGCAATCGCAACTGTTAACAAACAGGAAGATGCAAACTTCTCCAACAACGCAATGGCTGAAGCTTTCAAAGCAGCTAAAGGCGAGTAATTCTCTGACTCTTCGGGATTTTTATTCCGAAGTTTGCTGAGTTTACTTGACAGATTGCAGGTTTCGTCCTGTAATCAAGCACTAAGGGCGGCTACGGCCGCCCTTAATCAATGCAGCAACAGCAGCCGTTAAATTTGCCTTTAAGGAACCGGAGGAATCATGACCAAGTCAGAATTGATAGAAAGACTTGCCACCCAGCAATCGCACATTCCCGCCAAGACGGTTGAAGATGCAGTAAAAGAGATGCTGGAGCATATGGCCTCGACTCTTGCGCAGGGCGAGCGTATTGAAATCCGCGGTTTCGGCAGTTTCTCTTTGCACTACCGCGCACCGCGTACCGGACGTAATCCGAAGACTGGCGATAAAGTAGAGCTGGAAGGAAAATACGTTCCTCACTTTAAACCAGGTAAAGAACTGCGCGATCGCGCCAATATTTACGGTTAAGTTTTAGTAAAACTTGAACGCGGAAAAAGCACCTGTCGGGTGCTTTTTTCATTTCTGCAATATGGTTCTGGAAGCTGTCTCGCAGAGTTGTGTACAGTTTTCATCATCCTGCTAAATTCTTCTGAACGTGTCTCTGGCAACGCAAAACTCCCGCCAGACAACCACTCAACAAAGTTGCACACTTTCCAAAAACAGGGAGGAGTGCATGAAAATAACGACAGTTAGCCTGTGCATAATTTGCGGGATTTTTCCGCTGCTGATTTTGCCGCAGTTGCCTGGGACATTAACTCTTGCGAGTCTGACTGTATTCGTCTGCGTACTGGCATTTATTCCTGTTAAAGTCGTCCGTTATTTCACGCTGACATTGCTGTTTTTTCTTTGGGGCGTGTTGGCGGCGAAGCAAATTCTGTGGGCAGGAGAAAACTTAACTGGCGCGACGCAGGATGCAGTCGTCGAGATTACCGCCACTGACGGCATGACCACGCATTACGGGAAAATTACTCATCTACAAGGGCGGCGGTTATTCCCCGCGCCAGGCATCGCGCTATATGGCGAATATTTGCCACAATCGGTATGCGCCGGGCAACGATGGTCGATGAAACTCAAAGTGCGTGCTGTTCATGGTCAACTTAATGATGGCGGCTTTGACAGCCAGCGTTATGCCATTGCCCAGCATCAGCCACTTACCGGACGTTTTCTGCAAGCAAGCGTCATTGAACCAGGTTGTAGCCTACGTGCGCAATATCTGGCATCCCTGCAAACGACGCTGCAGCCGTATTCATGGCAGACGGTGATGCTCGGCTTAGGAATGGGTGAACGGTTATCGGTATCTAAAGAAATTAAAAATATAATGCGCGATACTGGTACGGCACATTTAATGGCGATATCGGGTTTACACATCGCTTTTGCAGCATTACTGGCTGCGGGGCTAATTCGTGGCGGGCAAATTTTCCTCCCCGGGCGTTGGATTTACTGGCAGATGCCATTAATCGGTGGAGTTTGCTGCGCTGCTTTTTATGCCTGGCTTACCGGTATGCAGCCGCCTGCATTGCGTACCGTGGTGGCGCTTGCGACCTGGGGAGCGCTCAAATTGAGCGGCCGGCAATGGAGTGGTTGGGATGTGTGGATATGCTGCCTGGCAGCAATTCTGCTGATGGATCCTGTCGCTATCCTCTCGCAAAGTTTGTGGCTCTCTGCCGCAGCGGTGGCCGCGCTGATATTTTGGTATCAGTGGTTTCCCTGCCCAGTCTGGTCGTTGCCGCCTGTATTGCAATCTATTGTTTCACTTATCCATCTGCAACTTGGTATAACACTCCTGCTAATGCCGGTGCAAATAGTCATGTTTCATGGCGTTAGTCTGACTTCATTTATGGCAAATTTGTTCGCTATTCCCTTAGTGACATTTATTTCGGTTCCGTTGATCCTCGCCGCGATGGTTGTGCATTTAATCGGGCCATTAATCCTGGAACAAGGTATATGGTTTCTTGCCGATCGGTCCTTAGCTTTACTTTTTTGGGGGTTAAAGAGTTTGCCTGAAGGGTGGATAAGCATTGCTGAACGTTGGCAATGGCTATCATTTTCGCCCTGGTTATTACTGGTGATATGGCGACTAAACGCATGGCAAACGTTGCCTGCGGTGTGTATGGCTGGAGGAATTATAATGTGTTGGCCACTGTGGCAAAAACCACGGTCTGATGAGTGGCAGGTTTATATGCTTGATGTCGGGCAAGGGCTGGCAATGGTGATCGCTCGAAACGGTAAAGCGGTTCTCTATGATACAGGGCTCGCCTGGCCGGAGGGGGACAGTGGGCAACAACTGATTATTCCCTGGCTCCGCTGGCATGACCTTGAACCGGAAGGCGTTATTCTTAGTCATGAACATCTTGATCACCGGGGTGGACTGGACTCGATATTACATGCCTGGCCGACGTTATGGGTAAGAAGCCCCTTAAACTGGGTGCATCATCAGCCCTGCGTGCGTGGCGAAGCGTGGCAGTGGCAAGGATTGCAGTTTAGTGTGCACTGGCCTTTGCAAGGGAGTAACGAAAAGGGAAATAACCATTCCTGTGTGATTAAGGTTGATGATGGAACACATAGCATTCTTTTGACTGGCGATATTGAAGCCCCCGCTGAACAAAAAATGCTAAGTCATTACTGGCAACAGGTTCAGGCAACTTTGATTCAGGTACCCCATCACGGTAGTAATACCTCGTCATCAGTGCCATTGATTCAGCGGGTAAATGGAAAAATGGCACTGGCATCGGCATCGCGCTATAACGCATGGCGATTGCCCTCCAGTAAAGTTAAACTTCGCTATCAACTACAAGGATATCAATGGGTTGATACCCCACATCAGGGGCAAATAACGGTCTATTTTTCAGCGCAAGGTTGGCGGGTGAGCAGCCTAAGGGAGCAAATTTTACCTCGTTGGTATCATCAGTGGTTTGGCGTGCCAGTGGATAACGGGTAGAATATGCGGCTATTTCAACAAATGCTGGTTTTTTGAATGCATAACGACAAAGATCTCTCTACGTGGCAGACATTCCGCCGACTGTGGCCAACCATTGCGCCTTTTAAAGCGGGTCTGATCGTGGCGGGCATAGCGTTAATTCTCAACGCAGCCAGCGATACCTTCATGTTATCGCTCCTTAAGCCGCTTCTCGATGATGGCTTTGGTAAAACAGATCGCTCCGTGCTGATGTGGATGCCGCTGGTGGTTATCGGCCTGATGATTTTACGTGGTATCACCAGTTATATCTCCAGCTACTGTATCTCCTGGGTATCAGGAAAAGTGGTTATGACCATGCGTCGACGTCTGTTCGGCCACATGATGGGAATGCCAGTGTCATTTTTTGACAAACAATCAACCGGGACACTGCTTTCACGTATTACTTACGATTCTGAACAGGTTGCTTCGTCATCTTCCGGCGCGCTGATTACGGTGGTGCGTGAAGGTGCTTCCATTATCGGTCTGTTCGCCATGATGTTCTATTACAGCTGGCAGCTGTCGATCATTTTGATTGTGTTGGCGCCGATTGTCTCGATTGCGATTCGTATCGTATCGAAGCGTTTTCGCAGCATCAGTAAAAACATGCAGAACACCATGGGGCAGGTGACCACCAGTGCTGAACAGATGCTGAAAGGCCACAAAGAAGTATTGATTTTTGGCGGCCAGGAAGTAGAAACAAAGCGTTTTGATAAGGTCAGCAACAAGATGCGTTTGCAGGGGATGAAGATGGTTTCTGCTTCTTCCATCTCTGACCCGATCATTCAGCTGATCGCCTCTCTGGCGCTGGCATTTGTTCTCTACGCTGCGAGCTTCCCAAGCGTGATGGATAGCCTGACTGCCGGTACGATTACTGTCGTCTTCTCTTCGATGATTGCACTGATGCGTCCGTTGAAATCGCTGACCAACGTTAACGCCCAGTTCCAACGCGGGATGGCGGCATGTCAGACGCTGTTTACCATTCTGGATAGTGAACAGGAGAAAGACGAAGGTAAACGCGAGATTGAGCGTGCTACTGGTGACGTTGAATTCCGCAATGTCACTTTTACCTATCCGGGGCGTGAAGTCCCTGCGCTGCGTAATATCAACCTGAAGATCCCGGCAGGGAAAACAGTGGCTTTGGTAGGGCGTTCTGGGTCGGGTAAATCGACCATTGCCAGCCTGATCACCCGTTTTTATGATATCGATGAAGGCGAGATCCTGATGGATGGTCACGATCTGCGCGAGTATACCCTGGCGTCTTTACGTAACCAGGTTGCTCTGGTGTCGCAGAATGTCCATCTGTTTAATGACACGGTTGCCAACAACATTGCTTACGCCCGTACTGAACAGTACAGCCGTGAGCAGATTGAAGAAGCGGCACGTATGGCCTATGCCATGGACTTTATCAATAAGATGGATAACGGTCTTGATACGGTGATTGGTGAAAACGGCGTGTTGCTTTCTGGCGGCCAGCGCCAGCGTATTGCCATTGCCCGTGCCTTGCTGCGTGATAGCCCAATTCTGATTCTGGATGAAGCCACTTCGGCGCTGGACACCGAATCCGAACGCGCGATTCAGGCGGCGCTGGACGAGTTGCAGAAAAACCGTACCTCACTGGTGATTGCCCACCGCTTGTCTACCATTGAAAAGGCAGACGAAATTGTGGTCGTCGAGGACGGGATCATTGTGGAACGCGGTACGCATAACGATTTGCTTGAGCACCGTGGAGTCTACGCGCAACTTCATAAAATGCAGTTTGGCCAATGATCGAAAAAATCTGGTCTGGTGAATCCCCTTTGTGGCGGTTATTGCTGCCACTCTCCTGGTTGTATGGCCTGGTGAGTGGCGCTATCCGTCTTTGCTATAAACTAAAACTGAAGCGCGCCTGGCGAGCCCCCGTACCGGTTGTCGTGGTTGGTAATCTCACCGCAGGCGGCAACGGAAAAACTCCGGTGGTTGTCTGGCTGGTGGAACAACTACAAAAGCGCGGTATTCGTGTTGGCGTAGTGTCACGGGGCTATGGCGGTAAAGCTGAGTCGTATCCGCTGTTATTGTCGGCAGATACCACCACCGCACAGGCGGGCGATGAACCGGTGCTGATTTATCAGCGTACGGGTGCACCTGTTGCAGTTTCTCCTGTCCGTTCAGATGCGGTAAAAGCCATTCTGGCGCAATATCCCGATGTGCAGATTATCGTGACTGATGACGGTTTACAGCACTATCGTCTGGCGCGTGATGTGGAAATCGTCGTCATCGATGGCGTGCGTCGCTTTGGCAATGGCTGGTGGTTGCCGGCGGGGCCAATGCGCGAGCGCGCGGGGCGCTTAAAATCGGTTGATGCGGTAATCGTCAACGGCGGTGTCCCCCGCAGCGGTGAAATCCCCATGCATCTGCTGCCGGGTCAGGCGGTGAATTTACGTACCGGTACGCGTTGTGATGTTGCTCAGCTTGAACATGTGGTGGCGATGGCGGGGATTGGTCACCCGCCGCGATTTTTTGCCACACTAAAGATGTGCGGTATACAACCGGAAAAATGTGTGCCGCTGGCAGATCATCAATCTTTGAATCATGCGGATGTCAGCGCACTATTAAGCGCCGGGCAAACACTGGTCATGACTGAAAAAGATGCGGTGAAATGTCGGGCTTTTGCAGAAGAAAACTGGTGGTATTTGCCCGTTGACGCACAGCTTACGGGCGATGAACCAGAGAAACTGCTCGCACAACTTTCCTCGCTGGCTTCTGGCAACTAATTCAGCCGCGGCAGCGTTTAATTGACGGAGCAATGAATGACGCTGCCTTATCTCTCCCTCACCGATGCACGAAATCTTCATCTCACCGCGCAAGGGCTGTTAAACAAGCCCCGTCGTCGCGCGTCGCCGGAAGATATTCTGGCTACCATTTCTCGCATGTCCTTGCTGCAAATCGATACCATCAATATTGTTGCCCGTAGTCCATATCTGGTGCTTTTCAGTCGTCTGGGAAATTATCCTGCGCAGTGGCTGGATGAGTCTCTGGCGTGTGGCGAATTAATGGAATACTGGGCGCATGAAGCCTGCTTTATGCCGCGTAGCGATTTTCGTCTTATTCGCCACCGCATGCTGGCACCTGAAAAAATGGGCTGGAAATACAAAGATGCCTGGATGCAGGAACATGTGGCGGAAATTGAACAGTTAATTCAGCATATTCATGATAAGGGGCCGGTACGTTCAGCCGATTTTGAGCATCCTCGTAAAGGGGCGAGCGGCTGGTGGGAGTGGAAGCCGCATAAACGGCATCTGGAAGGGCTCTTTACCGCCGGAAAGGTGATGGTGATTGAACGGCGCAACTTCCAGCGCGTTTATGATTTAACCCACCGTGTCATGCCTGACTGGGATGATGAGCGAGATCTCATTTCGCAAACAGAAGCAGAAATCATCATGCTGGATAACAGTGCGCGCAGCCTGGGAATATTTCGCGAACAGTGGCTGGCGGATTACTACCGGCTGAAACGTCCGGCGCTGGCGGCGTGGCGCGAAGCGAGGGCTGAACAGCAGCAAATCATTGCTGTGCATGTTGAAAAATTGGGTAATCTTTGGCTGCATGCTGATTTGCTGCCGCTACTCGAACGTGCGCTCGCCGGAAAGCTCACTGCAACGCACAGCGCGGTACTTTCGCCTTTTGATCCTGTTGTCTGGGATCGTAAACGGGCGGAGCAACTTTTTGATTTTAGCTACCGGCTGGAGTGCTACACGCCAGCGCCCAAACGCCAGTATGGTTATTTCGTTCTACCGTTATTGCATCGTGGGCAATTAGTTGGGCGAATGGATTCTAAGATGCATCGCCAGACTGGCATCTTTGAAGTGCTCTCTCTCTGGCTACAGGATGGGGTAAAACCAACAGTGACCCTTCAAAAAGGGCTGCGTCAGGCGATTACGGATTTTGCTCACTGGCAGCAGGCAACGCGAGTAACAATAGGGCGCTGCCCGCACGGTTTCTTTACCGATTACCGCACTGGCTGGGAAATAGACCCCGACGCATAAATGATTATGATAAGATTTATGCATTCATAACCCGATCCATCTGGAGGAACTATGGATCATCGTCTGCTTGAAATCATTGCCTGCCCGGTTTGCAACGGCAAACTTTGGTATAACCAGGAAAAACAAGAACTTATTTGCAAACTGGACAACCTGGCTTTTCCGCTGCGCGATGGCATTCCAGTGCTGCTGGAAACGGAAGCCCGCGTGCTGACTGCTGATGAGAGTAAATCATGAGTTTTGTGGTCATTATTCCCGCGCGCTACGCTTCCACGCGTCTGCCAGGTAAGCCGCTGGTCGATATTAACGGCAAACCTATGATTGTTCATGTACTCGAACGCGCGCGCGAATCAGGTGCCGAGCGCATCATCGTCGCAACCGATCATGAGGATGTCGCCCGCGCTGTTGAAGCTGCTGGCGGTGAAGTATGCATGACGCGTGCAGATCACCAGTCAGGTACAGAACGCCTGGCGGAGGTTGTCGAAAAATGCGCGTTCAGCGACGACACGGTGATTGTGAATGTGCAGGGTGATGAACCGATGATCCCCGCGACAATCATTCGTCAGGTTGCTGATAACCTTGCCCAGCGTCAGGTTGGAATGGCGACCTTGGCTGTGCCTATCCACAGTGCGGAAGAAGCCTTTAACCCGAATGCGGTTAAAGTTGTTCTCGACGCCGAAGGTTATGCGCTCTACTTCTCGCGTGCCACTATCCCGTGGGATCGTGACCGTTTTGCGAAAGGTCTGGAAACCGTAGGAGATAACTTCCTGCGCCATCTCGGCATTTATGGCTATCGTGCAGGTTTTATCCGCCGCTATGTTAACTGGCAGCCAAGCCCGTTAGAACATATCGAAATGTTAGAACAGCTTCGTGTGCTGTGGTATGGAGAAAAAATCCATGTTGCTGTCGCCCAGGAGGTTCCTGGCACCGGTGTAGATACTCCCGAAGATCTTGAGCGTGTTCGCGCTGAAATGGCTTAATTTTTCCCCACGACACTCCATCTCAATTTTGGGAGGAGTGTCGTATCGTTACGATTCTCTTCATTTTTTCCCTTCAACAATTGATCTCATTCAGGTGACATCTTTTACATTGGCGCTCATTATGAAAGCAGTAGCTTTTATGAGGGTAATCTGAATGGAACAGCTGCGTGCCGAACTAAGCCATTTACTGGGCGAAAGATTGAGTCGTATAGAGTGTGTGAATGAAAAAGCAGACACAACTCTGTGGGCGTTGTATGACAGCCAGGGAAACCCGATGCCGCTCATGGCGCGAAGTTTTTCTACCCCGGGGCAGGCCAGACAGCTGGCATGGAAAACCACCATGCTGGCTCGGAGCGGGACTGTTCGCATGCCGACTATCTATGGCGTGATGACGCATGAAGAACATCCCGGTCCCGATGTCTTGTTGCTGGAGCGGATGCGCGGTGTTTCTGTGGAAGCCCCCGCAAGAACGCCAGAGCGCTGGGAACATCTGAAAGATCAAATTGTTGAAGCATTGCTGGCCTGGCACCGTCAGGACAGCCGCGGATGTGTTGGCGCGGTTGACAATACTCAGGAAAATTTCTGGCCTTCCTGGTATCGTCAGCACGTTGAAATGCTGTGGGCGACGCTCAATCAGTTCAATAACACAGGTTTAACCATGCAGGATAAGCGGATTCTGTTTCGCACTCGTGAATGTCTGCCGGTGTTGTTTGAAGGTTTTAACGATAATTGTGTGCTGATTCACGGCAATTTCTGTTTGCGTAGCATGCTGAAAGATTCCCGTAGCGATCAGCTCCTGGCGATGGTCGGACCGGGGTTAATGCTCTGGGCACCGCGTGAGTATGAATTATTCCGGTTGATGGATAACACCCTGGCGGAAGATTTGCTCTGGAGTTACCTTCAACGCGCGCCAGTGGCGGAGTCTTTCATCTGGCGGCGTTGGCTGTATGTGTTATGGGATGAAGTTGCGCAACTGGTCAATACCGGGCGGTTTAACCGTAGCAACTTTGATCTGGCGACTAAATCACTCCTGCCGTGGCTCGCCTGACGTACCTTTTAGCCACTGCCAGATGCGGCCAAGCGTTTCATAGCCAACGCGGTCGCTATGCATTAACCAGACCGGAGAGGGGATTGCCCGTTCCCACGGATTAAGCGGCGAGTCGATTGCCAACTGGTTCGCCGGGGCTGGCAGCGGATTTAGCCCTTCCTGCTGAAAAAAGATCATCGCGCGTGGCAAATGAGACGCAGATGTCACCAGCAGGAAAGGGGCATCGCCAATCGCCTGTTTCACTGCGGCAGCTTCTTCTTCGGTATCTTTTGGTAAATCCAGTGTGATAATTTGCTCGCGTGGGACACCCAACGATTGCGCCACTCTGGCACCTACTTCCGCTGTACTCACCGTATTGGTTTTTGCTACGCCTCCCGTGAAGATCAGCTTTGATCCCGGATTTTCGCGCCATAAGCGAATACCTTCATTCAGGCGCGGCAAACTGTTATTGATTAAATTAGAGCTCGGTGCCCACTGCGGGTTCCAGGTATAACCACCTCCGAGCACCACGATATAGTCCACTTTTTGCGAATTATTCCATGTCGGATAGGTGCTTTCGATGGGACGCAGCAGGCGGTCGGCTACCGGTTGCAAACTCAATAACAAGAGCGCCAGCCACCCAATGCTAATAAAAATCTTCCCGGTTTTTTGAAAACGGCTAAACCACAGCAGCGCCAGGCCAGCACCAATAATCAACAACATCAGCGGAAGTGGCAGCAGCATGCCGCCAATCACTTTTTTCAGCGTAAAAAGCATCCTTTCTGGTTCCTTTTTTGACCATATAGCAAGGGATCGCCAGCGATATTACACCAGACGGGTTCATTCTCGCCGTGGCTGTGACAAAATAGCGTCTTTATCAGAAAACGTCTTAGCCAACCGGTGGAGAAAGCAATGCAGGATCGCAATTTTGATGATATTGCGGAAAAGTTTTCCCGTAACATTTACGGCACCACCAAAGGGCAGCTTCGACAGGCTATTCTGTGGCAAGATCTCGATCGCGTGCTGGCGGAAATGGGCGCGCAAAAACTGCGTGTGCTGGATGCCGGTGGCGGTGAAGGGCAGACCGCAATCAAAATGGCCGAGCGCGGGCATCAGGTCATTTTATGCGATCTCTCTGCGCAGATGATCGACCGCGCAAAACAGGCGGCAGAAGCAAAAGGTGTGAGCGACAAAATGCAATTTATACATTGCGCCGCTCAGGATGTTGCTTCACATTTGGAAACGCCCGTTGATCTGATATTGTTCCATGCGGTGCTGGAGTGGGTGGCCGATCCCCGCAGCGTATTACAGACCCTGTGGTCCGTGTTGCGTCCAGGCGGTGTGTTGTCGTTAATGTTCTACAATGCGCACGGCTTGCTGATGCATAACATGGTCGCCGGGAATTTTGATTACGTGCAGGCGGGAATGCCGAAAAAGAAAAAACGGACGCTTTCGCCAGATTATCCACGCGACCCGGCGCAGGTTTATCTGTGGCTGGAAGAAGCTGGTTGGCAAATTATGGGTAAGACAGGCGTTCGCGTGTTTCATGATTATCTGCGTGAAAAGCACCAACAGCGCGACAGCTATGAAGCATTACTTGAATTAGAAACGCGTTATTGCCGTCAGGAACCGTATATTAACCTGGGGCGTTATATTCATGTCACCGCGCACAAACCGCAGAGCAAGGATAAAGTATGAGTGAATTATCCCAGACAGTCCCCGAACTGGTTGCCTGGGCCAGAAAAAATGACTTCTCCATCTCGCTGCCGGTAGACCGACTCTCTTTTCTGCTGGCTGTTGCCACGCTGAATGGTGAGCGTCTTGATGGTGAGATGAGTGAAGGCGAGCTGGTGGATGCGTTCCGCCATGTGAGTGATGCGTTTGAGCAAACCAGCGAAACCATCGGCGTGCGCGCCAACAACGCGATCAACGATATGGTGCGTCAACGTCTGCTGAACCGCTTTACCAGCGAGCAGGCGGAAGGGAATGCTATTTATCGCCTGACGCCGCTCGGCATCGGCATTACTGACTACTACATCCGTCAGCGCGAGTTTTCTACGTTGCGCCTTTCTATGCAGTTGTCGATTGTGGCGGGTGAGTTAAAACGTGCAGCCGATGCCGCCGAAGAGGGCGGTGATGAATTTCACTGGCACCGCAACGTCTATGCGCCGCTGAAATATTCGGTAGCGGAAATTTTCGACAGCATCGACCTGACGCAACGTCTGATGGACGAACAGCAGCAGCAGGTGAAGGACGATATCGCTCAGTTGCTGAATAAAGACTGGCGGGCGGCGATCTCCAGCTGTGAATTGTTGCTTTCGGAAACTTCCGGAACGCTGCGTGAATTGCAGGATACGCTGGAAGCGGCAGGCGACAAACTCCAGGCCAATCTGTTGCGCATTCAGGATGCGACGATGACCCATGACGATCTGCATTTTGTCGATCGCCTGGTGTTCGATCTGCAGAGCAAACTCGACCGTATTATCAGTTGGGGCCAGCAATCCATCGACTTGTGGATTGGCTACGATCGCCACGTACACAAATTTATTCGTACCGCTATCGATATGGATAAAAACCGCGTCTTTGCCCAGCGTTTACGCCAGTCGGTACAAACCTATTTTGATGAGCCGTGGGCGCTGACTTACGCCAATGCCGATCGTCTGCTGGATATGCGTGACGAAGAGATGGCACTGCGCGATGAAGAAGTGACCGGGGAACTTCCGCCAGATTTAGAGTACGAAGAGTTTAACGAGATCCGCGAACAACTCGCAGCGATTATCGAAGAGCAGCTCGCCGTCTATAAAACCAGACAAGTACCGCTGGATCTTGGTCTGGTGGTACGCGAATATTTGGCGCAGTATCCGCGTGCGCGTCACTTTGACGTCGCGCGTATTGTTATTGATCAGGCGGTACGCCTCGGCGTAGCGCAAGCAGACTTCACCGGACTGCCAGCGAAATGGCAGCCGATTAATGATTACGGAGCCAAGGTACAGGCGCATGTCATCGACAAATATTGAACAAGTGATGCCGGTTAAGCTGGCGCAGGCGCTGGCGAATCCGTTATTTCCGGCGCTGGATAGCGCCTTACGTTCAGGCCGCCATATTGGCCTCGACGAACTGGATAATCATGCTTTCCTGATGGATTTTCAGGAATATCTGGAAGAATTTTACGCGCGTTATAACGTGGAGCTAATCCGCGCGCCGGAAGGTTTCTTCTATTTACGTCCACGTTCCACCACCATCATCCCACGTTCCGTGTTGTCGGAACTGGACATGATGGTCGGGAAAATCCTCTGTTATCTCTATCTCAGCCCGGAACGGCTGGCGAACGAGGGAATCTTTACCCAGCAGGAACTGTATGACGAACTGCTCACCCTGGCCGATGAAGCAAAATTGCTGAAACTGGTGAACAATCGTTCTACTGGTTCAGACGTTGACCGCCAGAAATTGCAGGAAAAAGTACGCTCTTCGCTCAACCGTCTGCGTCGCTTAGGCATGGTGTGGTTTATGGGCCACGACAGCAGCAAGTTCCGCATTACCGAATCGGTGTTCCGTTTTGGTGCCGATGTGCGTGCGGGCGACGATCCGCGTGAAGCACAACGTCGTCTGATTCGCGATGGTGAAGCAATGTCGCTGGAAAATCACCTGCAACTCAATGACGAAACTGAAGAGAATCAGCCAGATAGCGGAGAGGAAGAATAATGATTGAACGCGGTAAATTTCGCTCACTGACGCTGATTAACTGGAACGGCTTTTTTGCTCGCACCTTTGACCTGGATGAGTTGGTCACGACGCTTTCCGGCGGTAACGGTGCGGGTAAATCCACCACGATGGCGGCGTTTGTTACGGCGCTCATTCCCGACTTGACCCTGCTGCATTTCCGTAACACCACGGAAGCCGGGGCTACCAGCGGTTCGCGCGATAAAGGTCTGCACGGTAAGCTGAAAGCGGGTGTCTGTTATTCGATGCTCGACACCATTAACTCGCGCCACCAGCGCGTGGTGGTCGGTGTGCGTCTGCAACAGGTTGCCGGACGCGATCGTAAAGTGGATATCAAGCCGTTTGCCATTCAGGGACTGCCGATGTCGGTGCAGCCGACACAGCTGGTGACCGAATCCCTGAACGAACGTCAGGCGCGCGTGCTGCCGCTTAACGAGCTGAAAGACAAGCTCGAGGCGATGGAAGGCGTGCAGTTTAAACAGTTCAACTCCATTACCGATTACCACTCGCTGATGTTCGATCTGGGCATCATCGCGCGTCGTCTGCGCTCCGCATCTGACCGTAGCAAATTCTATCGTCTGATCGAAGCTTCGCTGTACGGCGGGATCTCCAGTGCCATTACCCGTTCTCTGCGCGACTACCTGCTGCCGGAAAACAGCGGTGTGCGTAAAGCGTTCCAGGACATGGAAGCGGCGCTGCGTGAAAACCGTATGACGCTGGAAGCGATTCGCGTCACCCAGTCGGACCGCGACCTGTTTAAACATCTGATCAGCGAAGCCACCAACTACGTGGCGGCGGACTACATGCGTCACGCCAACGAGCGCCGTGTCCATCTCGATAAGGCCCTGGAGTTTCGTCGCGAGCTACATACTTCGCGTCAGCAACTGGCGGCGGAGCAGTACAAACATGTCGATATGGCGCGTGAACTGGCAGAGCACAACGGTGCCGAGGGCGATCTGGAAGCGGATTATCAGGCGGCCAGCGATCACCTGAACCTGGTGCAAACCGCTTTGCGTCAGCAGGAGAAAATCGAACGCTACGAAGCGGACCTCGATGAACTGCAGATCCGTCTCGAAGAGCAAAATGAAGTGGTGGCAGAAGCCATCGAGCGCCAGGAAGATAACGAAGCGCGCGCGGAAGCCGCCGAACTGGAAGTGGACGAGCTGAAAAGTCAGCTTGCTGACTACCAGCAGGCGCTGGACGTCCAGCAAACGCGTGCGATCCAGTACAACCAGGCGATTGCTGCGCTTAATCGCGCCAAAGAACTGTGCCATCTGCCGGACTTAACCGCCGACAGCGCCGCCGAATGGCTGGAAACCTTCCAGGCGAAAGAGCTGGAAGCGACCGAAAAAATGCTCTCTCTTGAGCAGAAAATGAGCATGGCGCAAACTGCGCACAGCCAGTTTGAGCAGGCTTATCAGCTGGTGGTTGCAATCAACGGCCCGCTGGCGCGTAACGAGGCGTGGGATGTCGCCCGCGAACTGCTGCGCGAAGGGGTCGATCAGCGTCACCTGGCAGAGCAGGTTCAGCCACTGCGGATGCGCTTAAGCGAACTGGAACAGCGTCTGCGCGAGCAGCAAGAAGCTGAACGTCTGCTGGCAGATTTCTGCAAACGTCAGGGCAAGAATTTTGATATCGACGAACTGGAAGCCCTGCATCAGGAACTGGAAGCGCGTATTGCCTCTCTTTCTGACAGCGTTTCCAACGCCCGTGAAGAGCGTATGGCACTGCGTCAGGAACAGGAACAGCTGCAATCTCGTATTCAGAGCCTGATGCAGCGTGCGCCGGTTTGGCTGGCAGCGCAAAACAGCCTCAATCAGTTGAGCGAGCAGTGCGGTGAAGAGTTCACCTGCAGCCAGGATGTCACCGAATATCTGCAACAACTGCTGGAGCGTGAGCGCGAAGCGATTGTTGAACGTGATGAAGTGGGCGCGCGCAAAAACGCTGTCGATGAAGAGATCGAACGTTTAAGCCAGCCAGGCGGCTCCGAAGACCAGCGTCTGAATGCGCTGGCCGAGCGTTTTGGCGGCGTGCTGCTGTCAGAAATTTATGACGACGTTAGCCTGGAAGATGCGCCGTACTTCTCGGCGCTGTATGGCCCGTCTCGCCACGCCATTGTGGTGCCGGATCTGTCTCAGGTGGCCGAACAGCTGGAAGGCTTAACCGATTGTCCGGAAGATCTCTACTTGATCGAGGGGGATCCGCAGTCGTTCGATGATAGCGTGTTCAACGTCGATGAGCTGGAAAAAGCGGTGGTGGTGAAAACCGCCGAGCGTCAGTGGCGTTACTCGCGCTTCCCGGAAGTGCCGCTGTTTGGTCGCGCGGCGCGTGAAAGCCGGATCGAAAGCCTGCACGCCGAGCGCGAATTGCTTTCTGAACGCTTTGCTACGCTCTCCTTTGATGTTCAGAAAACCCAGCGACTGCATCAGGCATTCAGCCGCTTTATTGGCAGCCATCTGGCAGTGGCGTTTGAGTCCGATCCAGAAGCCGAAATTCGCCAACTGAACAGCCGTCGTGTCGAACTGGAGCGGGCGTTGAGTAATCATGAAAATGATAACCAGCAGCAGCGAATTCAGTTTGAGCAGGCGAAAGAGGGCGTTGCGGCACTGAACCGTATCCTGCCGCGTCTCAACCTGTTAGCGGATGACTCACTGGCGGATCGTGTCGATGAAATCCGCGAACGTCTTGATGAAGCTCAGGAAGCCGCGCGTTTTGTTCAGCAGTTTGGCAATCAACTGGCGAAACTGGAGCCGATCGTTTCTGTGTTGCAGAGCGACCCGGAACAGTTCGAACAGTTAAAAGAAGATTACGCGTATTCTCAGCAGATGCAGCGCGATGCCCGTCAACAGGCATTTGCCCTGACTGAAGTGGTACAGCGTCGTGCGCACTTTAGCTACTCTGACTCGGCAGAAATGCTGAGTGGGAACAGCGATCTCAACGAAAAACTGCGCGAACGTCTGGAGCAGGCGGAAGCGGAACGTACTCGTGCTCGTGAAGCGTTGCGCGGCCACGCTGCGCAGTTGAGTCAGTACAACCAGGTACTGGCTTCGCTGAAAAGTTCTTACGACACCAAAAAAGAGCTGCTTAACGATCTACAACGAGAACTACAGGATATCGGCGTGCGTGCCGATAGCGGGGCAGAAGAGCGGGCGCGTATTCGCCGTGACGAGCTGCACGCGCAACTGAGCAATAACCGTTCACGCCGCAATCAACTGGAAAAAGCGCTGACCTTCTGCGAAGCGGAGATGGACAACCTGACCCGCAAACTGCGCAAGCTGGAACGTGATTACTTTGAGATGCGCGAGCAGGTAGTGACCGCCAAAGCGGGCTGGTGTGCGGTAATGCGCATGGTGAAAGATAATGGCGTTGAACGCCGCTTACACCGTCGTGAGTTGGCTTATCTCTCTGCCGATGATTTACGTTCCATGTCGGATAAGGCGTTAGGTGCGCTGCGTCTGGCGGTGGCGGATAACGAACATCTGCGCGACGTGCTGCGCATGTCGGAAGATCCAAAACGACCTGAGCGCAAAATCCAGTTCTTCGTGGCGGTTTATCAGCATCTGCGCGAACGTATTCGCCAGGATATTATTCGTACCGATGATCCGGTGGAAGCTATCGAGCAGATGGAAATCGAACTTAGCCGTCTGACCGAAGAGTTAACTTCTCGCGAACAGAAACTGGCGATCAGCTCCCGCAGTGTGGCGAACATCATTCGCAAAACCATTCAGCGCGAACAGAACCGCATCCGCATGCTCAACCAGGGCTTGCAGAGCGTATCGTTCGGTCAGGTGAACAGTGTGCGTCTGAACGTGAACGTGCGTGAAACCCACGCCATGCTGCTTGACGTGCTTTCAGAACAGCATGAGCAACATCAGGATCTGTTCAAGAGCAACCGTCTAACCTTCTCGGAAGCTCTGGCAAAACTGTATCAGCGACTTAATCCACAAATTGATATGGGTCAGCGCACGCCGCAAACCATTGGTGAAGAACTTCTGGATTACCGTAACTACCTGGAGATGGAAGTTGAGGTTAACCGTGGTTCCGATGGTTGGTTGCGCGCGGAGTCTGGCGCACTGTCGACCGGTGAGGCTATCGGTACGGGTATGTCGATTCTGGTGATGGTGGTACAGAGCTGGGAAGATGAATCTCGCCGCCTGCGCGGTAAAGATATCTCTCCTTGCCGTCTGCTATTCCTTGATGAAGCTGCGCGACTGGATGCCCGTTCCATCGCCACGCTGTTTGAATTGTGTGAGCGTTTGCAAATGCAGCTCATCATCGCGGCACCTGAAAATATCAGCCCGGAGAAAGGCACCACCTATAAACTGGTGCGTAAAGTCTTCCAGAATACCGAACACGTTCACGTAGTCGGCCTGCGAGGATTTGCGCCGCAACTCCCTGAAACGCTTCCAGGAACGGATGAAGCGCCTTCTCAGGCAAGTTAAGTTCAAGGCGGCAGCGATGCCGCCTTTTTTTTTCGAAAAACTCCGTTTCTGCACTAAAAAAATGCCGCATTATGGCGCGCTTTTCTTTAAACTTCTTTACATTAGGTTGTGTAAAAACGTACCGACGTTTATATACTGAAGGTAAGCTTGATAAGTAACAGGCTTGCTCGTCATACTTTCATGAGTATTGGCGTTGTAAAGGCAGTTAAGATAAAACAGCCTGGCTATTCAGAGTATGATAAAAACAGGGGGCAAGGGATGTTGCTTAACATGATGTGTGGTCGTCGGCTTTCGGCAATCAGTTTGTGCCTGGCCGTAACATTCGCTCCACTGTTCAGTGTGCAGGCTGATGAGCCTGAGGTTATCCCTGGTGACAGCCCGGTGGCTGTAAGTGAACAGGGAGATGTACTGCCGCAGGCGCAAGCCACGGCAATAATGGCGGGGATCCAACCGCTACCTGAAGGTGCGGCAGAAAAGGCCCGCACGCAAATTGAATCACAATTACCTGCAGGTTATAAGCCGGTTTATCTTAACCAGCTTCAACTCTTGTATGCAGCACGCGATATGCAGCCGATGTGGGAAAATCGTGATGCAGTTAAAGCTTTCCAGCAGCAGTTGGCGGAAGTGGCGATTGCCGGTTTTCAACCGCAGTTTAACAAATGGGTGGAGTTACTGACTGACCCTGGCGTTAACGGTATGGCACGTGATGTGGTGCTATCGGATGCAATGATGGGGTATCTCCATTTCGTCGCAAACATTCCGGTCAAAGGTACCCGCTGGCTGTACAGCAGTAAACCTTATGCGCTCTCAACACCGCCGCTCTCGGTCATTAACCATTGGCAGGTGGCGCTGGATAACGGTCAACTGACCACGTTTGTCACAGGGTTGGCACCACAGCATCCGCAATATTCAGCAATGCATGAATCTTTGCTGAACTTATTGAGTGATTCCAAACCGTGGCCGCAACTGACCGGTAAAGCAACGCTACGCCCTGGTCAATGGAGTAACGACGTCCCGGCGCTGCGCGAGATTTTGCAGCGTACAGGTATGCTCGAAGGTGGGCCGAAAATAGCACTGCCGGGCGATGAAACATCGACAGGCGCGGTAGTTAGTCCGTCTGCCGCTGCAATTGAAACAGCCGAAACTAAGCCGATGGGTAAGCAAACTACAGCTCGCAGTAAACCTGCGCCAGCCGTCCGAGCTGCCTATGATAATGAGCTGGTGGAAGCCGTGAAACGTTTTCAGGCATGGCAAGGCTTAGGGGCAGATGGCTCTATTGGCCCGGCAACGCGAGACTGGTTAAACGTCACGCCTGCACAGCGAGCGGGCGTGCTGGCGCTCAATATCCAGCGATTGCGCTTGCTGCCATCCGAGCTTTCTACTGGCATCATGGTTAACATTCCGGCCTATTCGCTGGTCTATTATCAGAACGGCAATCAAGTGCTGGATTCAAGGGTCATTGTCGGTCGTCCCGATCGCAAAACGCCGATGATGAGCAGTGCCTTAAACAATGTGGTGGTAAACCCGCCGTGGAACGTACCACCGACGCTGGCACGCAAAGATATTCTGCCAAAGGTGCGTAACGATCCCGGTTATCTTGAAAGCCATGGCTATACGGTTATGCGCGGCTGGAACAGCAAAGATGCGCTTGACCCGTGGCAGATTGACTGGTCGACGATAACCGCATCGAATTTGCCGTTCCGCTTCCAGCAAGCTCCTGGCCCGCGAAATTCGCTAGGACGGTATAAATTTAATATGCCGAGTTCAGACGCTATCTATTTGCATGACACGCCGAATCACAATCTTTTCAAACGTGAAACGCGCGCGTTGAGTTCTGGCTGTGTGCGGGTGAATAAGGCGTCGGATCTGGCAAATATGCTGCTGCAGGATGCTGGCTGGAATGACAAGCGTATCTCCGATGCTCTGAAGAGGGGTGATACCCGTTACGTTAATATTCGTCAATCGATACCGGTTAATCTTTACTATCTGACCGCTTTTGTTGGTGCAGATGGTCGAACCCAATATCGTACAGATATTTACAATTATGATCTGCCGGCACGATCCAGCTCGCAAATTGTCTCAAAAGCGGAACAATTAATCAGGTAAATGAAGTAGTTCGGGAAAATCTGTTGTCGTAATAATTAGCATTTTCGGGGGCTATTCTCTGTAGCCCCCGTCGCTGCTGGGGGGGAGTCATCTTGACGTCAGCTTTATGGGCGGTTAAGGTGCCTCTTGTGCGCCAGAAGTGCATATAAACGATAACATTGACCTGTAGACTTGATTATCATGGACAAATTCGACGCTAATCGCCGCAAACTACTGGCGCTTGGTGGTGTTGCACTTGGTGCCGCCATCCTGCCGACGCCTTCATTTGCGACACTCTCTACCCCACGTCCGCGCATTTTGACACTTAACAATCTCCATACCGGAGAGTCAATTAAGGCGGAGTTTTTCGATGGCAGAGGCTATATTCAGGAAGAATTGGCAAAACTAAACCATTTTTTCCGCGATTTCCGCGCGAACAAAATAAGGTCCATCGACCCAGGATTATTCGACCAGTTATATCGCCTGCAAGGGTTGTTAGGCACTCGCAAGCCAGTACAGCTCATTTCTGGCTACCGTTCGATTGACACCAATAATGAATTACGCGCCCACAGCCGTGGAGTAGCAAAGAAAAGCTATCACACTAAAGGGCAGGCGATGGACTTCCATATTGAAGGTATTGCGTTAAGCAATATACGCAAAGCAGCGTTATCTATGCGCGCAGGTGGTGTAGGATATTACCCACGCAGTAACTTTGTGCATATTGATACCGGGCCAGCGCGGCACTGGTAACAATCGCTTAACGAAACAGGGGCAGTATGAATTATCGTATTATTCCGGTCACCGCATTTTCCCAGAACTGTTCATTGATCTGGTGTGAGCAAACTCGCCTGGCCGCACTGGTCGATCCGGGTGGCGATGCGGAAAAAATCAAACAGGAAGTTGACGCCAGCGGCCTGACGCTAATGCAGATCCTGCTGACGCATGGTCATCTGGACCACGTTGGCGCAGCGGCGGAACTGGCACAACACTACGGTGTGCCAGTGCTTGGCCCGGAAAAAGAAGATGAGTTCTGGCTGCAAGGCTTGCCTGCGCAGAGTCGCATGTTTGGCCTGGAAGAGTGTCAGCCATTAACACCAGATCGCTGGCTGAATGAAGGCGACACTATCAGCATAGGGAATGTGACTTTACAGGTGTTACATTGCCCAGGGCATACGCCAGGCCATGTGGTTTTCTTTGATAATCAGGCAAAACTGTTGATTTCTGGCGACGTCCTTTTCAAAGGCGGAGTAGGGCGCAGTGACTTCCCACGAGGCGATCACAATCAACTAATTTCTTCAATCAAAGATAAATTGCTGCCATTGGGGGATGACGTGACATTTATTCCTGGTCACGGACCATTATCCACTCTTGGTTATGAGCGCCTGCATAACCCCTTCCTGCAAGACGAAATGCCCGTCTGGTAAAAGCGCATAAAAAAGCCCGCTTTCAATGCGGGCCTGGATTTCTGACAAAGTGTGCTTTGTTTATGCCGGATGCGGCGCGAGCACCTTATCCAGCTTACAAAATCGTGCAAATTCAAAATGTTGCAGGGGACGCGTAGGCCTGATAAGCGTAGCGCATCAGGCAATGTTGCGTTTGTCATCAGTCTCAGCCCGCTTTCAGCGGGCTTCATTGGTTTTAACGCTTACAGCACAGCCACAATCGCTTCGCACAGCGGCGCCATATTATCTGGCGTCATTCCGGCCACGTTTACGCGACCAGAAGCAACAGCGTACACGCCAAACTCTTCACGCAGACGCAGTACCTGTTCTTTTGTCAGGCCACTGAAAGAGAACATACCATTCTGTTTGATGATAAAGCTAAAGTCGCGGTTTGCGCCTTTCTCCTGCAGTGTATTAACAAATAACTGACGCATACGCTGAATGCGCTGGCGCATATCGGTCAGCTCTTGTTCCCAGATCGCACGCAAAGCCTCGTTGCTCAGGATCGTAGCAACAACCGAAGCCCCGTGAGCCGGTGGGTTAGAATAGTTTGCGCGAATTACTGCTTTCATCTGGCTGAATGCACGATCGACAGTTTCACTGTTTGCGGCAACCAGAGTACAAGCGCCAACACGCTCGTTGTACAGGCCAAAGTTCTTAGAGTAGGAACTGGCGACGATCAGCTCTTTATGCAGAGCCGCGAAAGCGCGCAGACCTTCAGCATCCTCTTCCAGACCACGGGCGAAACCCTGGTAAGCGAAGTCAAATAGCGGCAGCCAGCCTTTCTCAACAGAAAGCTGCGCCAGTGTTTGCCATTGCTCCAGTGTAGGATCGATGCCGGTAGGGTTATGGCAGCAGCCGTGGAACAGGACAACGTCACCAGCCTGAGCTTCGTTCAGACTGTTAACTAAAGCGTCGAAGTCCAGAGTGTGATTTTCTGCATCGTAATAAGCGTATTCACGAACTTCCAGACCCGCAGAGTTAAATACGCTCTTATGGTTTGGCCAGCTTGGGTTGCTCACCCACACACGCTTAACGCTGGTATTTTTTGCCAGGAAATCGGCAGCTACACGTAATGCACCGGTACCACCTGGGGTCTGGGCTGTACGTGCGCGTTTGTCATTGATTAAGGCGCTACCTTTACCAAACAGCAGTTCCTGAGTACAACGACCAAATTCAGGAATACCGTCAATGCCGAGGTAGTTTTTGGTGGTTTCATTTTCGAGCAGATACTGTTCAGCCTTTTTAACGCTGGTCAATACCGGGGTTTTGCCCGTCTCATCTTTATAGACACCAATCCCGAGGTTAATTTTGCCGGGACGTTCATCGGCACGAAACAGATCGGCCAGGCCCAGAATCGGGTCGGCAGGAGCGGCGGTAATGTTCTCAAACATGACGAGGTTCCATTATGGTTACAGAAGGGAAGTCCGCTATCAGGGTAACGGGAGATTTACAAAATTCCAACTATTACTGATGAAAACGCAGGCTGTTTTTTCAAGACGTGAGATTGCTCTGGAAGGCATAAAAAAACAGGACCAAAGTCCTGTTTTTTCGGCATTTAACAAAGAGGTCTGCTATTAGAACTGGTAAACGATACCTACAGCAACGGTATCATCAGAACCTACGCCCAGTTTGTTGTCAGAATCGATCTGGTTGATGATGTAGTCAACATAGGTGGACATGTTTTTGTTGAAGTAGTAGGTTGCGCCCACTTCAACGTAGTTCACCAGATCAACATCACCGATGCCTTCTACGTCTTTCGCTTTAGATTTGGTGTAAGCGATGGACGGACGCAGACCAAAGTCAAACTGGTATTGCGCAACTAACAGAACGTCTTGCGTTTTGTTGGCAAAGCCACCAGTGATCGGGGTGGCGTTACGGGTTTCACCGTAGTTTGCAGCCAGGTAGATGTTATTTGCATCATACTTCAGACCAGTTGCCCACTGTTCAGCTTTTTTACCCTGGCCGAGAGGCTGAGCTTCTTGCAGGTCGGTGCGGTCAGCTGCACCATAAGCACCAACGATACCAAAGCCTTCGAATTCGTAGCTGATGGAACCGCCAACACCGTCGCCGTTAGAACGTCGTGCAGTATCACGCTCGTTTTTACCCAGGTACTGAACAGCGAAGTTCAGGCCATCAACCAGACCAAAGAAGTTGGAGTTACGGTAGGTAGCAACGCCGCCTACACGACCAACGAAGAAGTCATCGCTGTATGCGGTATCGCCACCGAACTCTGGCAGCATATCGGTGTAGCCCAGTGCGTCATAAACAACACCGTAATTACGACCGTAATCGAAAGAACCTACGTCAGCGTATTTCAGACCAGCGAATGCCAGACGGGTTTTGTTGCCAGTTTGAGCGTCAGCACCTTCAGAGTTGTTACCCTGGAAGTTGTATTCCCACTGACCGTAACCGGTCAGATCGGAATTGATTTGAGTTTCCCCTTTAAAACCAAGGCGGGCATAGGTCATGTCACCATTGCCACCGTAACTGTTTTCACCGTTATCCTTGGAAAAATAATGCAGACCGACAGCTTTACCGTACAGATCTACTTTGTTGCCATCTTTGTTATAGATTTCTGCAGCGTTTGCAGTACCTGCTACTAACAGAGCAGGGACAATCACTGCCAGAATATTGCGCTTCATCATTATTTATTACCCTCATGGTTTTTTTTATAACACCTGCCACTGCCGCCAATAAGTTCTGTAAATGAATCTTTACGGAACTATTGATGAGAGTTTGGTGTTTTATGTATCTGCAGGCATCTTTCCATTCAAACTAACGTTTCGCTACCGTGAAAGTGCTACAAAGATAAAGATATAGTTACAAAAAGCAAAAATGTGTAACCAATGGTAAAATTTAAGGGACTTTGTGAACGCCGTCATATTTCCATTGGACTTTAATGATATTTGCAGTGAATTTGATCTATTTATATGATTTCCTTATGTTTAAATTAACTAAACGAAAATTTTCTTTCTGATCATTGTTCCCCGCAGTCTCACTGAATCACGCTTTCAGGCGTCCAGAAAGCCAAAAATAAGTATAAAAATTGTGCTATCAGCTAAGAAATTGCTAATCCGCAATAAGACTGTGGGTTAATTTTTTGTTCGCAAATATTTCAGAGAAATATTCCGTAACAGGAAGAGGGGCCTTGAGGGGTTGCAAATAGATTGATTGACTTAACAAACAGATAACTTGACAGAAGGGGATAAAAAAGAGCCAGCGTGCGCTGGCTCTTTCAGGAAGTGAATTAGAAGCTGGCGTTACGCGGAGTACGTGGGAAAGGAATCACGTCACGCACGTTCTGTACGCCGGTCACGTAGGCAATCAGGCGTTCAAAGCCAAGACCGAAACCGGAATGTGGAACAGTACCGTAGCGACGCAGATCGCGATACCACCAGTAATCTTCTTTGTTCAGGCCCATCTCCAGCATGCGCTCGTCCAGCACGTCCAGACGCTCTTCACGCTGCGAACCACCAATGATCTCACCGATACCCGGCGCCAGAACGTCCATTGCGGCAACGGTTTTACCGTCTTCGTTAAGGCGCATATAGAACGCTTTAATGTCTTTCGGATAGTTTTTAACCACTACCGGTGCTTTAAAGTGTTCTTCCGCCAGATAACGCTCGTGCTCAGAAGAGAGATCGACGCCCCAGTAAACCGGGTTTTCAAATTTCTTACCGCAGTTTTCAAGGATGGTGACTGCTTCGGTGTAATCAACCTGGGCGAAGTCTGCTTCAATGAAACGTTCCAGGCGGCTTACAGCATCTTTGTCCACGCGTTCAGCGAAGAATTTCATGTCGTCAGCACGTTCTTCGAGAACTGCTTTGAAGACATATTTCAGCATGGCTTCAGCCAGACCGGCGATATCGTTCAGATTAGCAAACGCGACTTCTGGCTCCAGCATCCAGAATTCCGCCAGGTGACGACTGGTGTTGGAGTTTTCAGCACGGAATGTCGGGCCGAAGGTATAAATTTTCGATAGCGCACAGGCATAGGTTTCGCCGTTCAACTGACCAGATACGGTCAGGAAAGACTCTTTACCAAAGAAGTCTTTATCGAAATCGACTTTGCCCTGATCGTTACGTGGTAGGTTTTCCAGATCCAGCGTTGAAACGCGGAACATCTCGCCAGCGCCTTCGGTATCGGACGCGGTAATCAGCGGCGTAGAAACCCAGAAGAAGCCCTGCTCGTTAAAGAAGCGATGCAGTGCCTGTGCCAGCGTGTGGCGAACGCGTGCTACAGCGCCAATCAGGTTGGTACGCGGACGCAGGTGAGCGACTTCACGCAGATATTCGATGCTGTGGCGTTTTGCGGCCATCGGGTAAGTGTCTGGATCTTCAACCCAACCGGCAACTTCAACGTTGCTGGCCTGAATTTCAAATTGTTGCCCCTGGCCCGGCGATGCCACGACTTTACCCGTCACAATGACCGAGCAACCGGTGGTCAGACGCAGTACGTCTTCATTGTAATTGGGCAGAGAATTATTGATGACAGCCTGTACAGGATCAAAGCAGGAACCGTCATAAACGGCGAGGAAGGAGATGCCAGCTTTTGAATCTCGGCGGGTACGTACCCATCCGCGCACGGTGACTTCGCTGTCAACGGCTATGCGGCCCTGGAGTACGTCGGCTACAGGCACAACGCTCATAATATTCTCTCTGTTAATAGTCGGAAAAAATAAACACTTGTCCACCCGTCAATGGGGGGATACCTATGTTACCTGGCATCTGCAATCAGACAAGCAGAATTCGCAGATGGGGCAAAAGATTTCGGAATAAAAGGCAAAAAAGGGAGCCGTTATGGCTCCCTGATGATATTAACTGGCTTTTTTAATGTGCGGAAGGTCGAATGCTTTACGCAGCGCGCGGACAAACGCTTTGTCATGGCAGATAGTTTTGCCAGGGCTGTCAGAAAGTTTCGCCACCGGTTTACCGTTACACTCCACCAGTTTAATCACGATATTCAAGGGTTTTACCTGAGGAATATCACAAGTCAGGCGTGTACCAATGCCAAAACTTAATTGCACGCGAGAAGAGAAGTGGCGATAAAGCTCAACCGCTTTAGGTAAATCCAGATTGTCGGAGAAAACCAGTATTTTGCTTTGCGGGTCAATCCCCAGTTTCTCATAATGTGCAATCGCTTTTTCGCCCCATTCTACCGGGTCGCCAGAGTCATGGCGCAAGCCCTGATAGCGGCTGGCAAACTCCACGCCGAAATCACGTAAGAATGCATCCATCGTAATACAGTCGGTTAACGCAATCCCCAGTTGATCGGGATACTCTTCCAGCCAGGCAGCAAGTGCAGCTCGCTGGCTGTTGGCAAGGTCCGGGCTGATTTGCTGATGTGCCTGGAACCATTCGTGTGCCTGGGTTCCCATCGGCGTAAGGGAAAGGCGACGCGCCAGATCGTAATTACTGGTGCCAACGAACCACTTTTCCTGTTGCAGACGTTTAACGATGGTTTCTTGTACTTCGCGAGAAAAACGGCGGCGAGTGCCGAAATCCATCAGATGGAAGCGCGACATATCAAGGTCGGCGGTTAACGCCGAGAAGTTGACTAATTTGCTTTCCAGAGTGTCGAGGGCTTGCGCAACGTCGGCCTGCGGTGAGCGATAGCGATGTACCAGTTCACTAATGACCGCCAGCAAAGGAACTTCCCATAGGATGACTTCACGCCACGGACCGCTTAAACGAATATCCAGCTTACCGTTATCGTTGCTAACAGTGACCTGTTCCGGATTAAAGCGGAATTCACGCAGCCAGTCGAGATAGTCGGCTTTAAAGAAAGGCAGGGCAGAGAGCCACTGATATTCATCATCCCGCAGGCACAAGTTTTCCATCGCCTGAACCTGTTCACGAATAGCATCGGCATAAATACCCAGCAGATCGTCACCACGGCAACGAAATTCCGCCGCGACATGCACATCATAGTAGTGATGAAACACGGCTTGCTGCATATGCAACTTATAAGCATCTGTATCCAGCAACGAGTGCAGAACAGGAGAAGCGAATTGTGTCATAGGTGCGCAGTAGCGTCCTCTTACGGGAGCGTTTAGTACAATAAACATCTTAGGAAACTGCTGGAGTATACCTTGTTTCGCAATTTATTGAACCCCGATCACACCATATGCCACCTTTATGGTCGATAGCGTTGCGCTGTGTATGTTATACAAATGTAGCAATAAAAGCGTTTGTACCTGAAAAGATGAAGATTCTGCGTAGCGAGATTTACGCAACAGGAATAGACTGAACACCAGACTCTATAAAAGATGCTAAAGGTTATTTATGACTCAACAGCCACAAGCCAAATACCGTCACGATTATCGTGCGCCGGATTACCAGATTACTGATATTGACTTGACCTTTGACCTGGACGCGCAAAAGACGGTAGTTACCGCAGTCAGCCAGGCTGTCCGTCATGGTGCATCAGATGCACCGCTTCGTCTTGATGGCGAAGATCTTAAACTGGTTTCTATTCATATTAATGATGAGCCGTGGAACGCCTGGAAAGAAGAAGAGGGCGCACTGGTCATCAGTAATTTGCCGGAGTGTTTTACGCTCAAGATTGTTAA
The DNA here is from genome assembly GCF_005781065.1 of Escherichia sp. E1130. Classification (NCBI taxonomy): domain Bacteria; kingdom Pseudomonadati; phylum Pseudomonadota; class Gammaproteobacteria; order Enterobacterales; family Enterobacteriaceae; genus Escherichia; species Escherichia sp. E1130. Next base: position 64,892 of record NZ_VATL01000016.1, read on the forward strand.
TGAAATTAGTCCGGCAGCGAATACCGCGTTGGAAGGGCTTTATCAGTCAGGCGATGCGCTTTGCACTCAGTGTGAAGCCGAAGGTTTCCGCCATATTACGTATTATCTCGACCGCCCGGACGTGCTGGCGCGTTTTACCACCAAAATTATTGCCGATAAAACCAAATATCCATTCCTGCTTTCCAACGGTAACCGCGTTGCGCAAGGCGAACTGGAAAACGGACGTCACTGGGTACAGTGGCAGGACCCGTTCCCGAAACCGTGCTACCTGTTTGCGCTGGTGGCAGGCGACTTCGACGTGCTGCGCGACACCTTCACCACGCGTTCTGGCCGCGAAGTAGCGCTGGAGCTGTATGTCGATCGCGGCAACCTTGATCGCGCTCCGTGGGCGATGACGTCCCTGAAAAATTCCATGAAGTGGGATGAAGAACGCTTCGGCCTGGAGTATGACCTCGACATCTATATGATCGTTGCGGTGGATTTCTTCAATATGGGCGCGATGGAGAATAAAGGTCTGAATATCTTTAACTCCAAGTATGTACTGGCGCGCACCGACACCGCCACCGACAAAGATTACCTTGATATTGAACGCGTTATCGGTCATGAATATTTCCATAACTGGACCGGTAACCGTGTGACCTGCCGCGACTGGTTCCAGCTTAGTCTGAAAGAAGGCTTAACGGTGTTCCGCGATCAGGAATTCAGCTCTGACCTTGGTTCCCGCGCAGTTAACCGCATCAATAACGTGCGCACCATGCGCGGATTGCAGTTTGCGGAAGACGCCAGCCCGATGGCGCACCCGATCCGCCCGGACATGGTCATTGAAATGAACAACTTCTACACCCTGACCGTTTACGAGAAGGGCGCGGAAGTGATCCGTATGATCCACACCCTGCTGGGCGAAGAAAACTTCCAGAAAGGGATGCAGCTCTATTTCGAGCGTCATGATGGCAGTGCAGCGACCTGCGACGATTTCGTTCAGGCGATGGAAGACGCGTCGAATGTCGATCTCTCCCATTTCCGCCGTTGGTACAGTCAGTCCGGCACGCCGGTTGTAGCCGTCAAAGACGACTACAATCCGGAAACCGAGCAGTACACCCTGACCATCAGCCAGCGCACGCCTGCTACGCCGGATCAGGCAGAAAAACAGCCGCTGCATATTCCGTTTGTCATCGAACTGTATGACAACGAAGGCAAGGTGATCCCGTTGCAGAAAGGCGGTCATCCGATGAATTCCGTGCTGAACGTTACTCAGGCGGAACAGACCTTTGTCTTTGATAATGTCTACTTCCAGCCGGTGCCTGCGCTGCTGTGCGAATTCTCTGCGCCAGTGAAACTGGAATATAAGTGGAGCGATCAGCAACTGACCTTCCTGATGCGTCATGCGCGTAATGATTTCTCCCGCTGGGATGCGGCGCAAAGTTTGCTGGCAACCTACATCAAGCTGAACGTCGCCCGTCATCAGCAAGGTCAACCATTGTCTTTACCAGCACACGTTGCCGATGCTTTCCGCGCGGTACTGCTGGATGAGAAGATTGACCCGGCACTGGCGGCAGAAATTCTGACACTGCCTTCCGTCAATGAAATGGCGGAACTGTTCGATATCATTGATCCGATTGCTATTGCCGAAGTGCGCGAAGCACTCACCCGTACTCTGGCTACTGAACTGGCGGATGAGCTGCTGGCAATCTATAACGCGAATTACCAGAGCGAGTATCGCGTTGAGCATGAAGATATTGCGAAACGGACGCTGCGTAATGCCTGCCTGCGCTTCCTCGCTTTTGGTGAAACGCATCTGGCTGATGTGCTGGTGAGCAAGCAGTTCCACGAAGCGAACAATATGACCGATGCGCTGGCAGCGCTTTCCGCGGCGGTTGCTGCGCAGTTGCCATGCCGTGACAAGTTGATGCAGGAATACGACGATAAGTGGCATCAGGACGGTCTGGTGATGGATAAATGGTTTATCCTGCAAGCTACCAGCCCGGCGGCGAATGTGCTGGAGACGGTGCGTGGTCTGTTGCAGCATCGCTCATTTACCATGAGCAACCCGAACCGTATTCGTTCGTTGATTGGCGCGTTTGCGGGCAGCAACCCGGCAGCGTTCCATGCCGAAGATGGCAGCGGTTACCAGTTCCTGGTGGAAATGCTTACCGACCTCAACAGCCGTAACCCGCAGGTGGCTTCACGTCTGATTGAGCCGCTGATTCGCCTGAAACGTTACGATGCCAAACGTCAGGAGAAAATGCGTGCGGCGCTGGAACAGTTGAAAGGGCTGGAAAATCTCTCTGGCGATCTGTACGAGAAAATAACTAAAGCTCTGGCTTGATACAAACATGCCTGATGCGACGCTTGACGCGCCTTATCAGGCCTACAAGCCCGTTGAAGCTGCTGGTTTTGTGCGCCGCATCCGGCATATTAACCATGACGCCGAATCGGTTGTTCAGAATGCCCACGATGCATCACCCGCTGCAACACTTCCGCTTCCAGCTCCGCTAATCGCACTGATCCTAACCGGCGCGGACGGGGGATATCTACCGTCAAATCCAGACCAATTTTTCCTTCTTCAATTAACAGCACCCGGTCAGCCATCGCTACCGCTTCGCTCACATCATGCGTCACCAGCAAAACAGTAAAGCCATGATCCTGCCAGAGTGACACAATCAAATCCTGCATCTCCAGCCGCGTTAAAGCGTCCAGCGCACCGAGTGGTTCATCAAGCAACAATAAACCCGGTCGATGGATCAACGCTCGCGCCAGCGCCACACGCTGTTTCTGCCCGCCAGAAAGTGCGGCCGGCCATTCCCCGGCGCGATTCTCCAGACCTACCGCAGCCAGCGCCTGACGCGCGGCATCGCGCCACTGGCCTTTAAGGCCTAACCCAACGTTATCAATCACCGATTTCCATGGCAGCAGACGCGCATCCTGAAACATCATTCGCGTATCATCCTGAATCTCAGCCAGCGGTGTTGTGCCTGCCAGCACATCGCCTGCGGTTGGCGTTTCCAGCCCGGCCAGCAGTCGCAGCAGGGTACTTTTGCCACCACCGCTGCGGCCCACTACCGCCACAAACTGGCCTGCCGGAATATGCAAATCCAGTTGGTTCAGGACGATATTTTCCGCGTAATGTTTGCTTACCGCATTGAGCAGTAGCGGCGTACCCTGGTTCAGACGAGCAGTATTCATACAGTGGCCTCTTTCAGATGATAAGCCGGGTTCCAGCGCAACCAGAGGCGCTCTAAAAGTTGCGCGCTGACGTCAGCAAGTTTGCCGAGCAGGGCGTAGAGAATAATGGCAACCACCACCACGTCCGTTTGCAAAAACTCCCGCGCATTCATCGCCAGATAACCAATGCCAGAATTAGCAGAAATGGTTTCAGCAACAATCAGCGTCAGCCACATCAGACCTAACGCGAAGCGCACGCCGACCATAATTGAGGGTAGGGCACCAGGCAGGATCACATGGATAAACAGCGGTAATCCGGATAAGCCATAGCTTCGCGCCATTTCCACCAGCCCGCGATCGATATTACGGATGCCGTGCCAGGTATTGATATAAATGGGGAAAAGCGTGCCGAGCGCCACCAGAAAGATTTTCGCGGATTCATCAATGCCAAACCACAAAATCACCAGCGGGATCAGTGCCAGATGCGGCACGTTGCGCAACATCTGAATTGAGGTATCCAGCAGCCGTTCTCCCCAGCGAGATAGTCCGCTAATCAGCCCCAGAATCAACCCCAGCGATCCGCCAATTGAAAAGCCAATCAGCGCCCGCCAGGAGCTGATCGCCAGATGCTGCCACAATTCGCCGCTGGCGGAGAGCGTCCAGAACGCCATCACCACCCCTTCCGGTGAGGGCAAAATACGCGTCGACAACCAGCCAACTGAGGAGGCCAGTTGCCACACCGCCACGATGCCCACCGGTAAAAACCAGGGGGCAACGCGCAATAACCACTTCTTCACTGGCGTTGCCATCATCGTGTTCCTTAGCTTTGCGCGACTTTACGGGGGATAAAATCATTCGCCACCGCTTCGCCTTGCGGATTCAGCGGTTGTGGCTGGGGAATTTCCGGGATGGCGACATCCAGAAGCGGGAACAGCAACTCGCCAACCCGATACGCTTCTTCCAGATGTGGATAGCCCGAAAGCACAAAACTGTCGATGCCAAGCGCGGCGTATTCGTTGATTCGTGCAGCGACCGTAGGACCATCGCCCACCAGCGCCGTCCCGGCACCGCCGCGGACTAAGCCAACGCCCGCCCATAAATTGGGGCTGATCTCCAGATTGTCGCGCTTGCCGTTATGTAGCGCCGCCATTCGCTGTTGTCCTACGGAATCCGTCCGAGCGAATGCGGCCTGTGCTTTGGCGATAGTTTCATCATCAAGATGCGAGATTAACCGCTCGGCGGCCTGCCACGCTTCGTCGTTAGTTTCGCGGACAATAACGTGCAGGCGAATACCGAAACGAATTTTTCGTCCATGCGCGGCAGCTTTCGCCCGCACTTGTTCGATTTTCTCTTTAACCAGTTCTGGTGGTTCGCCCCAGGTGAGGTAGAGATCAACTTGTTCTGCCGCCAGCTCCTGGGCGACGTCTGACGATCCGCCAAAGTAAAGCGGAGGATATGGCTGTTGAATCGGCGGGAAGAGCAGTTTGGCTCCCCGCACATGAATATGTTTTCCGTTGAAATCGACGGTTTCGCCCAGCAATAAACGTCGCCAGACCTGGGTAAATTCCGCCGAGGCTTCGTAACGCTCGCTATGATTAAGGAACACGCCGTCGCCTGCCAGCTCTTGTGGATCGCTGCCTGTGACCAGGTTAAACAATGCACGCCCATTAGAGAGACGGTCAAGCGTGGCGGCCTGACGGGCGGCAACGGTAGGTGAGGTTACGCTGGGGCGCAGGGCGACAAGAAACTTCAGCCGCTGCGTCACCGGGATCATCGACGCCGCAACCAGCCACGCATCTTCACACGATCGCCCCGTTGGAATTAGCACACCGGTAAAGCCAAGACGATCTGCCGCTTGCGCAATTTGTTGCAGATAACCGTGATCAACCGGGCGTGAACCTTCTTCCGTTCCCAGATAATGCCCGTCACCGTGGGTCGGTAAAAACCAGAACATATTCAGACTCATAATTGTTTTCCTTCCAGTTGCGTGGGCTGCCAGATGCGCTGGCGAATATCGACTTTTTTCGGCACCAGACGGTTTTCATAAAACAGATCTGCTGTTTGCTGCTGTAAGGCGGCAACCTCGGCGTTAACCGGTTTGATGGTGGTAGGAGGGCGATGATCTAAGTAAGAGGCAATTACCGGAGCCGGTAAGCCCATTGTTTTTGCCAGTAAAGCGATGCTTTGCTCGCGCTGGCTGCGGGTTAACGCATCGGCCTCACTAAAGGTTGTGAGCACACCCTGAATAAAGGTGCCGTTTTTTTCTGCATAGGGACGAGCGGCCAGATAAAACGATCCGGTTTGATTGAGACTGGTGCCATCTTTCAACACCCGCACGCCGCCCTGTAATAACGCGGCGGAGTAGTAGGGATCCCAGATAGCCCAGGCGTCGACGTTACCTTGCTGGAACGCGGCGCGGGCATCAGCTGGCGTCAGGTAAGTGGGCTGGATATCGGTGAATTTAAGCCCGGCCTGTTGCAGGGCGCGCAGTAAAAGGTTGTGCGAACTGGAGCCTTTCTGAAAGGCAACTTTGTGGCCTTTAAGATCGGCCACGGTTTTGATCGGGCTGTTTTCTGCCACCAGAATCACTTCGGCTTTTGGCTTTGGTGGCTCGACGCCCACGTACACCAAATCAGCCCCGGCGGCCTGAGCAAAGATTGGTGGAATATCCCCGGTACTGCCGAGATCAATACTGCCAACGTTTAACGCCTCCAGCATCTGCGGGCCAGCGGGGAACTCCACCCACGAGATTTTTGTTTGTGGATAGCGTTTTTCCAGCATTTGGTAATTTTTCGCCAGTACCGAACTGATATTGCTTTTCTGATAGCCAATCCTTAACGCCTCTGGCGAAGACTCTGCGGCAACAGCGAGTGTAGAGACGCTAAGTAATCCCGCCAGCGCCAGTTTAATGATCTTACGCATGGGCATTACCTCGCAGAGAATGAAGATCAGGAACCTGAACATCGCGGCGGTGCAACGCCTGCCAGAAAGTTTCTAGCGCGGTATCAAGACGGGTTTGCAGATTTGGCGTGAACAGCGGCTTGTGTTGGTAATCAATCACCTGCGAGTCATCGGCAAACACGCCGTGCAGGATCTCCTGGGCTTTCAGCGCACTTAAAACTGGTTTAAGGGCATAATCGACCGCCAGTAGATGGGCCACGGTGCCGCCCGTCGCCAGCGGTAGCACTACTTTGCCTTGCAAAGCGCGTTCTGGCAGCAGGTCGAGCAGGGTTTTCAGCGCACCGGAATAGGCGGCTTTATACACAGGCGTGGCGACGATCAGCCCATCGGCCTGTTGCAGCTGTTCGGTGAAGGTCTTGAGTGCCGGACTATCGAAACGGGCATAGAGCAGATCTTCCGGGGCGAAGTTTTGCAGATTCCAGTGATAAACCTCAACATCCAGGCCATTCAGTTTTTCCCGCGCATATTCCAGTAAGGAACTGGAGCGAGAAGGAAAGCGAGGACTACCCGCCAGGGTGATGACACGCATACTCTCTCCTTATAACCAATTGTTCTTGTTTTGTTAACATTGATAACAATTCGGTCAGTCTGACAGAGGGCGTTCGTGAGTCGAAATGATTTATCTGAAGAAGGAAAGCCAAAAAAAGCATAAAAAAGGCGCAACAAGAAAACGTTTGCTATTTATTGCCGCAGGTCAATTCCCTTTTGCTGCGAACTCGCACATAATACGCCCCCGGTTTGCACACCGGGAATCCAGGAGAGTTCATGTACTACCCCTTCGTTCGTAAAGCCCTTTTCCAGCTCGATCCAGAGCGCGCACACGAGTTTACTTTTCAGCAATTACGCCGCATCACCGGAACACCGTTTGAAGCGCTTGTTCGGCAAAATGTTCCAGCGAAGCCGGTTAACTGTATGGGACTGACCTTTAAAAACCCGCTTGGTCTGGCAGCCGGTCTTGATAAAGACGGGGAGTGTATTGATGCCCTTGGTGCAATGGGATTTGGATCGATCGAGATCGGTACTGTCACCCCGCGTCCACAACCAGGAAACGATAAACCTCGTCTTTTTCGCCTGGTAGATGCTGAAGGTTTAATAAACCGTATGGGTTTTAATAACCTCGGCGTTGATAACCTCGTAGAGAACGTTAAAAAAGCCCATTACGACGGTGTTCTGGGAATCAATATCGGCAAAAATAAAGATACGCCGGTTGAGCAAGGCAAAGATGACTATCTGATTTGTATGGAAAAAATCTACGCCTATGCAGGATATATTGCCATCAATATTTCATCACCAAATACCCCGGGATTACGCACTCTGCAATATGGCGAAGCGCTGGATGATTTATTAACGGCAATTAAAAATAAACAAAATGATCTGCAAGCGCACCACCACAAATATGTACCAATAGCAGTGAAGATCGCGCCGGATCTTTCTGAAGAAGAGTTGATCCAGGTCGCCGATAGTTTAGTTCGCCATAATATTGATGGCGTCATTGCAACTAATACGACCCTCGATCGTTCTTTAGTTCAGGGAATGAAAAATTGTGATCAAACCGGTGGCTTAAGTGGTCGTCCCTTACAATTAAAAAGTACGGAAATTATTCGTCGCTTGTCGCAGGAATTAAACGGCCGCTTACCGATTATTGGTGTTGGTGGTATTGACTCGGTAATCGCTGCTCGCGAGAAGATAGCTGCGGGGGCTTCTTTGGTGCAAATTTATTCCGGTTTTATTTTTAAAGGTCCGCCGCTGATTAAAGAAATCGTTAACCATATCTAATTATTTCTTTCATTTTCTCTTTATAAGATAATCAGGGCTTTATTTTCAGCCCTGGTTGTTTTATATTCATTGCTGTTACTTATTTAGACATTTTGTACTTTTCTTGTTGAGGTTATTAAGCGAAGCAACAATGGAATATGTTGCAGTGGATTTATAGGGTAGAGGAGAAGCATATGCGAATTAAACCAGACGATAATTGGCGTTGGTATTATGATGAAGAGCATGATCGAATGATGCTTGATTTAGCCAATGGCATGCTATTTCGCTCACGTTTTGCGCGCAAGATGTTGACACCAGACGCCTTTTCTCCTGCGGGATTCTGCGTTGATGACGCCGCGCTCTATTTCTCGTTTGAAGAAAAATGCCGCGACCTTAACTTATCAAAAGAACAAAAAGCTGAACTGGTGCTTAATGCGCTGGTGGCAGTTCGTTATCTCAAACCGCAAATGCCGAAAAGCTGGCATTTTGTTTCTCATGGTGAAATGTGGTCGCCAGTGCCGGGTGATGCAGCCTGTGTCTGGTTAAGCGATACCAATGAACAAGTCAGCCTTCTGGTTGTTGAATCTGGTGAAAATGCCGCGCTGTGCCTCCTTGCGCAGCCTTGTGTTGTCATCGCTGGTCGCGCCATGCAACTGGGTGACGCCATCAAAATTATGAATGACAGGCTGAAACCTCATATGAGTTATGACAGCTTCAGCCTTGAACAGGCCGTTTAACCTTTCAGTTTCAATGCAGTCTTCGGTACACAACTACAGCAAAGAATTGTCCCGTCGTCGCTCATAGCTGATTTTTTCAGCGGGGTGACTTCGCCTTCCAGAAGCTGAACTCGACAACTTCCACATATGCCCGCGCGACAAGAATAGGGGATCCGAATCCCTTGATTTTCTAATTGTTCTAACAATACCTGTTGATTATTACCGCGAAATGCCAGTCCTTGCCAGTCGATATCTACATTCGCATCCATTTGCTGCTTTGTCGGGAGAGTATCGTCTGCGGCTGCCGCGCCGTAGATTTTCGCCGGTGCAGTAGCAAGAATTTCCACTGCATCACCAACACGAACAACGCCACTATTGCGGGCAATTAAATTCTGACCAAAATCGACATCGCCATTATCTTGGGCAGTACGGAAGGATTGCAGCGTTTTTAACGGTTCGCCTGCCGGATGCTTTTGTCCTTTTTCCGGGCTGACAGTGGTGAAAATGCAGCGGCTGCAGGGCTTTACCACGTCAAACACCACATCGCCAATGCGAATCACTTTCCAGGTATCTTCTTCCCAGGCTGCCGCGCCGGAAACCACCAGATTGGGGCGAAATTGCTCCATTTTTACACTTGCCGGGCAGCGTTGCTGCACATCACGCAGTGAGGCTTCATTAGCGAGCAGATACGGATAGCCATCAGCAAACGACAAGGGTACAGTGTTATGGCGTTTTACGCGCCGTGTCATCTGCGGTCCTACCCAGCGCAATTGCACTTCACGGGAGAAAAAGCCGCTTAACCATTTGTTGATCTCATCTGGCGCAATGCGTGCAGTAAAATGGTTACCCCACACTTCGGTTGGCGCGTCCTGCATAGCGAAATCAGCAAAACGGATGTATGCGCTGCTGCCATCTGGCGCGGTGAGATGTAAGCCGTCATGCACGGGCGAAGGGGTAAATCGCACCATCTGCGGAAACTGGCGGGCAGTAATAAACGTACCGTCAGGTTCTGTGACCATAAAGGTGCGATCGAAGGCCAGACCGCTGACATCAGCCAGAGCATGTGTCAGACCGATGCCGCGCATCGATTTAACAGGATGAATAAAAAGCCGGGTTAATGTCGTCACGGTGCGGTCCTCAAATGAAAATAAGCCCTCAACTTTATGACATGACGCGCTTATTAGCTATAATGCGCAACAATTTTCTTAGTGCCTATCCCGTTAGGCTATTTTATTTGTCAGTTTAGCCCTGGGCAGTACTCGAAATCCTCACGTACTGGTGTACGTTCCGGTTTCTCCATGCTGTCCATGTCCAAACTGACTGCAACAATTACGCCTACTGCGGTAGGCCTTAGAGTAAAAGTGACGATATGAATTCTCTGTTTGCCAGTACGGCCCGTGGGCTGGAAGAGCTGTTAAAAACTGAACTCGAAAACCTGGGGGCCGTTGAATGCCAGGTGGTTCAGGGTGGGGTCCATTTCAAGGGCGACACGCGGCTTGTTTACCAGAGCCTGATGTGGAGTCGCCTGGCCTCACGTATTATGTTGCCGCTGGGCGAGTGCAAGGTTTACAGCGACTTAGACCTTTATCTCGGCGTTCAGGCGATCAACTGGACAGAGATGTTTAATCCTGGCGCGACCTTTGCTGTCCACTTCAGCGGTCTGAATGACACTATCCGCAACAGCCAGTACGGCGCGATGAAAGTCAAAGATGCGATCGTTGATGCTTTCACCCGTAAGAATTTGCCGCGTCCGAATGTCGATCGCGATGCGCCGGATATCCGCGTGAACGTGTGGCTAAATAAAGAAACCGCCAGCATCGCTCTCGATTTAAGTGGTGATGGTTTGCATTTGCGCGGCTATCGCGATCGTGCGGGTATTGCGCCGATCAAAGAAACTCTGGCGGCGGCAATTGTGATGCGTTCCGGTTGGCAGCCAGGAACACCGCTGCTCGATCCAATGTGTGGTTCTGGTACGTTGCTGATTGAAGCGGCGATGCTGGCGACCGACCGCGCACCGGGCTTGCACCGCGGGCGTTGGGGCTTTAGCGGCTGGGCGCAACATGATGAAGCTATCTGGCAAGAAGTAAAAGCGGAAGCGCAAACCCGCGCCCGTAAAGGTCTGGCTGAGTACAACTCTCATTTCTACGGTTCCGACAGCGATGCGCGGGTGATTCAACGTGCGCGCACCAACGCCCGTCTTGCGGGGATTGGCGAACTGATCACTTTTGAAGTGAAAGATGTCGCGCAATTGACCAATCCGCTGCCAAAAGGACCGTACGGTACAGTGTTGAGCAACCCGCCTTACGGCGAACGTCTGGACAGCGAACCGGCGCTGATTGCGCTGCATAGCCTGCTGGGCCGAATCATGAAAAACCAGTTCGGCGGCTGGAATCTCTCTTTATTCAGTGCCTCGCCAGATCTGTTAAGTTGCCTGCAGCTGCGTGCAGACAAACAGTACAAAGCGAAAAACGGTCCATTAGACTGCGTGCAGAAAAATTACCACGTTGCCGAAAGCACTCCAGACAGCAAACCGGCAATGGTGGCAGAAGACTACGCCAACCGTCTGCGTAAGAACCTCAAAAAATTCGAGAAGTGGGCGCGTCAGGAAGGCATTGAATGCTACCGCCTGTACGACGCCGATCTACCGGAATACAACGTTGCCGTTGACCGTTATGCCGACTGGGTGGTGGTGCAGGAGTATGCGCCGCCGAAAACCATTGATGCGCACAAAGCGCGTCAACGTCTGTTCGATATTATCGCTGCGACCATTTCGGTACTCGGGATTGCGCCAAACAAACTGGTGCTGAAAACCCGTGAACGCCAGAAGGGCAAAAATCAGTACCAGAAACTGGGCGAGAAGGGCGAGTTTCTTGAAGTTACCGAATATAACGCTCACCTGTGGGTGAACCTGACGGATTATCTTGATACTGGTTTGTTCCTCGATCACCGTATCGCCCGTCGTATGCTCGGTCAGATGAGCAAAGGCAAAGATTTCCTCAACTTGTTCTCCTATACCGGTAGCGCCACTGTGCACGCGGGATTAGGCGGCGCGCGCAGCACCACTACGGTGGATATGTCGCGTACCTATCTGGAGTGGGCAGAACGTAACCTGCGCCTTAACGGCTTAACCGGTCGTGCGCATCGCCTGATTCAGGCCGACTGCCTGGCGTGGTTACGTGAGGCTAATGAACAGTTCGATCTGATCTTTATCGATCCACCAACGTTCTCTAACTCAAAACGAATGGAAGATGCGTTTGATGTTCAGCGCGATCATCTGGCGCTGATGAAAGATTTGAAACGTCTGCTGCGTGCAGGTGGGACGATCATGTTCTCGAACAACAAACGTGGTTTCCGTATGGATCTTGACGGACTGGCAAAACTGGGACTGAAAGCACAAGAAATTACGCAAAAAACGCTCTCCCAGGATTTCGCCCGTAACCGCCAGATCCACAACTGCTGGCTGATTACCGCAGCCTGAAAGGAATAGTAATGTCATTAATCAGTATGCATGGCGCATGGCTGTCGTTCAGCGACGCGCCGCTTCTCGATAACGCAGAACTGCATATCGAAGATAACGAACGTGTTTGTCTGGTAGGCCGTAACGGCGCAGGCAAATCGACGTTAATGAAAATCCTCAACCGTGAACAGGGGCTGGATGACGGTCGCATTATTTACGAGCAAGATTTGATCGTTGCGCGTTTGCAGCAGGATCCACCGCGTAACGTTGAGGGTAGCGTTTATGATTTTGTTGCCGAAGGCATTGAGGAACAGGCCGAGTACCTGAAACGCTATCACGATATTTCGCGCCTGGTGATGAACGACCCGAGCGAGAAGAATCTCAACGAACTGGCGAAGGTTCAGGAACAGTTGGATCACCACAACCTGTGGCAACTGGAAAACCGCATCAACGAAGTGCTGGCACAGCTGGGATTAGATCCTAACGTTGCGCTGTCGTCGCTTTCCGGCGGCTGGTTGCGTAAAGCGGCATTAGGACGCGCGTTGGTGAGCAATCCGCGCGTGCTGCTGCTCGACGAACCGACAAACCACCTGGATATTGAAACCATCGACTGGCTGGAAGGTTTCCTGAAAACGTTCAGCGGTACGATTATTTTCATCTCCCACGACCGTTCATTTATTCGCAATATGGCGACGCGTATTGTCGATCTCGATCGCGGCAAACTGGTGACCTATCCGGGGAATTACGACCAGTATCTGCTGGAAAAAGAAGAAGCCCTGCGCGTGGAAGAACTACAAAATGCCGAGTTCGATCGCAAACTGGCGCAGGAAGAGGTGTGGATCCGTCAGGGGATCAAAGCACGCCGCACCCGTAATGAAGGCCGCGTGCGTGCGCTGAAAGCAATGCGTCGCGAGCGTGGCGAACGTCGCGAAGTGATGGGTACTGCAAAGATGCAGGTAGAAGAGGCCAGTCGCTCCGGTAAGATCGTTTTCGAAATGGAAGACGTTTGCTACCAGGTTGACGGTAAGCAACTGGTGAAAGATTTTTCTGCCCAGGTACTGCGTGGCGATAAAATTGCCCTGATTGGCCCGAATGGCTGTGGCAAAACCACGTTGCTGAAACTGATGCTTGGTCAACTTCAGGCGGACAGCGGACGCATTCACGTCGGCACTAAACTGGAAGTCGCCTATTTTGACCAGCACCGCGCGGAACTCGATCCCGACAAAACGGTGATGGATAACCTTGCTGAAGGTAAGCAAGAGGTGATGGTTAACGGTAAACCGCGCCATGTACTGGGCTATTTACAGGACTTCCTGTTCCATCCGAAACGGGCGATGACGCCGGTGCGCGCGCTCTCTGGCGGGGAACGTAACCGTCTGCTTTTGGCGCGTCTGTTCCTGAAACCCAGTAACTTACTGATCCTCGACGAACCGACCAACGATCTCGATGTTGAAACGCTGGAACTGCTTGAAGAGCTGATCGACAGCTACCAGGGTACAGTATTGCTGGTTAGTCACGATCGTCAGTTTGTTGATAACACCGTAACAGAGTGCTGGATCTTCGAAGGTGGCGGCAAAATTGGCCGTTATGTCGGCGGTTATCACGACGCGCGCGGACAGCAAGAACAGTATGTGGCGTTAAAACAGCCTGCGGTGAAAAAAAACGAAGAAGTAGCTGCGCCGAAAGCAGAAACTGTAAAACGCAGCAGTAGCAAACTAAGCTATAAATTGCAGCGCGAATTAGAACAGCTACCGCAACTGCTTGAAGATTTGGAAGCAAAACTGGAAGCCTTACAGGCGCAGGTGGCAGATGCCTCTTTCTTCAGCCAGCCACATGAGCATACGCAAAAAGTGCTCGCTGATCTGACTGCCGCCGAACAGGAACTGGAGCAGGCATTTGAACGTTGGGAGTATCTTGAAGCGTTAAAAAATGGTGGCTGATCGCTAATCAGTTAAGTGAAAAGAGAGACTGCTGATAACGGCCAAATTGCCTGATGCGCTACGCTTATCTGGCCTGGGTGGAAACGTCAATTTATTGCGTTTCCACGAGCTCCCTGAGCGGATAATGCGGTAGTTCAGCATCCGGCATTAAAAGCGAGTGCTATGTCAGCATTCTGTAGAATAGCGCATCATTAAGGAGTACCAATGTGCGAACATCATCATGCCGCGAAGCACATCCTGTGCTCGCAGTGTGACATGCTGGTGGTTTTACCCCACCTTGAGCATGGTCAGAAGGCGGCATGTCCTCGGTGTGGCACAACGTTAACCGTTGCGTGGGATGCCCCTCGACAGCGTCCTACCGCTTATGCGTTGGCTGCACTGTTCATGCTGCTGCTGTCCAACCTGTTCCCTTTTGTCAATATGAACGTTGCGGGGGTAACCAGTGAGATTACGTTGCTGGAAATCCCGGGCGTACTGTTTTCCGAGGACTATGCCAGCCTCGGTACTTTTTTCCTGTTGTTTGTGCAACTGGTCCCCGCGTTTTGCCTGATTACTATTTTACTGTTGGTTAATCGCGCGGAAATACCTGTTCGTTTAAAAGAACAACTGGGGCGGGTACTTTTTCAGCTTAAAACCTGGGGAATGGCGGAGATTTTCCTTGCCGGTGTGTTGGTCAGTTTTGTCAAACTGATGGCTTACGGCAGCATTGGCGTGGGCAGTAGTTTCATTCCCTGGTGTTTATTTTGTGTGCTGCAATTACGCGCCTTTCAGTGCGTTGATCGCCGCTGGTTATGGGATGATATTGCCACGATGCCAGAGCTTCACCAGACGCTGAAACCGGGCATAACGGGAATACGCCAGGGGCTGCGCTCTTGCTCATGCTGTACGGCAATTCTTCCTGCCGATAATCCCGTGTGTCCGCGCTGTGGCACCAAAGGATATGTTCGACGCAAAAACAGCCTGCAATGGACATTGGCACTGCTTTTTACGTCGATCATGTTATATCTCCCGGCGAACATCTTACCCATTATGGTGACCGATTTTTTAGGCTCTAAGATGCCGTCGACCATTCTCGCCGGGGTCATCTTATTATGGAGCGAAGGCTCTTATCCGGTTGCCGCCGTCATCTTTTTAGCCAGTATCATGGTGCCAACTTTAAAGATGATCGCTATAGCCTGGCTGTGCTGGGATGCGAAAGGGCACGGCAAGCGTGATAGTGAAAGAATGCATTTGATTTACGAAGTTGTTGAGTTTGTAGGCCGCTGGTCAATGATTGACGTTTTCGTGATAGCGGTGCTCTCGGCGCTGGTGCGTATGGGAGGCTTAATGAGTATTTATCCTGCAATGGGTGCATTAATGTTTGCTTTAGTCGTCATTATGACAATGTTTTCTGCGATGACGTTTGATCCACGTTTGTCGTGGGATCGTCAACCTGAACCAGAGCATGAGGAGTCCTGACAGTATGGAATCTAATAGTGGGGAAGCCAAAATCCAGAAAGTGAAGAACTGGTCCCCTGTGTGGATATTTCCCATCGTTACGGCACTGATCGGGGCTTGGGTACTTTTTTATCATTACAGTCATCAAGGGCCGGAAGTTACCCTGATCACTGCTAATGCGGAAGGAATAGAAGGCGGCAAGACTACCATTAAAAGTCGTAGCGTGGACGTCGGTGTGGTCGAAAGTGCCACGCTGGCTGATGATTTAACGCATGTTGAAATCAAAGCGCGTCTCAACGCCGGTATGGAAAAACTGCTGCACAAAGATACGGTCTTTTGGGTAGTGAAACCACAAATTGGTCGTGAAGGCATTAGTGGCCTTGGTACGTTGCTTTCCGGGGTGTATATCGAGTTGCAACCGGGGGCTGCAGGCAGCAAGCAAACAAAATATGATTTGCTTGATTCTCCACCGTTGGCCCCACCAGATGCCAAAGGGATCCGTGTCATTCTTGACAGCAACAAAGCTGGGCAGCTCACGGCGGGAGATCCCGTGCTGTTTCGTGGTTATCGCGTAGGGTCGGTTGAAACCAGCACCTTCGATACTCAGAAGCGTAATATCAGCTATCAACTGTTCATCAATGCGCCTTATGACCGCCTGGTAACGAGCAACGTTCGCTTCTGGAAAGATAGCGGCATAGCGGTGGATCTGACCTCGGCGGGGATGCGCGTAGAGATGGGGTCATTGACGACGTTGCTAAGTGGTGGTGTCAGCTTTGACGTGCCTGAAGGACTGGACTTGGGACAGCCGGTTGCGCCAAAAACGTCATTCGTTTTGTATGATGATCAGAAGAGTATCCAGGATTCACTGTACACAGATCACATTGATTATCTGATGTTCTTTAAAGATTCGGTACGCGGTCTGCAACCTGGCGCGCCAGTGGAATTCCGCGGTATTCGTCTCGGTACGGTAAGCAAAGTGCCATTCTTTGCGCCGAATATGCGTCAGGTCTTTAACGATGATTATCGCATTCCAGTCATGGTGCGTATTGAACCAGAACGACTGAAAATGCAGCTAGGTGAAAATGCTGATGTGGTAGAACACCTGGCCGAATTGCTGAAGCGCGGTTTACGCGGTTCACTGAAAACCGGGAATCTGGTCACGGGAGCGCTGTACGTCGATCTGGACTTCTATCCAAATGCTCCGGCAATTACCGGTGTGCGTGAGTTTAATGGCTATCAAATAATCCCGACCGTTAGCGGTGGTCTGGCGCAAATCCAGCAACGTCTGATGGAAGCGTTGGATAAGATTAACAAACTGCCGTTGAACCCGATGATTGAACAGGCGACCAGTACGCTGTCGGAAAGTCAGCGCACGATGAAAAACCTGCAGACTACGCTGGATAGTATGAACAAGATCCTTGCCAGTCAGTCGATGCAACAGTTGCCGACGGATATGCAGTCGACACTGCGCGAATTGAATCGTAGCATGCAGGGCTTCCAGCCGGGTTCCGCAGCTTATAACAAGATGGTGGCGGATATGCAGCGTCTTGATCAGGTATTGCGTGAACTGCAACCGGTTCTGAAAACGCTCAACGAGAAGAGCAACGCGCTGGTATTTGAAGCGAAGGATAAAAAAGATCCAGAGCCGAAGAGGGCGAAACAATGAAAAAGTGGCTAGTGACGATAGCGGCACTGTGGCTGGCCGGATGCAGCTCCGGTGAAATTAACAAAAACTATTACCAATTGCCTGTGGTGCAGAGCGGTACGCAAAGTACCGCCAGCCAGGGTAACCGCCTGCTATGGGTCGAGCAGGTTTCCGTACCTGATTATCTGGCAGGGAATGGCGTGGTATACCAGACCAGTGATGTGAAGTATGTGATTGCCAATAACAACCTGTGGGCCAGCCCGCTGGATCAACAGTTGCGCAATACTTTGGTCGCTAACCTGAGTGCGCAACTGCCCGGTTGGGTCGTAGCCTCCCAGCCTTTGGGAAGTACCCAGGACACGCTTAATGTGACTGTGACAGAGTTTAACGGCCGTTACGATGGTAAGGTGATAGTGAGTGGCGAGTGGCTACTAAACCATCAGGGACAACTGATAAAACGTCCGTTCCGTGTGGAAGGGGTGCAGAATCAGGATGGCTACGATGAAATGGTCAAAGTGCTGGCCAGTGTCTGGAGTCAGGAAGCCGCTACTATTGCGCAAGAGATAAAGCGTCTACCTTAATTATAAAGATTTGTAAATATAACCGTCTCCGGCATGTAGCCTGAGGCGGTTTTTTTGTTTATAAGCCATGGGAAAACTTGTTCCGCTTCACATTTTTTGTACAACCGACATGCCCGTGTAGCTCACAAATATGGCAGTGGCGTGAATTTTGCGCATTGACGGCAGTTATGATTCGCGGTATTGCTTAACTGTGATTGCACATTTAGTAATCACTGTTTTCTTTTCCACCAGAAACCAGTATGAGGGAAACGAGGCATGAAGAGACAAAAACGAGATCGCCTGGAACGGGCACATCAACGTGGTTATCAGGCCGGCATCGCCGGACGCTCAAAAGAAATGTGTCCCTATCAGACGCTGAATCAAAGGTCACAATGGCTGGGAGGCTGGCGAGAAGCCATGGCGGACAGGGTGGTAATGGCCTGATTCTGTCTCTTTAAAAAGAAACCTCCGCATTGCGGAGGTTTCGCCTTTTTATACTCTGTCTGATTAAAATCAGAATGCAGACGTATCCTGGAACAGACCTACTTTCAGGTCGTTGGCGGTATAGATCAAACGACCATCAACCAGCACTTCGCCATCCGCCAGGCCCATAATGAGACGACGGTTAACAATGCGTTTAAAGTGAATACGATAGGTCACTTTTTTCGCCGTCGGCAGCACCTGGCCTGTGAATTTCACTTCGCCAACGCCCAGGGCGCGGCCTTTACCTTCGCCGCCCAGCCAGCCGAGGTAGAATCCTACCAGCTGCCACATCGCGTCCAGGCCAAGGCATCCCGGCATTACCGGATCGCCGATGAAGTGGCAACCGAAGAACCACAGGTCCGGATTAATATCCAGCTCTGCTTCTACATACCCTTTGTCGAAGTTACCACCCGTTTCGGTCATTTTGACCACACGGTCCATCATCAGCATGTTCGGTGCTGGCAATTGTGGGCCTTTAGCACCAAACAGTTCACCGCGACCAGAGGCAAGAAGGTCTTCTTTTGTATAGGATTCGCGTTTATCTACCATGTTCTCTGTAAGCCTTATTTTATTGAAGCACGCAGGATAGCTAACACGTGTACGCTGAACAAGTCCGATCAGTTCGGAATAAACCAGTTCAGCCAACGTAGTGGCCACGGAAAACGGTGACGCCCTTCCTGTTGCGATGCTTGTGCGATACGTTCCTGGATAGTTTGCATCAGCGTCGTCTGGCCTTCGCCATCCCACACCAGATTTAATAATAACGGCAGTGCATCAGTCACATCGTCCACTGCCCAGATGGTGAATCTGCCTTCCTCTACCGCCTTCACCAGTTCACTGTGGAGACTTAAATGGCGAACGTTAGCGCTGGGGATAATCACACCTTGCTTCCCACTTAACCCACGCTGCTGGCAGATAGCAAAGAAGCCTTCGATTTTCTCATTCAGACCGCCCACAGGCTGGGCGCGACCAAACTGATCCACTGAACCTGTAATGGCGATACTCTGATTCACCGGGACATCAGCAAGGGCGCTGATCAGAGCGCAGAGCTCGGCCATTGATGCGCTGTCACCATCCACTTCACTGTAAGATTGCTCAAAGGTCAGTGACGCCGAGAATGGGATCTGTTGCTCAAGCTGAAGTTCCGACATCAAAAACGCCTGCATGATCATCATCCCTTTAGCGTGAATGTTGCCGCCAAGCTCCGCTTTTCGTTCGATGTCGGTGAATTCACCATCGCCAATATGCACAACGCAGCTAATGCGAGAAGGTTCGCCAAATGCGCGTGGATGGCCTGGAAATTCAATGACCGAAAGGGCGTTAATTTGCCCGATGCGTTCACCTTCGGTTTCAATCAGGATCTGCTCTTGAAGGATTTCATCCTGCATGCGCTCGGCGAGGAAACCTTCGCGCCATTCCCGCTGCTGTAGCATTAAGTTTAGCTGCTCGCCAGAGAAGGTATCACCTTCGCACAATGAAGCGACCTCTTTACACTGGCGGAGGATCCACTGCGGACTAAGGGGCAGCGTTTCTTGCTCACCGGTATAGCGTACTGCTTCGCGGATAAGCACCGGCCAGGCGTCGGCACCTGGCGCTGGCAAGTGGTTAAGTCTGGCAATAAACGTCACCCAGCGACACCACTGGCGTACGGATTCGGCATCGACTATCTGCAGAGTATCTTCAAATTCGCTATAGATCGCTTGTTCAGACAGTTCTGGCTCCATCTCCTGGAAATCGGCCAATGAATCGCGTTCGCCTACCAGAATGACCTTCAGCTTCAATGGCATTGAAGGTACAGAGACGGGGAGAGGGCGCGACTCATCAAATGCTACCCAATCGAAGCGTTCGCGGTTGACGATGTTCTTCAGACGCATCCACAGCAATGGCTGGGCCAGCAGTGTACGCAAGGAGATAATCAAAATGCCGCCATTGGCCTGATGTACCAGTCCTGGCTGCAAGGTAATGTCGCCATTAAACTGGCGCAAACAGCCAAAAAGCTGTTCGGCTTCAGCCCAGTCAGCAGTAACAACTTGGGTTAAGGTCGCAAAATTATCGTCAGTGCTAACTGCGTTCCGTAAGCGTATGGTGTGGCCGGAAATCTCATAGTGAGCGCCCATCAGTTGGCCTGCATCGCTTTGTAGCGTGCGTGCAGCATCGGCTATAAGATTCAGATAATCGGATTCTTCCGGCGCTTTTGCCAGTATAAAAGAGGATGATGCCCGCGCGTGCAGCAACTGCTCAAGCGCAAATTGCAGTCGCGGTTGAGTGTCACTGAATAAAGGATCGTTTTCGTCAATCAAATGTGGCTGTGCGAATACTTCCTGATAGCTTTCGGTATCAGGAATCAGGTCACGCCATGCAAGTTTCGTAATGGTCAAAGTCGATGTTTTTTAGTCTGTTGTCAAAGGCGCGATTATACCGTAACCGGCACTGCAGCACACGTAGAAAGCACCGACAAAAGTCCCGGCATGCGCGTTAAAGCTCACAGGACAGAGATTCTTTTCATCACGCAGGTAAAAAGCTGATATTCTGTAAAGAGTTACACGGTAACATTGAGATCGCTATGAAATATCAACAACTTGAAAATCTTGAAAGTGGTTGGAAATGGAAATATCTGGTGAAGAAGCACCGTGAAGGTGAGTTGATCACCCGTTACATAGAGGCCAGTGCCGCCCAGGAAGCCGTCGATGTGTTGCTATCGCTGGAGAACGAACCTGTACTCGTAAATGGCTGGATTGAAAAACATATGAATCCAGAGCTGCTTAATCGCATGAAACAGACGATTCGGGCCAGACGAAAACGGCACTTTAATGCGGAGCATCAGCATACGCGCAAGAAATCTATCGATCTGGAATTTATTGTCTGGCAAAGGTTAGCAGGGCTTGCGCAACGTCGCGGTAAAACGCTATCCGAAACGATTGTCCAGCTGATTGAAGATGCGGAAAACAAAGAGAAGTATGCGAATAAAATGTCTTCATTGAAGCAGGATTTGCAGGCATTACTTGGTAAGGAATAACTGGCGAAGGTCATTTACTTTACTACAGATGAAAAAAAACCCCGCAGTAGCGGGGTTTTTTATTAGACGAGAACTTAAGCCTGCGGCTGAGTTACAACGTCTTTGATGCCTTTAACTTCGATCTCTACGCGACGATCCGGAGCCAGGCAGTCGATCAGAGCAGCACGCTGTTTCACGTTGTCACAGGTGTTGCCAGTAACCGGGTTAGATTCGCCCATACCACGTGCGGAGATCTTGTCAGACGGGATACCTTTGGAGATCAGGTAATCAACGACGGACTGAGCACGACGCTCGGACAGACCCTGGTTGTAAGCGTCAGAACCGATGCGGTCAGTGTAACCCAGAACAACTACGGAACCGTCTTTCGGATCCAGGTTGCTCAGCTGGCTGTACAGCTGATCCAGAGCAGCCTGACCTTCCGGTTTCAGGGTTGCTTTGTTGAAGTTGAACAGAACGTCAGACTTCAGAGTGAAGTGCTTGGTCTGTACTTCCGGTGCCGGAGCTGGAGCCGGAGCAACTACTGGAGCTGCTTCGCCCTGACCGAAACGGTAGGAAACACCCAGGCTCAGCAGACCGTTGTCCGGACGAGTACCGATGGTGTTAGCGTCACCGATGTTGTTGGTCCACTGATATTCCAGACGGGTAGCGATTTCTGGAGTGATCGCGTATTCAACACCGCCTGCGAATACCGGAGAAACGCCGGTGTCGTGGTCTTTAAAGGATGGGCCACCAGGTACGTTAGCCTTGGTGTCTGCGCGCCATACCATACCACCCAGACGAGTGTAGATGTCCAGATCGTCAGTGATTGGGTAACCCAGTTTAGCGGTCAGCTGAACGCCCTGAGCTTTGTATGCGCCGTTGATGTTGTCGCCTTTGTACGGCATACGACCTAACCAGTCGTAACCCATTTCAAAGCCAACATACGGGTTAACCTGGTAACCACCAAAAGCACCTGCACCCAGTTGGTTTTCGTGGGTCGGACCATTGTTAGGAATGAAACCAGTGTCATGGTACTGGGACCAGCCCAGTTTAGCACCAGTGTACCAGGTGTTATCTTTCGGAGCGGCCTGCGCTACGGTAGCGAAACCAGCCAGTGCCACTGCAATCGCGATAGCTGTCTTTTTCATTTTTTGCGCCTCGTTATCATCCAAAATACGCCATGAATATCTCCAACGAGATAACACGGTTAAATCCTTCACCGGGGGATCTGCTCAATTGTAACTCTGCCGATAAATTCGGCTTATGCCGAGCACCCCTGGCGATGTAAAGTCTACAACGTAGTTGAAAACTTACAAGTGTGAACTCCGTCAGGCATATGAAAAAAAAGACTTGTATAAGGTGCGTTTAACCTTTTTTGTTAACGATACTTTACAGGATAAAATCGCGGAAACCGCTTCAGACAAGCCTCCACAAGTAAAATTAGTGACAAGTGAAAGCGTCTACGGGTTAACAAAAAAAGTTCCAGGATTAATCCTAAATTTACTTAATGATACAAATTTGAGTGAATTTTTAGCCCAGAAAGTTGTCTCGTGGCGTGAGAGTGTGTGCTTACTGGACGCATAATAAACCCCATTGCGTTACCTTCATTGGCGGCATCAACAAGATCAGCATGCTCTTCTTCTGTCAGATCGTCTGCCAACCAACCGATCACTACGCTGTAATTTCCCGTACGCAAAGCACGAACCATCGATTCCACGGTGTGACAAGGGGAAAGCTGGCTTATCTGCATCACCTTAGTTAAGGGTAGTCCCGCTGCCTGAACCCATTCACGACTTAGTTTTTGTTGCGGCGTTAACCAAAGTTGCCAACGCGATTGTTGGCCGAGTTGCTGTAATAATGGCAAAAGCAGGAGTTGCGTCATCATGGGCTGATCTTCGCGATAGACAACTTCACTAATTAGCCCGGCTGTAGTGTTTTCCGTAGAGACACGCGCAATTTTGCTTGCTGTGGAGGAGAACATCGAAGAACGATTTGCGTAGCCTGAAGTGTACATAATCAATCCAGCCCTGTGAGTTACTGTATGGATATACAGTACATCCAGTGACAACAAAGATCAACACAAATTTCGGAAAGAGCCTCGCAATTTTTGTCGTTGGTGACCTGAAAACTTAAATTAATCTTGCCCCTTGAGAATAAGTTGCCTATTTTCGTATTTAACGGATCCGTTAATGTGAATCATTCTTTTATATTATGATTTTAAAAGGAATTTTATGAAAAGCCTCTCCTACAAGCGGATCTATAAGTCACAAGAAT
Organism: Escherichia sp. E1130; assembly: GCF_005781065.1. NCBI lineage: Bacteria > Pseudomonadati > Pseudomonadota > Gammaproteobacteria > Enterobacterales > Enterobacteriaceae > Escherichia > Escherichia sp. E1130. Next base: position 88,277 of record NZ_VATL01000016.1, read on the forward strand.
ACCTGTCGACGTTAGGCACTATTGAATATCGATCGTTGTTTGGCAGTTACAGTCTGACCGTTGACGATACAGTGTTTGCGATGGTTTCTGATGGTGAGTTGTATCTTCGGGCTTGTGAGCAAAGCGCACAGTACTGTGTAAAACATCCACCAGTCTGGCTGACATACAAAAAGTGTGGCCGTCCCGTTACTCTCAATTACTACCGGGTTGATGAAAGCTTATGGCGGAATCAACAGAAGTTGGTGCGGTTGTCGAAATATTCGCTGGACGCTGCGCTTAAAGAGAAAAGTACGCGCGACACCCAGCAACGGCTGAAAGATTTGCCCAATATGTCTTATCACCTGGAAGCGATTCTCGGGGAAGTGGGGATTAAGGATGTTCGGGCGCTACGTATACTTGGGGCGAAAATGTGCTGGTTGCGGCTACGGCAGCATAACAGTCTGGTGACAGAAAAGATTCTGTTCATGCTTGAAGGCGCAATTATCGGTATTCATGAAGCTGCGCTCCCGGTGGCACGCCGCCAGGAGCTTGCAGAATGGGCAGATTCTATTACACCGAAACAGGAGTTTCCTGAGGAACTTGAGTAATCCGGCGTTGCAGACGGCCAATTTCTGGCAGTAATGCAATCAGTAACCCGATTTGCTGTACGACAAGAGGTTCTTTGCTGTCTGCCCGCGGTTCAAGTTGTTGCATCCGCTGTTTCAGGCCAGCTAATGCCTGATTGACGCGTTCTTCATCGGCAGGTTGATGATGTAGCGCGTCATCAACATAGCAAACTGCGTCATCAAGAAACGCCAGAATTTCAGGGTTGGTTAACTGCTCGCGGTGTGCGCCGAGGGCAGAAATATAGCTGGTAAAAGTATGGTTAAGGCACAGTAAACGGAACGCGTCATCGCGAATTTGCGGTGTGACGTTCGGTTCACTGGACATATTCGACACCACCGACGCCAGTTCAGCATCACGGTTGTGAGCATCGCGTCGGGCAATACGATACGCCAGACGGTTGTCACGCCCCTGATGATATTGCTCAAGAATGGCATCGAGATAACGGCAGTTAGCATCCGTCGCGCGTTCAAGCATTCGCGGCAGATTGCGAAACCGCCAGTCGGGCCAGATGTAGCTCACCGCCGCCCATGCTATTGCACAGCCGATCAGCGTATCGATTACGCGAGGCAGCGCGACTTCAAAACCTTCACCCAGCAGGTTGAAGCACAGTAACACCAGAAGCGTAATGAACATCGTTGCATGAGCGTATTGCACGTTACGGAAGGCAAAAAAGAGCACGCCGGTAATCACCAGCAGCACCAGTTGTCCTTCCAGTGACGGAACAAACCACAGCACAGGAATACCAATCGCAATACCCACCAACGTACCAATAATCCTTAACTTCAGACGGTGGCGCGTGGCGTTATAGTTTGGCTGGCAGACAAACAGACTTGTCAGCAGGATCCAATACCCGTGATGCATTCCGGTTATCTGAATGATGGCGTAACCAACACACAATACCAGCGACATTCTCACTGCATGGCGAAATAGTGCAGACTCCGGCGTTAAGTTACGTTTAAGACGCAGCCAGATATCGCTAAACCCGCGAGGGCTGTCGTCGGCGAGTTCATTTTCGTCTGCATTGGGGGACAGCGCCTGGGCTTGTTCTGATTCAATAGTCGCCAGTTGGGCATCTATGGCACGTAAATTGTTCAGCAGGAATCCCAGTATTTTTAGCAGATCGGCGGGCGCACCATTTTCGCGCATCCGCTCAAGTGCGGCGTCAATATGCGTAAAAGCGCGTTCAAAATGTGGATCGTGCTGATAAGGCTGACGCAGCAAAATACAGCGTGACAATTGTTGGCAAGCTTGTCCCTGCATCGACATCAGGCGCTGGAAGCGGAACAGCACATCGCTGTGGCGAAAATGTTCTCGCAGCGTTTGATACTGAATATGTGAAGAGCTTGCCCGCTCGTGGATATCCTGCGCTACAAAATAGTAATGTAGTGTACGACGCGTTCCCCGCTGACCGCGGTCGCCGCGTAAGCGGGTCAGCAACGAGATTTTCGTCTGGTTCAGCGTCACCATAAGTTGCCCGTTGGCGAGCGCCAAATCATACAGCGGTGCCTGGCTTTCATCCTCAATATCAGGATCAAACATACGTGACTTGAGTTCCAGATACCGCGCCAGTTGTTCGTAACAACGTGCCAGGTTGTCCTGCAACGGGCGGACAGGGAACAGCAAATGACCAATAAGCGTCAGGATGTTGTACCAAACCGCACCAGCAAGCAGATAGATAGGCTGCTGATACCAGTGTTCATACAGGGAGGTTCCCAGCATCGTGTAAATGGCAATCAGCAATGCACCGAAGGCGATGGTCGCATAGCGTTGACCCAGACCGCCGAGCAAAATGAAGCCGCTGGTGGAGAGCGTTAAACCAATGGCGAACAGCCAGGGCCACGGAAATAACAGCTCTACTGAAGCCGAGGCAATAAAAAAACAGAACAGCGTAATAATGAGATTACGCAGACGTCCCGCCAGTCGGTCGTCGAGATCGGTCAGTGCTGCCGCCACCATTCCGAGAGTCAGCGGAATCGTAAGTTTTACATCACCCAGCCACCACGGAAACGCAGTGGTGCCGCAAAGTGCGATAAAAATGCGCGCGTAATACAGCCAGGTGCTGTTCCAGGTATAGCGTTTGAGCAAAGGACTTAGCATAAAGGCCATAATGTTGGATTATTGGAAACGGCGACGTGCATTGGCTTCACGCGCAGCTTGAGCTGTTTCTACCGATACCACGCGGCGTCCGACCGGCCACAGTGCAATAGCGGCAATTTTAAAGTTCGCAATACCAACCGGAATACCAATGATGGAAATGCATTGCGCGATACCTGTTGCGATATGCATCAGACATAGCCACCAGCCGAAGAAAACCAGCCAGAAAATATTCAGCACCGTACCGCCAGTGTTAAGCAGCACATTTTTGCCTGCCGGGTTTAGTTCATCGACATGAATAGCTTCATTGCCATAAGGCAGCAGAGACAGTTTGGTTATCTCCCAGCAGGACCGTGTCAGCGGTAAGGTGAAAATCAGCACAATACTGACCAGGGTCGCTAACAGCCAGCCAAGAGTGGTGGCGAATCCGCCAAGCACAAAGTTCAGAATGTTCAAAACGGTACGCATAAAACCTCGCTTTACTGTGGTTTTCAGTAATGGGCGGCAATTGTAACGTTTTTTTGGGCTGGAGCACGTTTTCTCTGGCGGTTACACTGATAAGAAATGACATCGTGTGGATCTACAGAGACATGGAACTGAAAGCGACAACTCTTGGCAAACGTCTGGCACAGCACCCTTACGATCGGGCGGTGATCCTCAATGCCGGGATAAAAGTTTCCGGCGATCGCCACGAATACCTTATTCCTTTCAATCAATTACTGGCTATTCACTGCAAACGTGGTTTGGTATGGGGTGAGCTGGAATTTGTATTGCCTGATGAAAAAGTCGTGCGTCTGCATGGCACTGAATGGGCAGAGACGCAGCGTTTTCACCATCATCTTGATGCTCACTGGCGGCGCTGGAGCGAGGAAATGAGCGAAATTGCCGCTGGCGTATTGCAGCAACAACTGGATCTTATTGCTGCTCGCACTGGAGAAAATAAATGGCTGACGCGGGAGCAAACCACTGGGGTACAGCAACAAATTCGTCAGGCTTTGTCAGCGTTGCCATTACCGGTTAATCGCCTGGAGGAATTTGATAACTGTCGTGAGGCGTGGCGCAAATGTCAGGCCTGGCTGAAAGATATTGAAGCCAGTCGGTTGCAGCATAATCAGGCGTATACCGAAACCATGCTTAACGAATATGCGGATTTTTTCCGTCAGGTTGAGTCTTCACCGCTTAATCCGGCGCAGGCCCGGGCGGTGGTTAATGGTGAGCATTCCCTGTTAGTGCTGGCTGGCGCAGGAAGCGGAAAAACGTCTGTGCTGGTGGCGCGCGCTGGCTGGTTATTGGCGCGTGGTGAAGCATCACCCGAGCAAATTTTATTGCTGGCGTTTGGTCGAAAAGCGGCGGAAGAGATGGACGAGCGGATCCGCGAACGGCTGCATACCGAAGAGATTACCGCGCGCACGTTTCATTCTCTGGCCCTGCATATTATTCAGCAAGGTAGCAAAAAAGTACCGACAGTCAGCAACCTGGAAAATGACACCGCAGCCCGCCATGAACTCTTTATTGCTGAGTGGCGTAAGCAGTGTAGTGAAAAGAAAGCACAGGCGAAGGGCTGGCGACAATGGTTGATGGAAGAACTGCAGTGGTCAGTGCCAGAAGGCAACTTCTGGGATGATGAAAAATTGCAGCGTCGTCTCGCATCTCGCCTCGATCGCTGGGTCAGTCTGATGCGGATGCACGGTGGCGCGCAGGCTGAAATGATTGCCAGTGCGCCAGAAGAGATTCGGGAACTGTTCAGTAAACGAATCAAATTGATGGCACCGTTGCTGAAAGCCTGGAAAGGTGCGCTGAAAGCGGAAAACGCTGTCGATTTTTCAGGTCTGATTCATCAGGCGATTGCTATCCTTGAGAAAGGGCGGTTTATCAGCCCGTGGAAACATATTCTGGTTGATGAATTCCAGGACATCTCCCCACAGCGAGCGGCCTTGCTGGCAGCATTGCGTAAACAAAATAGTCAGACAACGTTGTTTGCCGTTGGCGATGACTGGCAGGCTATTTACCGCTTCAGCGGCGCGCAAATGTCGCTCACCACGGCCTTCCATGAAAACTTCGGTGAAGGCGATCGCTGTGATTTAGACACGACTTACCGTTTCAATAGCCGTATCGGAGAGGTGGCAAACCATTTTATTCAGCAGAACCCTAATCAGTTGAAAAAACCGCTGAATAGCTTAACGAATGGTGACAAAAAAGCCGTCACCTTGTTGGATGAGAGTCAGCTTGACGCTTTACTGGACAAGCTATCTGGTTATGTCAAACCCGAAGAGCGCATTCTGGTACTAGCGCGTTACCATCATCTGAAGCCCGTTACTCTGGATAAAGCCACGACGCGCTGGCCGAAGCTGCAAATCGACTTTATGACCATTCATGCCAGCAAAGGGCAACAGGCCGACTACGTCATCATCGTTGGTTTGCAGGAGGGGAGTGATGGCTTCCCGGCTGTGGCGCGTGAGTCCATTATGGAAGAGGCGCTACTGCCGCCAGTAGAGGACTATCCGGACGCCGAAGAACGGCGATTAATGTACGTTGCGCTCACTCGCGCACGGCATCGGGTTTGGGTACTGTTCAGCAAAGAGAATCCTTCTCCCTTTGTGGACGACCTGAAAAAACTGGATGTACCGGTAGCAAGGAAACCGTAAGAAACAGGCGGCGAGTGCCGCCTGTGCGAACTTACTTCAGGCGTTCTGCGAGATAACGCTGATAATCCGGGATCAGAATATCTACAGCGTCGTTGAAATGTGGTGACTGGATGATGAAATCAGCCGTTGCCACGTTGGTGGCGACCGGAATGTTCCACACCGTCGCCAGACGCAGCAACGCTTTCACGTCGGGGTCGTGTGGTACAGCATTCAGCGGGTCCCAGAAGAAAATCAGCACATCAATTTTCCCTTCTGAGATCAATGCGCCAACCTGCTGATCGCCGCCCATCGGGCCGCTCAGCATCGCGTTGACGTTCATTCCTGTCGCGCGGGAAATTAAGTTACCCGTGGTGCCCGTTGCATAAAGTTCGTGCTGCTCCAGAAGCGGCTGATGCCGTTCCACCCAGCTCATGAGCATTTGCTTGCAGTGATCATGTGCCACCAGCGCAATATGTTTACGCGCCGCCATTGTGCGAGTTGTCAGTTCCATAATTTACATCCGTAGTTAACTTTCCTACAGACTACTGTAAGCACTTATCGCTGCAAGATAAAGACTGAAAAAGCCTGCGCACAGGCACAAAAATCTCAGGAAGAAGGTTGTTTTTCCGCCCATTGCAGAAAGTTATTACGCGTTTGTGGGTCAGCCAGTTTAAACCAATACTTCAGCCGTTGTTCAGTGAGCACCTGTGACTGCGGAGGAATCGCATCCAGTTCCGAAACGCCGGAGAGCAGTGTACTGTCGTCCGCCATCATAGTGGCAAATTGCGGTAGCGAAGCGCGTTTTGCGGATTTGTTATAGCGTTCGACTTCCAGCTCATAATCGATTGTTTTCCCGGCAGAGGTAATGGCGAGAATATCCAGCTTCACCGGAATCGGCGTCGCATCGCCATCTAACAATTCAAGGTTCGGCGCTGCGTCAAAATGGTTCGCTTCTCGTTCATTCTCCAGGCGAGGGAGACGAAAATTCACCTGACTAATGAGCTGGGTATTAAAGCTAACGACCAGCGGCGGGGAGATATAAAGTCGTTCTTCGTTACTGGAAAGATGGATTGTCTTTTCAACGCGAAACACTAACTGATGTGGTCCATTATCCAGTTCGATGCTATCAGCACCGCGAAGCAGAGAACTGGAAACCTTTTTGCCGTCGAGTATCAGGAGATCAACATCGCTGGATAGCCGCAGTGTGGTGGCAAAAACGGATACCGGCAAACACAGTGCAATCAAGGTGGTCATAATGCCGGTTTTCATAGGTAGCTCCTGTCCAAAGACCGCCCGACTAATAATGTATCAAAATTTTTCTTTAATCATACTTACTAACATATAGACATGTTTTCTGCTTTTGCTCTCATACATTCGTAGTAGCTACATGGTTGGCATGTCGGGATTGTCGTACACTTTGGTAAATAGTCTGGAGGAAATGATGAAAGAAACCGATATTGCAGGCATTTTAACGTCCACTCGCACCATTGCGCTGGTGGGAGCAAGTGACAAACCCGATCGTCCAAGTTATCGCGTAATGAAGTATCTGCTCGATCAGGGCTATCACGTTATTCCCGTCTCCCCAAAGGTCGCCGGTAAAACGCTGTTAGGCCAGCAAGGTTACGGCACGCTGGCGGAGGTTCCGGAAAAAGTGGATATGGTCGATGTTTTCCGTAATTCAGAAGCAGCATGGGGTGTGGCGCAGGAGGCGATCGCTATTGGTGCGAAAACCTTATGGATGCAGCTGGGTGTTATAAATGAACAGGCGGCAGTGCTGGCGCGTGATGCAGGGCTAAACGTGGTGATGGATCGCTGCCCGGCGATTGAGATCCCTCGTCTGGGCCTGGCGAAATAAAAAAATACCCGGAAGGCGAAAACCTTCCGGGCATGTTTATGAGGATTAGTTACGCAGACGCGGCGCCTGGAGTTGTTTGCGGATAGTCTGCGCTAGCTCATCCATTGACGGTTGCTCTGGATGTTCATCCTGCAATTCGCTACTTAGCTGGGCTTCAGCCAGGTAGGTATGAACCGGTAGGCCGTTGTCATCCTCCATCACCACGTGATACCACGGAGCGGCGCGAAGCTCGTCATTCACCGCCAGCTCATCAGGCGACGGTTCAGAGAGCGAGTAAACCGGGTCGATATCCACGACCACTCCGAGATAACCTAACAGGGAATGGCGGACCTGCTGGCCGATACCGAATTTGCTGGCAATCATAGTCACCTCCCGGGAAATCTTTACCTTTGATATATGGGCAAAATTTCACTTTTCAAGTTACATGACGCGACAGGCAAACCCTTTCAGATATAGCCCTTCCGGGTAGGTAGCGATCACCGGGTGATCGGCGGCCTGACGGAACTGCTCTATAAATTGTACATCACGACCGGCATCAATTGCGGCGTCAGCGATGATTTTCTGAAATAAATCGCTGGTCATCAGGCCAGAACATGAGAAAGTCAGGAGAACTCCGCCTTCATTCAACAGCTGAATGGCCAGCATGTTGATGTCTTTATAGCCACGGCATGCGCCCATCAACTGGCTTTTATTCTCAACAAACTTCGGCGGGTCCATCACGATAACGTCAAATTTTTCACCGCGATCGCGATAGGTACGCAGCAATTTAAAGACGTCATCACGGACAAACTCAGCCTTGCTCAGATCCAGCTTGTTCAGCTCAACGTTCTGCCGCGCGATATCCAGGGCTTCCTGCGAAGTATCGACGCTGACTACCTGGCTGCATCCACCCATTAATGCCGAGACGGCGAAACCACCGGTATAGGAGAAACAGTTGAGTACGCGTTTATTTTCAACGTAGCGGCGGGTAGCCAGGCGGCTGTCACGCTGGTCCAGGTAGTAGCCCGTTTTGTGGCCGTGTTGAATGTCCACCAGCAGCTTCATACCGTGTTCTTCAATCGGCAGCAGGGCAGGCGGCAGCTCGCCGGTAACGGGGCCCTGGGTCAGCTCCATACCTTCTTTTTTACGTACAGCGACGTCGCTGCGGTCGTAAATTGCGCACTCCGGATAGATCGTTTGCAGGGCGCTAATTAATGCCGCGCGCTGATACTCTGCGCCAGCACTCAGCAGTTGCAGCACCAGAAAATTGCCGAAGCGGTCGATAGTAATGCCAGGCAGGCCATCAGATTCGCCAGCAATTAAACGATAGCTGTCGAGGCCATCTTTTTTCGCCAGCCAGTCGCGCCACTTTTGCGCCTGTTGTAAACGGCGAGTAAAAAAGGCAATGTCGATGGATTCTGACGGGTCAAACGTCCAGACGCGCGCACGGATTTGCGATGCTGGCGAATAAGCGCCGCGTGCTAACCATTTTCCCTGATGATCAACAATATCGATGGTTTCTCCGAGGCTGGCTTTACCTTCCATTCGGGCAACGGCGCCGGAAAAGACCCACGGATGGCGACGAAGTAATGATTTTTCGCGCCCTTTGGCTAACACTAAACGTACACTCATAATTAACTATTCTGTCGATGCAAAGAAATGGGCGCCATTGTCCGGAGTTTTCCATGGATTTGCAACGCGTCCATTAAGGATAAGGGGAGCAGTCATGTCGAAAGTCTGCATAATTGCCTGGGTATACGGCCGGGTTCAGGGGGTAGGATTTCGCTATACCACCCAGTACGAAGCGAAAAGATTGGGATTAACCGGTTACGCCAAAAATCTTGACGATGGCAGCGTGGAAGTCGTTGCCTGCGGTGAAGAAGGGCAGGTGGAAAAATTAATGCAGTGGTTAAAAAGCGGCGGCCCGCGTTCAGCGCGTGTGGAGCGGGTGCTTAGCGAGCCGCATCATCCCTCCGGGGAGTTAACGGATTTTCGTATTCGTTAAATGCATTTCACAGGTTTAGGCAGGCCAGCAATTTTGGTGGCTTGCTTTGCCGGGCCTTTCGGGAACAGTCGGTACAGATAACGGCTATTGCCTTTCTCTTCACCAAATTTATTCGCCATCGCTTTAACCAGCATACGAATTGCCGGAGAGGTATTAAATTCCAGGTAGAAGTCACGTACAAAACGCACCACCTCCCAGTGTTCTGGCGACAGTGTAATACCTTCGTTCTCTGCAATGACCACCGCCAGTGGTTCGCTCCACTGGCTACTCTCTTTGAGATAGCCTTCGGTATCGGTTTCTATCTCTTTACCTTCGAAGATCAGCATAATTATTTACTACCTTAGTCAGACTGGCGGCAGTGTAACAAAAAACAAAGCCCCGCATAAAGCGAGGCTCAGAAAGAGATAGCGGGCGAGATTAATCGCGGCTGGCGAAGCCCAGAATGCTCAACAGGCTAACGAAGATGTTATACAGCGACACATACAGGCTCACAGTGGCACGAATGTAGTTCGTTTCACCGCCGTGGATGATGTTGCTGGTTTCAAACAGAATTGCGCCAGAGGAGATCAGAATGAACACCGCGCTGATCGCCAGATGCAGAGCAGGCAGTTGCAGGAAGATATTCGCTACCATCCCGATCAGGACAACAACAATACCTGCCATCAGCATACCGCCGAGGAACGACATATCCTTGCGAGTGGTCAGCACATACGCAGAGCAGCAGAAGAACACTAATGCCGTACCGCCCAACGCCATGGCAATTACGTCACCCATTCCGGCTGACAGATAGGTGTTCAGAATTGGCCCGAGGATATAACCCAGAAAACCGGTAAACGCGAACGCGGAGATAATCCCGGTCGGCTTATTCGCCGTTTTATAGGTCAGGAACATCAAACCATACATACCCACCAGCGTCAGAATCAGCCCCGGAGATGGCAGCATCAGAACCGTACTGGCCGTCGCGGTAATCGCCGAAAAGGCCAGTGTCAGGCTCAGGAGAAAATAGGTATTACGCAGCACCTTATGGGTGCTAAGCAGCGATGTACGGTCATGTGAAGAACTAACAATACGATCCATTGAGTCACTCTCTATGACAGATGTAATTAATGAAGCAGCATAATGATAATGCCGAAAGCTACCCAGAGGTTTTACCCATCTTTACGCATTTGATCTGGAACAGGTTTAGCAGAGGATGGTTAAGCCACTGAGTGTGGTATAGCATTTTGACAGGCAAAAGAAAAAGGGGTTAGCATTTAGCTAACCCCTTATCTTATTTGGCGGAAGCGCAGAGATTCGAACTCTGGAACCCTTTCGGGTCGCCGGTTTTCAAGACCGAAAAATAATACTTAAAAATCAAACTCATAGCACAATAAAAAAGAATAACATCAATACAAAAAGCACATCAAAAACAATACATTAGGCAAAACGCAAACGTCGATATTCTTCTAAATTATGCACTATGTCTTGACTGATTATCTGCTATTGAGGATAGTGGCTGTATAAAAACACAGTATCGAGGGTGTAATGAAAAACAGAGAATCCAATGTCAGCAGCCTGCAAGAATTAGCCGATTTTAACGTCAGCTATTCCCTGCTCACAAACGAAGTCTATCTGTCTGCATCATTCATCGATAACATGGCCTGCATACCACATTGGCCAGTAAAGGAATTCCCAGATCAGTTTATGTGTGATCAGTTTATGTGTATCTCACGAACTCGCGCAAAAGAACTGATAAATGAGTTACAGAAGGCAATCAACTACATGGATGCAGGTATTGATAACTCCCATGGTAGGTGATGTAGCCCCCAGAAACACCGGACAGTAGCTGTATCTCCAGATAAGAGATAGGCTTGAATATATGTCTAACACTAACGCCAATTTTGAGATGACCGGGATCCTGTTAGGGCAAGAAGTCCGTAAACGTAAAACTCCTCAGGAGAAAATCGCCATTATCCAGCAGACGATGGAGCCGGGTATGAATGTCTCCCATGTCGCCCGCCTGCATGGTATCCAGCCCAGCCTGCTGTTTAAATGGAAGAAGCAATATCAGGAAGGCAGCCTCACCGCCGTTGCGGCCGGAGAGGAAGTCGTTCCTGCTTCTGAGCTTACAGCTGCTCTGAAGCAGGTCCGGGAGCTTCAGCGCCTTCTGGGCAAGAAGACGATGGAAGTTGAGATCCTGAAAGAAGCGGTGGAGTACGGCCAGTCGTGAAAATGGATAGCGCACGCGCCCTTGTTGCCAAAGGACGGGGAATAGCCCTGGTCAGCCGCACCATGGGCGTGTCGCGTGCGCAGCTGTCACTGCGAGTTAACCGTTCTGCCGACTGGCAGGACAGGCGCTGTAACCGGCGTAATGACGAAGCAGACGCTGAAATACTGACGGATATCCTCGATATCATCAGCGATATGCCGAGTTATGGTTATCGACGCGTGTGGGGCATCCTGCGCAAGCAACGTCGCACTGAGGGAGAGCCACCGGTGAACGCCAAACGGCTTTACAGGATAATGAGCGAGCATAACCTGTTGTTGTTGCATGACAAACCAGAGCGACCGAAGCGTGAACACAAGGGAAAAATCGCGGTGGCAGAAAGCGATATGCGCTGGTGTTCAGACGGCTTCGAGTTCGGCTGCGACAACGGTGAAAAACTGCGGGTGACGTTCGCGCTGGACTGCTGCGACAGAGAGGCCATAGACTGGGCAGCGAGCACGGGAGGCTACGACAGTTCGACCGTACAGGATGTGATGCTGAGGTCGGTGGAAAAGCGCTTCGGCGACAGGTTGCCGGACACACCAGTGCAGTGGTTGACGGATAACGGTTCAGCGTATACTGCGCATGAAACGCGGAGGTTCGCCAGAGAGCTGAATCTTGAGCCCTGTACAACAGCGGTGAGCAGTCCGCAGAGTAATGGCATGGCCGAACGGTTCGTGAAGACGATGAAAGAAGACTATATCGCGTTCATGCCAAAACCGGATGTGAGAACAGCCCTGCAAAACCTTGCAGCAGCGTTCACGCATTACAATGAAAACCACCCGCACAGCGCGCTGGGATATTACTCTCCGAGGGAATACCGGCGGCAGCGGGCATCGTTAACTTAAGATACAAAAGCGGTCCGGAGATAGCGGGTCAAGATCATAACTCCCATGGTAGGTTCAACTAGCTTTCAACGTCACACATAGCGACAGGAAATTTTTTGTACAGCGTAGATATTCCAACATCGTAGATAATTGAAACCTGCTTTTGCTCCATTCCATTTTTTATCAATCGTCCCATTTGCGCCCATTCTTCACTACTAAACTTTGGGCGCCTTCCACCAATACGCCCTTCAGCTCGTGCGGCTGCTAAACCAGCCCGGGTGCGTTCGACTATAAGCTCCCTTTCCATTTCTGCCAGTGCACCCATTACATGAAAGAAGAATCTCCCCATCGGCGTACTCGTATCGATGCTATCCGTCAGGCTCCGGAAGTTAACCCCTTTCTCCTGCAGTTCCTCCACTAACACAACAAGATGTCGCATGCTGCAACCGCATGAACTTTACCGCGCGCAGGGCTTCCCGGAGTGGTACATCATCGACCAGGACTATCGGGGCAAGAAGTACGCGAAGGACAAACAGGTTGCGCGCTGCGGTAACGCTGTTCCTCCGCCTTTTGCTGAGGCATTGGTGAGGGCTAATTTACCTGAACTATGCGTGAGCAGGGAGGCTGCGTAATGGCAAAATCAGCAGCAGAGCGCAAAGCAGCACAGCGCGCCCGCCAGTCTGCCGCTGGTGGGCGGAAACTTGAACTGGTGCTGGATGCGCAGGAACTGGAAATGCTTGCCCGAAACTGCGCAGATCGTCGACTAGGCCGCGCGCCGTATGAAATGGGGGAATATATAGCGCTTCTCATTCGCCAGGATGATGCGCGTGTAAAGGGGAATATCAAATCAATCAGCGCGAATCGCTGCGGTAAAACTGACAATGTGACATGTCACGACACCCTAAAACCTTAGAGACGAACCGCCAGATAATGTCGGTTTTTCGTTATTAAACAGGTTGGTACAAAATAACCACGCTTGATGTTTTAACGTTTTGTGCCTTTAAAAGTTTGCACTTACTGCCACTTGGGAGTATATATGCTGTACGTTTATACAGCACACTTGTGAGGGAGGGAACATGTTCAAAAAGGCGGAGGTCGGGGAACATCTCCCCGATAACGGTCGCGCTCTCATAACCTGCAAGAATGGTAAGGTGACAGCACTCAGGAACATCTACGATGATGAGCACGTAGCATCGCTTAAGTCTTTGTTAGAGCTGGCAGAACAAGCGGGTTGTGTCGTTGTTCAAAGAGGAAAAAATAAGATATAATTATGGTACCGGACTGAGCACCCGGCACCTGTATTTCTGAGCAATTGCTGCGCTAAAGGGGAAACCAATGGCGCAGTATTCATTTGTAAAATCAGCAGGCGGAGTATTAATTCCGGCGACACCTGATGCACGGGAATTTATCGAGAAAAAATTCCGTCTTGGTGCTGTTTTATATGCAGACTTTAAACAGGCACGTAATGCGGCATTTCACCGTAAATTTTTTGCACTCCTGAATCTTGGTTTCGATTACTGGCAACCGTCGGGCGGTGCAATGTCCCCGGCAGATAAAAAACTGGTTCGTGGGTATGTGCAGCTGGTGGCCCATTATGCTGGCCATGAAGAAACACTCCAGGAACTGGCCGATCAGTATCTGCGTGAAGAGGCAGAAAAACGCGCCGGTAATATCAGCGCTGTAAAATCCTTTGAAGCCTTTCGCGCCTGGGTAACTATTGAGGCGGGTTTTTATACTCAATACGAAATGCCAGACGGTACTACCCGCAACGAACCCAAATCCATATCGTTCGCCAAAATGGACGATCTCGAGTTTTCCCAACTCTATAAATCCGTACTTGATGTGCTATGGAATTATATTTTGTTCCGCACATTTCCCACCCAGCAGGCTGCAGAAAACGCCGCCTCACAATTATTCAGTTACGCCGCATGAAGAAAATCGATCTCACCAAACAGGCGCGCGGTCGCATGTGTACTGTGCGCATTCCAGGTATCTGCAATTTTGATCCAGAAACCAGCGTTCTTGCCCATTATCGCATGAGTGACACCTGCGGGATGGGAATCAAACCACATGACATGCAAGGCGCAATTGCCTGCAACTGTTGTCATGACGTAATCGATGGCCGTGCAAAAACCGATATTGATCAGGACACTCTGAGGCTATATCACGCCGAAGGTGTTTTCCGTACCCAACAAATCTGGAGAGAGGAGGCGTTTATATGATTAACCCATCAACGACAGGAAAGGGTGGTGAAATGCTGCGATTAAACACCCTCGAGTCAGTCTGGATTCAGGGGAAACTTCGTATGTGGGGCCGATGGTCATATATTGGATCCGGCTCAGGTGGTGACATGTTTAATAACCTTCTCGCGTCAAAAAAAGTCAGTAAAACTGCTATTCAGCAGGTGTTGAGGCATCTCAAATCATCGGGTCTGGATCACGGTGAACTGATGTCATATTTTCTGGACATGCTTTCCGGAAAAGAAAAAAGCAACCTTGCATTCTGTACCGATGAAGAAGGCCTGTTAATGGATGCTGTGATCGGTGAAATATTAGTTCGGACTGGTCATCAGCGCCTTTTTAAATTGGTAGTTGATCGGTACAAGGATCGTATGAGTAAGAAGGCTATGGCAAGAGAACTGAATACTCGTCACCCGGAATGGTGCCTACGTACCTGCGAAAGTCGAATTGATGTCTGGTTGCAGATGGCAGAAGCCATGCTGTACTTACCAATGTGTGATGTATTCGATAAAAAAGCTGATCGATTCCGGTTGCAAAGTTGCGCGGGGATTGCTTGAATTCAGCTATGCTCGCGAAGCTACACCCGCAGCGATAGATAAAAATTAATAACCCGCCATCAAGCGGGTTTTGTCGTTTCTGGAGGATGGAAAAATGAAATAGCTAAACGGAAATACCGTATTGGATACTATATTTTGGCAACGTGACGACAGCGTTAATCTGGTCGGGCTCTCATGGCGACGTAGTGAGGGAGAGAAAGCGTAAAGCATCACTGAGTTACGGTTGACGCCCGGTTTAACGCGTAAGTAGTCTGATAAAGAGATAGTGCGCCGCGACCCTCACAGCGGCAACGATTAACGGACCCCGGCATTTGCCGGGGTTTTCTTATTTAAGGCCGCTGACAGGTCCGTTTAGTGCAACGCCTTTCCCCGTTTCCGCTCCTGGATATTCGGGGATTTTTTATCACTCATGCCCGCTGAAGTGGGTATTCAAATTAGGGGGCTATGGTGGGTGAACCTGTATCTGCCGTCACCGCTACGACGTTAACCCTGACCAGCGTTACTTTTGCGAGCCTTTTCGCTGATACTCCTGCGGGGGTTTATGTCGGGGCGTTTGCAGGTGCGGTTGTTTATGTTCTGTCATCGCAGGAATTGAGCAGGTTTGCGCAGGTCGGTTATTTCGTAGCGTCGTTTCTTATCGGCATACTTGGTGCCGATTTTACGACAGCAATCCTGAATGGAATGCTCGGCAAGCATTTTCCTGATGGAGTAACGATCGGTAACTGGCTTGGCGCTACTGTAGCGGCAGCGGTTGGTGTCTGCATTCTGATTTCGTTGCGGAAAATCGACCCCAAAACAATCCTGAGCCGTCTGATATCCGGGGGGAGTGGGGATGGTAACGTTAAATGAATTTCTCCTGATCGTTAATGCTCTCGCTTGCGCAGTCAGCGCAACAACCCTCGGTACATTCCAGCGCAAAGGGGCGAAACACAAACGTATTGGCGCGTTTCTGGCGTTAGTGCTGATCATCGCCTGTGGCTCAGTAACTATCCAAATTCTTACCGGGGAATATACCGTAGCAAATCCATCGGAAACGGTGATCAACGTAATGCTGACCATATTTATCGTTTCTGCAAAAGGGAATGTGATGCGGGTTTTTAACCGGAATGTAGTCAGTTCGGATAAATAGCTAAGGTAATTCAATGAATAAATCACAGTTTCAGAAGGCGGCTAATATCAGCGCCGAGTTAGCTGCGCGTTGGTTTCAGCCAATTGATGCGGCGATGGCTGAATTTGGCATAACTTCTGCCGATGATCAGGCGATGTTTATCGCTCAGGTGGGGCATGAATCTGGAGGTTTCACACGAATTGTGGAAAACCTGAATTATTCTGCTGATGGCTTAAAAGCAACTTTCGGAAAGTATTTCCCCGGCGACACCGCTCAACAATACGGCCGCACTGCTGATCATCCGGCGGATCAAAAATCAATTGCAAATATTGTTTACGCCCACCGGATGGGGAATATTGCAGAAAGCGATGGCTGGAATTATCGCGGTCGCGGCCTGATTCAGATTACCGGGCACGACAATTACCGGGATTGCGGCGCTGGCCTGGGTGCCGATTTGCTACTGGTTCCGCAGTTGCTGGAGCAGGACGAATATGCGGCTCGTTCGGCAGCGTGGTTCTTTGCCTCGAAAGGCTGCCTGAAACGCAGTGGCGATATTACGGCAGTAACAAAAATCATCAATGGTGGCACCAATGGCCTTGATGATCGTAAAGCTCGCTACGAAAAAGCGAAATCGGTACTGGTATGAGTGCACTGCTTGCCATAGCCGAGAAATACTGGAAGCCACTGGTGATCACGTTGCTGGTGGCTTTTTCGTTATGGCGTGTATTCAACGCGGGATATGAATCGGCTGATTCTGCCTGGAAGCAACAATGGCTACAGCGAGATCTGGCTGACTCAACCGCAACCTTACATAGAGAGGTTGCCGAGCGAACCGAAGAACGGCGGCGTCAGCAGGCGGCAGACGAGGAACGAAAACGTGCAGATGAGGAACTGGCAAAAGTACAGGCTGATGCTGACGCTGCTCAGCGGGCTGGTGATGGGTTGCAGCAACAACTCGCCACGCTACGCAGGCAACTCGCAGGAAGTGAAACCGGCCGCATTTCCGCAATTGCAGCAGCAGGCGCGGCAAAAGCCGAGACCACAAGAGTGCTTGCCGAGCTGCTTGGCGAATCTGACAAAAGAGCGGGCATCTATGCAAAAGAGGCTGATGAACGCTATGCAGCAGGATCAAGCTGCGAACGAACCTACGACAAAGTGACAGGAACAAATAATGGAAATTAAGTTGGTCAAATACTGGAAGGTTGAGTTATTCGAACAGCAGAAATCAGGGGTTTCTGTATTGATGGCTGAATCCAGGAAGCCATTTTTCACCGGATACTCAAAAGAGCGAATTAACCCCGAGAAAATCCACGGTAGCGAGTTTATTTCGCTAGCTCCGACTCCTGATTCACTGGCACTTGAATCTGTTCGGTTGTATCGGGTTGATGAAATCAAATGCATCCCGGTTTACGAACAGGAAGTTGACTCTTTTGCAGAAGCCGCAGAGCCACTGATTAAATGGATGGCAGAAAGCGTTCACCCACACCACTCAGCGATCGTAACTTCGACTGGCGCGGAGCTATTGATGAGCGAAAAGACTCACAATACCGAAAAATATCTCAAAGACTGACATTACAGAAGCTATTCACGTAGGGGCTTCGATAATGCAAGGCTAAACATTGTCTCCCACCGCGCACCCAGCGCATGGCAACAGGCGGCATTTATTTTGTTCTGATTTCCCGACAGGTTTGCATTCACGGCAGCATAAACGATCAGTTTCTGATCCATGCGCTATCGCTACTTGCCGGAGTCATAGTTTTCAGACCAGAGGATTATTCTTTATGTCCAGAGCGAACTGGGAGGAACGATTATCCCTGTTCGCTGATGAATGGAAGCGAACGGAGATATCACCAAAAGAGTGGTGTGAAAGAGAAGGGTACTCATGGGGAACGGCGAAAGCATACATCTCGATAAAGGCGGCAAAAGTGCTGCTTTCTTCAGATGGAGTTATCACCGAGAAGCCAGAAAAAAAATTGCGAAAAAAAAGTTCGGAAAAAATCGCGAATTCGGAGATAGAAAAAAGTGCTGAAGAGTTAGCGGAAAAAAATGGGCTGACGGCGAAGCAAAAAAAATTTATTGCCGAATATCAGAAAGATAATAACGCGACTCAGGCGGCGATTAGAGCCGGGTACAGCGAAAGGAACGCCGATAAAATCGGACCAGAGTTGCTGGGGAAAACTAGGGTAGCGAAAGAAATCGCGAATCTGCAGAAAGCCCACCTTTCCCGAACATTAATAAAAGCAGACGACGTGCTCGAAAAAATGTGGCAGCTCGCCACCTTCGACGCTAACGAGATTTCTCAATATCGGCGTGGTGCCTGTCGTTACTGCTGGGGGTTTGGTCATCATTATCAGTGGCGTGATGCAATCGAGTTTGAAGAAAAAAGCTCTGGTGCTCGAGCGAAGAAAGGCAAAGAGCCTAACGATGCTGGTGGATATGGTTACAACCATAATGACGAACCTAATCCTGAATGTCCTCGCTGTAACGGTGACGGAGTAGGGCGTGCGCATTTCGCCGATACGACAAAACTTTCCTCTGTTGGCCGGCTTGCGTATTCCGGTACGAAGCTGGTTAAAGGTGGCATTGAGATTACTGCCATCAGCCGGGAAAAAATGTTTGAAGCGATTATGCGTAGATTAGGCCTTTCCGATACCGAACTGGCCCAACGGCTGCTTGAGCTTGAAATACGCAAACGTACTGCTGAGGCAGAACGTCTTGAGCATGAAACGGAGCTGAAGCGAAAAGGCAAAAGCGATGAGAAGCCGACCATCGTTATTAAACTGGTGAATTCCCCTGATGACGACTGAACACGTTATTAAGTTTTTGCCATTTCACGACGGGCAGAAAAAGATTTATCGATCTCCAGCAAAGAGAAAAGTAATCCGTGCTGGTCGCCGTTATGGCAAAACGACAATGCTTGAGCAGGCCGGGGGAAACTGGGCGGCACGACAAATGCGAGTCGGTTGGTTTGCCCCGTCATATAAAATTCTTCTTCCGTCGTTCAAAGCGATTCGGGAACTGTTGAAGCCGATCACAACCAGTTCAAGTAAGACCGATTCGATTATTGAGACCATTGGCGGCGGTCAGGTCGAATTCTGGACTCTGGATAACCCCGACGCTGGGCGATCCCGTAAATATCACAAAGTCATCATTGATGAGGGAAGCCTGGTCAAAAAAGGCATGCGTGATATCTGGGAACAGGCAATCGAGCCGACACTGCTGGATTTCGACGGTGATGCTGTAATGGCCGGTACGCCTAAGGGTGTGGATGATGAGAATTTTTTCTATCAGGCCTGCAATGATAAATCGATGGGGTGGGAGGAGCACCACGCGCCAACAGCTGCGAACCCAACGATTAACCCCGCAGCACTGGCGAGGATTATTGACGGTCGCCCGCCGATGGTTGTGCAGCAGGAATATAACGCAGAGTTTGTGGACTGGCGCGGACAGAACTTTTTCAAACTCGATTGGCTGCTGGAGAATGGCGAAGCTGTCGATTATCCGTTTGCCTGCGATACCGTTTATGGCGTTGTTGACTGTGCGCAGAAGGGGCAGTTACAGAACGACGGATCTGCGTGCATCTGGTTTGCGCTAAATTCGCTGCCGACGCCTCACCTGGTCATTCTCGATTGGGACATTATCCAGATTGACGGTTATTTCCTGAAAGATGTGGTGCCGCAGTGGATAAACAAGGCCAAACAGCTTAGCGAAATCTGCCGGGCACGCATGGGCACCACCGGGCTGTTTATTGAGGATAAGGCCACCGGCATTACGCTGCTGCAACAAGGCGCTAATGAAGGCTGGAACGTTCACCCCATCGATAGCGAGTTAACGGCGCTGCCGAAAGAATCTCGCGCCATCAATATTTCTGGATATGTGGCGTCCGGGAAAGTTCGCATTTCTAAATACGCCTTTGACAAAATCGTTGAGTACAAGCAGTCGAAGAAAAATCATCTTCTGACACAGGTGCTCAAGTTCATCATCGGTGAAGAAGACCAGGACGACGATCTGTTTGATTGCTTTAACTACGGCGTCGCGCTGGGTCTGGGTAACGGAGAGGGGTTCTGATGCAGGACGACGATATTTGCATGGGTAGTAATGCTGGCGTCCTCAGTAAGATTCTGGAGGGCGACAGCATTGAACCCGGTGCGCAGGCGGGGTATGAGCTCTGCAAGCTGATTTACCTGTTTCACCCGCTGGGCGGAAAGATGGTCGACCGACCGATAAAACTGGCGATGTCGGAACCACGAACCGTACATGTAACGCGCGGGCCTGAGAAGCGGTTGCGTGAGGCGTTCGAACGGGAATGGAAAGCGATTAAAGCCGATCGCATTATTGCGAATACTGCACGCCAGTCCCGTATTTATGGTGTTGGCGCAGTCGTGATGCTCATTGAAGGCGAGCCCACGAACGAGGCCGCAGGGTTCGATACGCTTTACAGAAAATCCATCACCTTTAACGTGCTGGATCCGCTGAACACTGCCGGTTCTGTAGTGCTCAATCAGGATCCTAACTCTGCTGATTTCCAGAAAGTGGGAAGCGTTACCGCGGCAGGCAAGCCTTATCACCATAGCCGTTGCTGCGTGATGATGAACGAGGATCCGATCTATCTGGCCTACACGCCATCGTCTTTCGGGTTTGCCGGGCGCAGCGTTTACCAGCGTGCACTTTATCCACTGAAATCATTCATTCAGTCGATGCGCGCTGATGACATGGTGACGATTAAAGCCGGGCTGCTGGTGGCGTTCATCAAACAGGCCAGCTCCATCGTCAATAACATGATGCAGAAAATGTCCGGGATTAAACGCTGGATGTTGAAACGCGGTGGTAACGGTGACGTGTTGCAGGTAGGAGAGAATGACAAGATTGAATCTCTCGACATGCAGAACCTCGAAAAGCCGCTGGATACTGCCCGTAACCACATTCTGGCGAATATCGCGACGGCGGCAGATATGCCCGCGATTCTGCTCAACAGTGAGACGTTTACGCGCGGGTTTGGTGAAGGAACAGAGGATGCAAAAGCGGTCGCCCAGTATATCGACGATGTACGTAAAGATTTGCAGCCGCTTTATGATTTTTTCGTGCGCATCGTTCAGTACCGGGCGTGGTCACCTGAATTTTTCGACGCTCTGAAAAACGATTTGCCCGAGTACAAGAGTCTCAGTTGGGAGGCGGCTTTCAGTTCCTGGGTGAACAATTTTGAATATGTCTGGCCTTCGTCTCTGAAAGAGCCGGAAAGTGAAAAAGTCAAAGTCGATGAAACGCGCTTTAAGGCGATCACTGAGATGTTGACTGTGCTGCTTCCGCAACTCACCAAAGACCCGGAAAACAGGGCGACGCTTATTAAGTGGGCCTGTGAGAATGCCAACATGAACGAAAACCTGTTTGCCGATCGGCTTGAGCTGGATTATGAGCTGCTGGAGAAATTCCCTCCGGATCCACCTTCAACAAGCAATGATAGGGAGGATGGTGATAATGGCCTCATTCGTGAAAGAGCTGCGTGAAGCCATTAAACATTTTCTGGAGTACGGTTACAGCAGCGAAGAAAGCCTCATTATGTGGACTGAGCGCCTGCGTAATGCCACTGAAAATAAGGTCGATGGCAATGACTTGTATCGATATACCAGTCGCCGGTTAACTGCTGCTTATGATTTGGAAATTGGCCGGGGAAAAGCGCTGAAACGCCACATAGGGGTGAGCCGCTTCACGCTGAATTATCTTGAGCCAAAACTGCGCGCCGAGCTGGACCGCCGGATCATGGCATCCGCTGGCCTGATAAAACTCAACCGTTCGCAGGCTATCGACAAAACAATTCAACGTTTCAGCGGGTGGGCAACCAGTATCCCACCGATAAGTGAAATCAGCGTTGGCCTGTCGGCTTCTTCCCGAACGAGTGCAATTGCCACTAGTCAGCACATCGCAAAGTCAGCTCGCCAGATTGATTTCGAGCAGCGCCGGGTGATGGTGGATCAGACACATAAGCTGATTGCCAATATCGATAACATCATTGCGACCGATGGCGGGGCGATTGCGGCGGTGTGGCACAGCCACTGGCGCCAGCCAAATTATGATTTCCGTGAGCCTCATAAGGAGCGTGATTTACTGGTGTACGCCATTCGTGGCAACTGGGCGATGAAAAAGGGTTTCATGAAGGTCGGTCCGGCGGGCTATCTGGATGAAATCACCCAGCCCGGCGAAGAGGTGTTCTGCCGTTGCTATCTCACCTATATCTACAACGTCCGAAGCCTTCCTGATGAGATGAAAACCGAAAAATGGCGAAAGTTCATCGAGGGAAACAAATCTGTCGGTCGTCGTTCTGCAAACTTTGAGGCCATAAAAAACGGAGGATAAGTGAAAACCTACGCTGCCGGGATCCTGTTCAAGTCTGGCGGGAAAATATTTCTGGTAAAGCGTGGGGATGATGGTTCATGGGCGGTACCGGGTGGGAAACTCGAAGAGGGCGAAACGCCGGAAGCCGCAGCAAGGCGTGAAGTGATGGAAGAATGCGGGTTTGATTATTCCAGCCCCCTGACGCCGCATACCCTGATTGATGGCTATGTTACCTATCTTGCTGATGATGTTGAGCAGTTCGACGCGGTTCTGAATGAGGAGAATCAAGCTTATGGCTGGTTTTCTCCTGCTGAACTGCCCGATCCGCTACATCCCGGCATGGTGGCGATGCTTGATGCCGAACCACTAAATGAAATGGACGTTGCCGGGCTTATCGCTCACGGGCAACTCACATCCCCGCAATTTTTCAGAAATATGTACCTGTGGGCGCTGCGTATCACCGGAACGGGTGTTACCTGGCGATCCAGATTCAGGCAATACGCCTACCGATCCCCTGAAAACTATCTGACGGATGAATTCCTCGCCCGGTGCTCTGGGCTGCCGGTTATCTGGTGGCACCCGGAGAAAAACACGCTCAGCAGCGAGGAATTCGCCTCAAGGACGATCGGGACCATCGCGTTTGCCTGGATAAAGGGTGATGAGGTGTGGGGAATG
Source organism: Escherichia sp. E1130 (assembly GCF_005781065.1). Lineage (NCBI taxonomy): Bacteria > Pseudomonadati > Pseudomonadota > Gammaproteobacteria > Enterobacterales > Enterobacteriaceae > Escherichia > Escherichia sp. E1130. The sequence continues at coordinate 111,422 of NZ_VATL01000016.1, forward strand.
GCCCGCATCTATGACACCGACGCCGCTGCGAATCTTTCAACGCGGCAACTGAGCACATCCCCCACGGTGGTGGGCGGCGATGACGTTCTGATCAACGTCGACGGTGAACCGCTGCTGCTGGAAGGAACTCCGGAATTGTTAGATCACCTTGCGATTTGTGAACAGGGCGTCTGGGACAAGCTGGGAGAACCGACGGGAGTTAAATCCGACACACTTGTAAACGAGGTCCAGAAAATGGATGAAGAAAAATTATTAGCACTCATTAACCAGGCGCTGGACGCTCGCGAAGCCCGCGCAAAGGCTGACGCCGAGGAAAAAGCGAAAGCAGATGCAGAGGCCGCAGAAAAGGCTAAAGCCGATGAAGACGCCGCCCGCATTAAGGAAGAGGAAGAAAAAGCGAAGGCTGACGCCGAGGCAAAAGCGAAAGCTGATGCGGAGGCAGAAGAAAAGGCCAAAGCGGACGCCGAGCTGGAGAAAATCCGCGCAGACATGGAAGAAATGAAAAGCCGTGTGCCGCAGGAACTCAGCGACGAAGAGCGCAATGAGATCGCTGATACCCAGTGCAAAGCTGACAGCGTATTTGCCTCTTTCGGCGAACGCGCGCCGCAACCTATGGCGGGTGAACGTGCGCTGCCCTACCGCCGCCGCATCATGACCCGCCTGCAGAAATATTCTCCTGATTATAAAGAAGTGGATCTGCATGCCATCGCAGACAGCCAGCTCCTGAGCATCGCGGAGAAAAAAATCTATGCCGATGCGCAGGCATCAGCGGCATCCAGCCTGGAACCCGGCGCTGGGCTGCGTGAAGTCATTCGCACCGATGCCACCGGGCGCCGTATCAGCACCTTTATCGGCGATCCGTCAGCAACATGGGCGCCTTTCCAGGCTGTCAGCCGTAAAGTCGCTGGCATCAAACAGTAATCAACCGGAGAACAAACAACATGTCGAGCGTTTTGACAGTAAATCCAATGCAGACCACTAACGCCCGCGGTACTTTTTACGTCAAGTCTGATGGTCTTATTCAGGGTGTGGCGCTGGACGATCCGGCGGCGCGTTATGCGCTGGCATCCGGTACTGTTGCCAGCGATGAAGTTAAACCAATGTGGGGCGGTCTGGCTGTAAATGAACTGGTTCCCGGCGCTTCGTCTGCTCCGCGTAGCAGTATCATCAAGCGGGCAGGCACACTTACTCAGCTGGTGGGATTCACAGTTTTCAATCAGGCACATAACGGCCTGACCACTCCGCAATCACCGGTACCGCTTTACCTCAGCAATATGAGCGTTTCTTTTTATCGCCTGGGTTCGGGGATGCGTGTTCCGGTTAAAGCTTCCGATGCTGTTATCTCACTGGCCAGCGCGGGGATCTCCGTTAATCAGCCGCTGGTGTGGAATTTTGCTGAGGATTGTCTGGATGTATTCAGCACTGCGGCGGCTGATGTGGCTACAACAGCTATCACATGGACCGCACCCACCGCGAATGCGGCTGGATATGCAACAGCGACGACCGACAGCGCTCATGGACTGAAAGTGGGCGCATATGTCGCGATTTCTGGTGCGGCTCCGGTTACTTACAACGGTACCGTTCAGGTGCTCAGCGTGCCGTCGGCGACAACTTTCACCTTTACGCCGGTTTCAGTGCCTGCAGGCAATGCGACCACTCAGGGTACCGTAGGTGCGGTAACAGTGCAGGATGTCGCCCTTCCGGTAAAAATCATCGAAATGCAGATGGGTAACAGCAAAACCGTTTCTTACGATGCGGCGACGGGCTTTGCTACCTGGAACGACAGCGGAAACGCTGCGGTAATTCTGCTGTAATCAGGAGAGGCTAAGAGATGCCAGCTATTACACCCGCTTATCAAATTGTAAACCCGTCGTACATCATGCCGGAAATGATCCTGTCGTATCAGCAGGCGTCCGGCGCATTTTCTGTCATGGCCAGCGGTAACCCGCTGGTTCGCCTGTCAGACGGCGACCAGTACGTTTATATGAAACGCCTGGATATTCGCACTCAGGTAACCTCCAGCCAGTCAGGGAATGCCAACCAGTTACCCTCTGTTGCACTGGATGCGCGAATGGTCAGCACGCCAACGTATATGTTCCGCGCGCGCGCCATTTACGATCATCACGATATGGCTGCAGCAGGGAACTGGGGGATTGCACTCCCTGAAGCCCAGCGACTTGGTACCCGACAGGCTATTTTCCAGCAAATGCGTAACGCGCTGCTCTATGGCATGAACCCGGCTGGTGGTGAGGGCGTTCTGAATACCAACGGCGCAACCACTATCAGCCTGCCGGCAGACAGCGGCGGGAACACTACCGTACTTACTTACGATCATGGCGAAATGGCAGTGTTTCTGCTGGCGCAGATTCAGGCGATCCGTACCCGTACCATGCAAATGGGGCGGGCGTCACGCATGGTTATCCTCGGTCCTCAGCGCACGCTGGGTACGATGGAAATGCAGCAGATCGTTCAGTTGACCAGCTACCAGCGTCCGGGCGGTGGTACTTCAACGGTGAAAGGTACCGTCAACGGTGTCTCAGATGAGGCAGATTGCGAAATTGAATGGGGCTATGACGATACGCTGATTGGCGCCGGGGCTAATGGTACGGATGCGATCATCATCGCCATGCCGGAAGTTGAGCGCCCTGAGGTTAACGCGAAAATTAACACCAACGAATTCGCCAAACTTAGCCCTTCACTGGAAGCCACATCACTGATGTTGTGCGACATGGCGGCACCGCGTGAAATTCCAACGCCGATCGCGGGCGGGGCCATTGATGTGCTGTCCGAACTGCGATCCACCTCTGGCTGGGTGCTTCGCCCTGAGGCGCTGACCATCATTTCGATGAAATACAGCGATTAATTATTAAGTTCCCTCGCTGATTTCCCTGCGATCCGGAAGGTTCGCGGGGATTTTTTTATCCAGGAGTAAACATGAAACTGTACATCGCCAATACCACCAAACAGCGCCACGATTTCGCCTATCGCAAGCCGGAGACCGGACGCCTTGTGTATCACCCGATTAATGCGGGTTCTCAGGCTGTTGTCATCGATGGCACCCGCGCCGAAATCGACCTCATTATTCAGCAGCACGCCGATTACGGCCTGATTGATGCGACAAAAATCGACCAGAACCGCATATATATCGGGCTGTGTTACAGCGTAGATAAACCTGTCGCATCGAAAGTCATTGAAAAAGCCATGCGGGATAACGACAGCCACCTGAACCGAGCGGCACACGATCGCCGTCAGGCATCCGTGCTGGCAACAAATAACGCTCTCACCGAGCAGGAAAACGGCTATCTCGGTGAGCTTGAGGTCAGTGCAGAGCAGCGACTGAGCGCCACCGATGACCGTGACGAAACAGCGTTTGTCGATGAGACGCTGGCTGTGAGTACGGGATCCAAAAAGAAAAAATAAGCGAGGGACGCCATGCCTGAACTGGCCGGATTTATCCAGTTTATTCGTAATACGATGGGGATTAATGCATACGCGTTACCTGATGACGATCCGGCCATTAATCTTACCTGGTCAATGTCGCTGGACTGGGTGAACAGGCAGATCGCCTGCATCAGTCCGGTTCTGTATTCACAGGCTGTTTATAACCTCGCGGCTTCCTTTCTGATTAACTTCGGTCCTGAGTCTGTCTTCGGTCCGGTGCGCGAGAAACTGGGCATCAACAATTTTACTGCTGGTGTTATCAGCGCTTCCTCTGACGAGTCAACCAGCCAGACGCGGGTAGTGAGTGACGCACTGAAAAATCTCTCGCTTGCTGACCTGCAACAACTTAAGGACCCTTATGGTCGATGGTATCTGGCAATTGCGCAGCAGTACGGCGATCTGTGGGGGCTGACGTGAAACTTCACCTGGGCGTGATGGACATTCCCTATGAAAACGAGAATACGACCACCGGCGATGTGGCCGAAATTCTTGAGGGAAAATACCGGATCATGCAGACGTTCTTCGATCGTCACAGCGAGGAAATTGCGCTGATGATGAGTAATGACCTCGCGGCGGGACTGGAAACTATGTTGGCTGGCGCGCCGCTGCCTGCGGATCCCTTTGCCGAATCCATGTCACAGGTACATCACCTCTTTGTTGCTTTCCTCGATAACGCAGAGATGAACGGCACAGAAGGTGTGCCGACTGCTCGCGCGCTTGAGGGGATCAGTAAGCGATTTAAAAACAAGAAAGGGGAGCCACGTCCCTCTTTCATCGATACCGGCATGTTTCAGGCGTCGATGCGCGCATGGGTAAGCGGGGTGCTGAATGCCTTCCCTAAGTGAGTTGTCTCAGGCCAAAACGGAGCTAAATGCTTCGCTGGTTCAGGGGCTGGAAGATATAAGCCGATCTGCATCGGTGACGTTCACAAAGTACATCCGGAAAGTTCTGCCTCTGGATGGCTTTGTTTTCTGGGTGAAGGCGTCGATTCTGGCAGAGAATCCCGGCAGCGAGCCGGATATCAAAGATGTCAAAGGCTACCTTCACCTGACGACGGAGAGCATTCAGGACGAGGAGCAGTTGTACGATAAAAACGTTGTCACGTTCACCGCGCAGTCGGATATCGATCCTTTCAACGATATCGGTTCAGAGGTGCTTTATATCGGCGAGTTCTACGGCATTAAGTTTGCCTTTTCCCGGCGCTCTGGCCTCAATGAGCCCGCCAATATCTACCACTACACCGGCAACGCGATTTACCCGCATATGCTCTCACAGATTATCAGCTCGCCGGATGATATCGATCTGGATGATGTGGTGGTTTCCAGTTCGCTGCCGATCTGGTTGTCCTTAAACAAAATCATGCCGATGTTCCCGGCGATGCTCTCTGAGCAGAACCTGTCACCGCCTTATGCGACAGTGAAATGTTCGGCCCCGGCGGGCATTGCTTCAGGTGCGTATATCGATGATACCTCAAGCCAGTGGCAGCTCGTCTCCGAGGATGTGACAGTTTCTATCACCGGCCTGAGAAATTCCGATGCTATGGATTTTTTGCTTATGGTGCATCAGTACACCCTGGCGGATGGCGCGGAAATGGGGATCAACAATATCCCTGTTATCGAAGACAACCGGGTTTCTCAGAACGAGCTGAATATTCTTGCGATGAGAAAAACCATCAAATTCAAAATCAATTACTACCAGCAGCGGATGAGGAATATCGCCCGCCAGCTGATCACGTCTGCAATCCCGTCCATTTACGTGGAGAAATAGCTAAATGGCAATTGTTAACATTAATATCTCGGTGACGAATCCGCCTAAGCCGACAAATTTGCTGAAGTCCGGCGCGCTGGTTTCAACAGGAGGAACCACCCTGACGCCGGGGAGTTTCCAGCTGCTGACGTCAAAAGACGACCTGAAGACGATCGCTACACCGGCGGCGACTATTTCAGCGATGGAATGGGATTCAGGTGTGGTTACCGTAACCCTTGATGAGGCGCACGGCTGGACAACAGGTGATACGGTACCGGTTGTTATCTCCGATGCTCAACCGGAAGCGTACAACGGTGCGTTCACCGTCACCGCAACCAGCGCCACGGAGTTCACCTACCCACTGAGCGACGACCCGGGGGCCGCGACTACCATGGGGACGGTTGCGACCGTCGCCGCGGGCGAAACGGCGCAGATGAATACCACGTTCTGGGCGCAGGGCTCAAGCCGGGCTGTTTATGTGCTGGAGCTGGGCGACCTGAGTGTGAAATCGGCGGTGGCCGCGCTGAGCACCTTCATTGATGAAGATATCGCGCTGGGCAATACGTATCAGAAATTCTTCTCCTATCTGGTGCCGCGCGAGTGGGATGCTGAACCGACGTTTAAGACGCTCGCCAATAACTACACTTCGCCGGGATCGCTGGTGAAATTTTTCGTCACCACCACCATTTCGACCTATGCGGACTGGGTATCAGGAAAATACCCGAATGTTTTTGCGGGGGTTGAGGCTTCGGCCATTGGCGAAACTGAGTTTTCTATGGCTGCGCCGTTCCAGTCGTCTCTGGTTAACGATCCTGGCTCTTCAAATATGGTTCCGCCGATGGCGTTCCGCTTCATGTATGGCGTGACAGAGTATCCGCCAGCGGGTAATGGCACGCTGCTGAAGACGCTGCAGGACAGCAATATCAACTACATCGGCACGGCAGCGGAAGGTGGGCTGAGCAATAAAATGCTGGTGGCCGGGCATATGCTCGACGGCAACCCGTTTAACTACTGGTACTCAGTGGCCTGGTGCGCACTCAATCTTGAAATCGATATTGCGAACGAGATTATCAACGGCTCTAACACCACCGTTAACCCGCTTTATTACGATCAGCCCGGCATCGGACGTCTCCAGCGCCGCAGCCTGAAAACGCTCCGCTCAGGTATCAGTTACGGCCTGATTCTGGGGCAGGTGATTGATGCGCAGCTCACACAGACAGACTTTAACGAAGAGTACGAGAAAGGCACGTATGCGGGGAATGCAGTTATCAATGCTGTGCCGTTCGCTGATTACACCAGCCTGAATCAGTCCGATTACGCCGACGGGAAATATAACGGCCTGAGCGCCGTTGTAACGCCTCGTCGCGGCTTTGAATCCATCACGTTTAATCTCAACGTAACCAATTTTGTGGGGGCGTAATCAATGCCAAATCCATTAGTCCCTCAGGGCTTTCTTAACCGCGTCCGGGGATCGGTGACTATTACCGATCTTCCGGCTCTGAACGTCACGGCATCCTATCTGGGCAAGGATGCGATCAGCATGCGGCCGGATTCGAACGCGACCGATATTCTCCCCACGCTGACGGGAACCGTCGGCAGCCAGGCTCCCTATCAGCAGGTTACGCTGACCGTGCATCTGCTGAAAACGCAGGGGCTGGCAGCCAGCTACCAGCAGCGTTTCGCTTCCGATACTTCTCTCGGTGAGGTTGTTGTCACGCCGGATGCGACCACCTTCGGAAACTACACCGTCCTGAACTGCTATCTCGTCAGCTTTAATGAGATCCCGATGAACGGCATGGACCCGGGTTATGTCGTGACCATTTCCGGCTATCTGACAACGAACGATAAGATGTGGGGCTAATTGCTGTGAAAATTGACCGCAAACTGAATTTTGTCAGCACCATCACGCGCGATGATGGCTCTCTGGTTTATCTGCACGTCACGCCTTTCCCGTATGAGGTAGTAGAGGAAAACTGCGTTCTGCTGGGAAATCTGTTCAATAACTTTTTCACGATGGTCGGCACCGTCGGCGCACCGCGCGTGGCCGCCATGATGCTGCGAAAAGTCCTCAAGTCACAGCAGGATAATGGGGCTATGCCGGATGGCACGCCGACGCTGATGGATGATATCGAGCGGCTGACCACCGTTATCTGGAAAGATGACGGTGTGTGGAAATCGGTTCCCCTGGCGGCGGCATTCAAGGGGGGAATTATCACCCCCGATGAATACCGGGAAGTTGAAGGCGAGGTGGTTTTTTTTATGGTGAGCTCTGCCATTCAAAAAGCGGATCTGCTCTCGGGAACGATGGGAAAATCGCTCGAAATGTACAGTGGGCAACTCGTCTCATTGAACGTTATGGCGTATCGCGATTCTTTACCGACGTCGAAAACGGATACCGATACCCCGATCCCGGAAGCCCAGCCGGAACTATCGCACATACCCTCCTGACGTGGGCATCAAACGAAGGCTTCCGGGATCTATGCCGGGAAAATGACTGGGGGGATTACAAAAGCCCCCTGCATTTCCGGGAGCGCTTCATTCTGGAAGAAATAAGGCAGAGGGGCTATTTCAATGGCAGCTAAATCCGTTGTTGAAATTGATGTGCAGGACGAGAAATTTCAGTCGTTTCTTGAAAAATTTGGAGAGTATCAAAAAGCCCTCGAGGAGCTTCCGGATCAGTGGCGCGGCATTGCCCAGGGCATGGGCGACACGACCAAAGAAACGGAAAAAGCCCGCGGGCTCACCGAGGCCGTAACCAAAGCGTTCAACGATGGTGTCGCGTCGATAGCGTCGCTGAATGATGGCCTCGACCGGCTTAATGGCAATCTGGAAAAGGCTAATAAAACCCAGTCGGAGCTCAACAAAAAATCCGGCGGCGCGGGCAAATTCCTGAAACAAGCCAGCAAGGATGCGAAATCGCTCGCCGGGCACATCAAGAATGCGACGACAAGTTTGCTTTCGTGGGGCTCCGTTCTTGGGCTGTTCTCCGGGCTGGCGGGCGCGGGCAGTCTGTGGGGCCTGAATCGTCTTTCCGGTTCGGCATCCGCGCAGCGCTTTACCGCGATGGGGCTCGGTACCACGGCGGGCGGTCTGAATTCAGCCGCGATTAATTATCAGAAGATTTTGGGCAACCCAACCGGCACGCTCGGGGCCATCCGCGATGCACAGATGGACCTGAGCAAACGCTGGCAGTTTAAGGCGCTGGGTATCGATAACGCCGATCAGGACCCGGCCAAAATGCTGCCACAGCTCATACGCGGCGCGCGTGATGCGTTTGTTCGTAGTGGCAGTTCGCAGCAGGGGGCCGAGGCCTACGGGCTGACGAACTATTTCAGCCTGGACGACCTGAACCGCTTCAAAAAAATGAGCGATGCCGAAATCAACGCCATGACGAAGCAGGCTCAGGTTGACGCGCAAAAGCTCCAGATCTCGGATGCGCAGCTGCGGCAGTGGCAGGATTTCAATATTCAGCTCGACCGAAGCAAAACCAGCGTTGAGAACACGTTTATTAAAGGCCTCGCGCCACTGGCGCCACAGCTTGGAAAACTCTCCGATGCGTTTTCCGGCGCTATCGAAACCGTTCTGAAATCTCCTGAGCTGGGGAAATGGATCGACGGTTTATCAAGTGGCATTCAGCGGTTCGGCAACTATCTCGCTTCGCCTGAATTCAAAACCGACGTTGAAGCGTTTATGTCCGGTGTTGAACGGATGGGCCGCATGATCGGCAAGGTTATCGACTGGGTAACCGGCAAGTCGAAAATCACCGTTGATGACGTCAAATCACACTCATCCATTTTGTCTGACAAGCCAGTGAGGGACCCCGGCACTGGGAAAAGTTATGTGCCCGGGAGCGACGACGACCCTCGCGTTTGGGGATGGCTGAAGGGAGTACGCCATTTCTTCTCGAGTGGCAAGGTCACGCCTGTTGATCCACAGCAGGCCGATGTGAATGCGAAAGGCCGGACGATTGCGGACCGGTTCAACAACCCGGCCAACCTGCGCGCGGCTAGCGGGTACGAAACGGCCAATACCAAAAGCGGCAAATTTGCTGTTTTCCCGACGCTGGATGAGGGCGTTCTTGCCGCGGCAAAACAGCTGCAACTCTACGGCTCCCGGGGTATCAACAACATTCACGATATTGTCGGTAAGTGGGCTCCCCCGAACGAGAACAACACCCAGGCTTATATTCAGCACGTTGTGAAAGCGACCGGCCGCAGTGAGCACGAAAGTTTGAACCTGGGGGATCCGAAGCTGCTGGCGAAGCTGATTTCGGCCATGTCGGTGAAAGAGGGGGCGGGCTCGCGTGTCAGCGAGGAGAAAGTTATTCAGATATTCAACAACACAGGCGGAAACGCGATTGTTTCAAGCACTCAACTCGGAGGTTACAGCTGATGGCGTTCACCCGCGAACTCTACAAACTCGGCTTTGAAATCTCGCCGGTGATCCTTTGTGATGGTGTGGCGCAGAGTATTCCCGGCGGCATGCTGCCTGTTGTGGCTCTCACGCAGAGCGCCAGCTACGTGACCGGGCTGCTGGGCGGTGCAATCGAGCTCACCGACATGGACAAGTATTTTTGTCACTGGAAGGTCGCCCAGGGCGGAACGATGGTCGATTATGACATTGGCCGCTATCCCTTTGCGAACCAGGCGGTCGCCGCAAACGCTTTACTGTCTCAGCCGCTACGCGTTCCGATGCTGATGGATGCACCTGTGAATGAAAACACCGGCGCGATGACAAAGCTGGTCACGCTGAGTGCGCTGCAGATGGTCCTGCAGGCTCATGCCAACCTGGGCGGAACGTTCACGGTCGCAACGCCCAGCCTGATTTACAGCAACTGCATACTGCGCACCGTCCGCGATGTGACCGGCTCGAATGAGCCGCTGCCGCAGCGACAATGGCTGTGGGAGTTTGAGCAGCCCCTCATAACTGAAACCAGCGCAGAGCAGGCCACCAACAATTATTTGAGCAAAATTGACAACGGCGATAAAGCCACGGAAAGCGCCTGGACAAGCACGGTTTCAGCGATCGGCAACACGTCGCTCGGTAGTAGTGTTTCCGGGGCCATTATTGGCTTAATCGGCAAACTCAGCGGGACATTCAACCTATGAGCACTGCGCTTTATCCCTTCTCCGGAAACGAGCAAAAAAGTATGGCCTTTACGCCGATCCTCGATGGCGAGGTCTACAACTGCCAGACAAAGTGGAATATTGCCGGCCAGCGCTGGTACCTCAATATTACTGATAACTCCGGCGCGAGGCAGCTGACCATGCCCATCGTCGGCTCACCTGACGATTTCGATATAAATCTGCTGTTGGGGGTATTCAGCTCGACAAAAATGGTGTGGCGCATTTCCAGCGGGCAGATCGAGGTAATCAACTGATGCGCTTTTATGATATCCAGATTTTCAACGCCGCTGATGCCAGCGGCAACCCGGGCGCGTTATACCGGCGCTACAGTAGCCTGAAAAATGGCGTCTACAATCCCGGCAGCCTGATGGTCGAATTCGATTTGCTGCGGTTTGGTGAATCGACGCCACAGGGACAAAGCAGCATTACGGTGTGGGGTATCAGCCCTCAGGAAATGCAGCAGGCCCGTCAGGATATGTTCGGCAAGTCCATCAAAATGTGGGTGGGCATGTCGAAGGGATTGCCGCTAGCTAATCCTGCTCAGAGTGGCCTGGTGCTTGATGGAACAATCTGGCAGGTGCTGGGGAACTGGCAGGGAACAGAGTTACGGATGGATCTCATTGTTACCGCCGGGGCCGTGTCCAGTGTAAATCCTGCACCGCTGGCGCCCATCAATTTAACCGTGCCCTGGAACAAGGGAATTAAGCTCTCTGTTGCCCTGACGCAGTGTTTCCAGAATATGGGCGGTGGATATCGTTTCTCGATTAGCGTCAGCGATCGGCTGATCAATAACTTCGACAGCAATATGTTCTGTGGAAGCCTTACTGAACTTGCGTCAAAACTGAAATCGCTGAGTAAAGGCATCATCCGGGACGCGAATTACTCCGGCGTCGAAATCACGATGGTCAACGGCAAAGAAATCCGGGTTTTCGACAACGATTTCGATAATCACCAGGATAAAGACTCGAAAAAAAGCGCGTCATACCGGAATAAAAAACCTGTCCAGATTGATTTCAAAGACCTGGTGGGGCAGCCGACATGGGTGCAGTTTGGCACCGTCAGCATTCCCTGCGTGATGCGCAGCGATATCCAGGTGGGCGATTACATCCGGATGCCGAAGAAGCTGCGCCCGATGATCCAGGCTTCTTCTTATTCGCAGTTCCGCGACGACTCCGCATTTACGGGCGATTTTCTGGTGTCTTCGGTCCGGTTACTGGGAAACAGCAGGCAGCCCGATGCAAACAGCTGGGTAACGGTGCTGGAGGCCCATCCAACCGGAGGAATAGCCGCACAATGAGCCTGAATAAAAAACTGAATTTTGGCGGCAATATGCATAGCTTTGCCGACCAGAAGATTGCCGATGCCATGCAAATGGCGGGCAAGGTGTTACCGGCGAGCGTAGTGGCGCGTTCCGGCCACATGATCACCGTCTCTTTCCTCCTGCGCGACATACCCTATGTGCTGCCACAAATCACGATACCGCTGTTTGGCCCGGAGTACATTCGCTATCCCATGCGCAAAGGCAGTAAAGGGATTGTGATCCCCGCTGATACCTACCTGGGCGGCGCCAGCGGCCTCGGCGGGGGAACGGCTGACCTCACGCCGCCTGCAAACCTCAGCGCGCTGGTGTTCCTGCCGATCAGCAACACCGAATGGCAGGACGTCGATTACAACGTGCTGACGCTTTACGGGCCGGAGGGGATCACGCTTCGGGATTCAGCCAGCAAGACGACGTTTCTGCTCACGCCGCAGAGCATCACGATCGCCACGCCTTCGCAGTTTCAGGTAACGGTCGGCGGAACGGTGTTAACGCTGACTGAAGGCATGTGGTCGCTGACAGGCCAGAGCGGAACGCTGAAGGACAGCGCCGCCAGCACCAGCCCACAAATTATGCATGAGGGCTGGCAGCAGCTGCTGCAGTGGCTTAATTCACATCAGCACAGCAACGGCAACGACGGGAATAATACCGGAGGGCCGACGTCACAATTCGACGGGAGTATTACTGAATGAGAACTTATGGCCGGGATGGAGCGGGTAACTGGGTTACGGTCACTACCGATGAAAATGGCTACAACGATGCGGTCTGGCTCACTACCCTGGTGCAGAATTTGAAGCTGGCGCCGCAGGAATCCCCCTTTTTTGCTAACCACGGTATTCCGGCGAATGGCTCAGTGATTCAGCAGATCCTGCCGACATTTTATGTTAACCGGCTCCAGCAGCAGTTCAGCCCGTATTTCTCCTCTCTCCAGATAGCGCTGATGGAATCTGACCCGCCCGTATACAACATCTCAGCGATCACAAACTCTGGTTCTAAAATTGTCACACAGGTATACGTATGAGCGATTTACCCGTTAATTATGATATTGCTGGCCCGGTACCGCAGACGACGGATGCGCTGCGCCAGATGGTCATTGATACCGCAACGCAGCTCTCCCCGGGCATTACGACAGACTTACCGGGTTCACTGGTCGAAGACATGGTGAGCACCAGCGTCGGTGCGCTGGTTGTCGTGGATCAGGCCCGGGTTGATTTGATTAACTCCTGCAGCCCGTATGCGGCGAACGTGCACCTTCTGGCGCAGCTCGGCGGGATGTACGGCGTGCAGAAAGGGCAGGGAACAAATACGTCGGTTTATGACGTGTTTTCCGGGCCGCCGGGCTTTGCCATCCCGAAAGGGTTCATCATCGGTGACGGTACTTACACCTATTCCGTACAGCGCGATACGATGATCCCCAGCAGTGGCCAGACAGAGCCGGTGTATTGCCTGGCGACGACGGAGGGAACCTGGGCTGTCCCTGCGGGTTCAGTCAATCAGATCAAAACCTCGTTGCCGGATGGCATAGCCATCACCTGCACGAATCTTACAGACGGGCTGCCCGGCGCGCAGGAACAAACCTTTGCATCATATCGATCGCAGGTCTTTCAGGCGGGAATGTACGGCGTGCAGGGAACGCCCGATTGTTACCGAATCGAGCTGAAGAACGTCTATGGCGTGCAGGAGAATCTGATCTCGTATCGGCAGGCTGCTTTGGGCGCGTGGGTAGCCGTTGTGGGTGGTGGTGATCCGTATGAGGTGGCTTACGCCATCTATAAAGCGGTACCGGACATTTCAGTTTTGACGAATGACGTTTCCAACCCGTCCGGCTCGCCCGTCGAGAAAAAAACAATTCCGATCACGGTTTATCCCGATACTTATCAGGTGCCGATGGTGGTTCCCTCTTCACAGAATGCCTCCGCGCTGATCACCTGGAATACTGTATCCACCACTTATATTGACCCAACGGGAATTGCGAAGGCCGTTCAGCAAAATATTGCTGACTATATCAATGCGATTGCCGTCGGTGAGCCTATCAATATTTTCCAGATTCAGGATATTTTCCTGACGTCAGTACAGGGCCTGGTGCCTGCATCGCTTATTTCGATGATTGACATCCAGATCGGTATTAATGGGGTGATTGTCCCGCCGTCGGCTGATTCAAGCCTGGTATACGGTGACACTTACGCCTATTTCTCCACTTCCGCTGATAAAATTCAGGTTAAGCAATATGGCAGCACCTCTTGAAACGATTATTCCGGCGTATCCGTACACGCAGTACAACGATGACCCGAACATCGTGGCCTTTTTCCAGGCCTACAACAAAATCGTCCAGGGTTATCTGGATTATCTGAATTCGTTAAATCTTCCGTGCTGGACGTCACCGGCTATCACCGGGGATCTTCTCGACTGGATTGCTTTGGGCATTTACGGAGAGACACGCCCGTTATTGCAGGTATCTCAGGAAGCGATAGCTAAGGGGGCTTATAACACCATTGACTACAACACGATCCCCTATGCCGGGATGAAAAACTTCGTGCCAGGCGCGACGACCTATGTAGTCGATGATTACTTCAAGCGGATCCTGACCTGGAATTTTTATAAAGCCGACGGTTTTCAGTTCAATCTGGACTGGTTGAAAAGGCGCATCGCACGCTTTCTCTGTGGTCCGAATGGCATTGATCCTCCCGTAACTAACACCTTTGATATTTCTGTCGTTCCGAACAACGGTGTATTCGTGATTATCCTTCCTGATTCAACTGACAGCGTCGGGGTTTTTCTGAAAGAGGCAATAGAGCAGGGGATCGTAAAGCTGCCGTTTATTTACAGCTTCACTGTCGATTTCTCTGTTTAATTTCCTGTCACTAAGAATGGTGAAAAAATGATATTGGGATTTGGTAATAACGTGGTTTCTGCTCTGGCATCCGATATTACATCAAGCCAGACAACCATCCCTGTTCTACCTGGTGGAGGGGCAATGTTCGCGGCGCTGCTCACTTCCGATTTCAGCAACAAATCGACTACGTTGAAAAATTACGCAAAGATTACGCTGACAGACTCTGGCGAAACTGCATTCGAAATCTGTCATTTGACCGCGGTGAGTGGTGATAATTTAACGGTTATTCGTGGGCAGGAAGGCACGGTTGCGAAGGGATGGGCGTTAAAAGATGTGATAGCCAACTTTGCCACTCGTGGCTCGGAAAATGGCTTCGTCCAGGTTGCAGAGGTCCAAAGTGGTTTCTATACATCGGGCACAGCCGGGGGCTCTGCTAATGCTCTGACACTTGAGCTGCCAACAACCTTTTTCCTCAACGGTTCTGTGGATTGGGTGCTGAAAACGCCTATCGTTGTCTATCCCTCTCAGAACAATACCGGTGCTGCCACTTTGCAGCTAACAATGGGTGGCAGAGTCCTCGGTACGTTTCCGCTGTATAAGGGGAATAAAGCGCAACTGGCGGCGAATGATATCCTGAAGGATGTGGCGCTGGTGTGCCTTTTGGACAACACCAGGACGTTTTTTAGTGTGGCAAATCCTGGGGCGATTTATGCAGGACTTGGGACGGCGGCATTTCATGATGTCACCATTTCTCACGAGGATACGACCCCTGAGCGTGTATTGCGGGTTGGTGATTATGGGTTAGGCAGGGCTATAAATGTCCCTGATGGCACTAACCTGGCTGAATTTTTTAAAACAGCGAGAGGGGTTTCTTATCATTGCGATGCTTTGGCACAATATACCAATGTCCCAGCATGGGATGGCGTGTGGTTTGATATCATTGTTACTGTACATGAAGATGAAAATTACAGAACGTTAATTGCAGTTAACTCTCTCGGACAAATTGCCGGTGCGAGCATTTCAAACGGTTTGTTTTCTGGTTGGGACATGAACCTGACCACTAAAGGCGGTAGTGTTGATTATTTAAACAACGCACAATATTATGCAACGAAATCTCAAATGTGGCAAGGAAGCGGGGGTTTTACAAACCAGTATACAGATGGAACAGCGCCATTTTTCATACCTTCAGCATTCACAACCCCTAGAGATAACTCCTATTACCTCCCTATATGTAAGGGTGTTTCTCAAACCGATTTTTATGGGTATGGATCTGCTGTTAGCTTTGGCATTTTGCGTAGTGGTACAGCCGATTTTGGGCAGGCGGTTATCCATATCATCGGTGATAATGGGCAGGGTGCTGGGTTTTATTTTGATACTGGAAGTAATTTATCATTTCAAGGACAGGTACGGCCAGGTAGCTTCGCGAATTTCGACGAACGATACATCATGCGTGATGGTGTGAGTTATGCAGGGTTTGACTCAAATAATGAGTCACTACCTTACATGAGAAATGCAAGTTCTGGCAATATTGTTTATCTCGCGCGTCAGGATTGGGTGTCGGGCAATTTTATTAGCGGAGTTATGCGTGGGGCGCAGGGAAGTATGACGATGGATGGGGCGTTAGTTGAGGCGCCAGCCGGATGTTTTCTTACTGGCGGTAATGGTAACGAAGCAACTCAGGTAGGTGTTGCACTTTACAGGCCACTGCAAGTTTTTCGTAATGGCGTCTGGGCAACAATTGAGGGTTAAAAATGCGGCTGAATAATCTTAAACGATATTTTCCAGATGAGTTATTTAATGGAGATGGCATCCAGTATTTCATTGATGAAGATGGCAAAGACTGGTTCAAATCATTGCCAACATTTAAAAAAGATTTTGCTATCGCTTTTGATAGCAATGGAATTATTCGTTTTTATGGTAGTGAGCCATCACGATTCTATCCCGTAGGGCTGAGTGTTGTTGATGTTGACTCATTGCCGGAAGGTATTAACGTATTGGGGGAGTGGGTCTTTGATGGAAAGAATATCGCATCCCGAAAACTCTCGAAAGATGAGTTAATCACTAAGGCCGAAAGTGAAAAGGCGGGCTTGATGGCTATTGCTAATGTTGCAATTACGCCGTTGCAATATGCTGTAGATTTAGGGGAGGCCATGGAAGAAGAAACAACTCTTTTACTGAAGTGGAAAAAATACCTAATCCACCTTAACCGGGTTGATACAAGTAAAGCCCCGAATATGGACTGGCCCGCTCCGCCGAAAATGTAATGCAGGGCGCTTATAGCGCCCTGCATTTTTGCTTAATTAAGGGGGTAATTTGATTGATGTAAACAGAGTCAGGAGGAATTGACTTAGTTACCAGAGCATGCGCTCCAACAGTGACGTTATCACCGATGGTAATTTTTCCGCCTAGAATCGAAGAATTACACCCAATATCAACTTTATCTCCAATCTGTATTAAGGCTTGTGCTGCTGGGGTTCGTAGGCCAATTGTGACACCTTGTTTAATGTGTAAATTTTTACCAATGATACAGTTTTCAGTGATGGCTATGCCAGATAGGTGAGCAAGATTAAGGCCTGGTCCAATAGTGACTGTCAGGGGAATTTCGACATCATATTGGCGGTGTAGTTTTTCCTCAATTCGACGAGCAAAGCGTCGTTTAAAGCCGCCTTTAGCATATAAATAACATGCAACACGCCACCAGAACATGAAATACTTTCTTCGGTTATGTCGTGTTCTTGTCAGAGCCTTACGCCATGAAAATTTGTGATCACGTCCAATAACCTCCACCCGAATACATTCCTTTAAAATATCAATATTCATTTAACTACTCTCAATAGCAGCCGCGATTTTCCACATTTTGTTTAGGCCTCAGCAATCAGCGTTGCAATTCCTGCGTTGATTTTTGGTGACAGCTCCCCGGCCTGAAGGCCAGGGTTTCTCGGAGGCATTCTGATGAGCAGTTCCAGAAAAACGGAACTGCTCAATTAGGGCGGAGAGAAGGTCCCCATAGGGCAAGATGTTGGGCAACAGGACGGTCAACGCTCAGCGGGCCGCCTCCTTGCACAACCAGCAGCAGGGAAATCACGATATAGGCAGATTCGGGCAGGTAAAACAGCCAACTGTACCATGTAAGCAAATTAAGGTTCGCAGGAATATGGTGTAGGCCGACGGTAAACAGCGCTACCAGACTGATTATCATCAGAACCAGTGCGCTCAGGCGCGTCAGGAATCCTGCCGCCATCAGGAGTCCGAACAGCGTTTCACACCCAGCGACAAAGAACGCCATAAATACCGGGAAAGGGATACCTGCATCGGTAATGGTTTCCAGCATCATGTCCTGGTTTTCTGGCACAAATACTTTGTTAAAGCCCGAGGCGAAGAAGAACACTCCGAGAGCCAATCGCATTATGGCTAGTGGGATAAAGCTGCGGGTGCCCGGCGTCTGAAAAAAAGCCTGCAAACAGGTCATAAATATTCTCCCTGATTATGGGGTTGATTGTCACTTACAGGGAGGTATTTTCCTCCCCGGACGCAGGTAAAGATCATATAGCTTCAGATTCGCTGCGTTATTGAACCATACTGAACGCAGCATACCAGTGCAAGCAAGGTATAGAAAATTTGCTGTGAGCATCTCGAAGTGAAGTTAAGGAGTTGTTTATAGGATAGGCACCTCCGGCAGCCATTATCGAAACATAGACTACCGGAGAGAGGAAAATGATAATGTGTATATATTTGCGTATTAAAAATCAAATAAACTCAATATATAGCGATATAACATATTGATTTAAAGTACTTTGTTGTATTTTGGATAATCTTTATCGTACCGGATATCATATGGCCTACGCCTCCGACAAATCAGGCCAGCTAACATGTTCAGGGTCGGTTGTAACATCAACCGACTTAACCTTATTCTTATAATTCAGCCAGGCCGACAGTTTTGCTCTGCCGGTGTCGCTGATTTCCCCCAGCATTAACTCTGTGCGCCAGTCGAGCATAGCTGCATCTGCATGGACCAGCAGTTGCTGGCGAACCCGGTTGGCGGCAGCAATCGATGCGGCATTTTTCGCTTCAGTATTCGTGACCCATTTCTCAACCAGTTGTTTATCCACCAGATCCCCCTTCGTGCTGCTGCCGCCAATAATTCAAACGTTGTCTGAAAAACTCCCGATAACTCTCCGGCGTCGCGTCAATGTGCTGAATAACAGTCTGGCGAGTAACTTTACGCTCATAGAGCTGACGAACGAGCGCAGCGGCGCGCATGTCGTAATGCTCTTTGAGTTGGCACTCTTGTGGCCATTTTGCACGATTGAGCGGGAGACCGGGCGGGAGGTAATCCGATTGCCCGGCCATGCCTTAAGTCCTCATGTTTTTCTCTGAGTGAACGTAGAAACGGGGATCAACGCTTTTCAGCGTGAAGTGTGTAACGGGCATGTCGTCATGCCGCTCGATGCCAACAAAGTTAGACATGCAAAGCGCAAAGACGCGTTTCTGAAGTTGATCCAGGCTTATTTTGATGTCCGGGTAATATTTTTTGATCGCAGACATGATCCCCTGATATGAGAGCGTTTTACCCTTCATAATCGCCACAAGGTGTTCCGCCGGCAGTTCGCTGGATTTTTGGGTTAATTGGGATTCAGTGGGATTCTCAATGGGTTTTATGGTATCCAACAGCAGACAACAGCGGCTGGTAATACCTACCCTATAGCCCGTTTTTTTGTCGTAATTCTCTTTGCTTCCGGAAGTCCATACAGTTGCTGTTTCGCGAAGTTTTACTGTCTTCTCTCCACCTGAATAAATAACGGTTCCCGTATGCGTCTTACTGAAACACCGTGGGTTGGTTTCAACAGGTTTTGATTTTTTAGTTTTTTTGGCCGCGCGAGCAGTTAATCCCGGAACAGGTACTGGGCGCGGGCAAGGCACATAAACTGAACGGCTGCGAGCCCTAGCACCTGCGTTCATCCGCCAGATGATTACGTTTGTCCAGTCACAGGCATCGTCATCTGTCGCTACTTTAGGATAAATTAAATCGGTCATTGGTCTTTCCTCATTGTATTTCACGCTGGTCAGGCGTTTTAGAATGCGTCGGTGTTGTACTTCTCTGCATACTTCCGTTGCTGTTTTCTGGGTTTTGCTGCCTCCAGTTGAATACGGGTCTTCTCTTTGCCGACGAGCTGATCGATTGGCAGAAAGTGACCGTTTTTAAATTCCTGATAAACCACAGTACCAGCAGCCGCAAACCGGCATTTGCCGAGAATGACCTCAGCCACACCAGCCGCCGGGCTTTCAGGGTTATAAACTTCATCGCGGTACAGAAACAGGATGCTGTCAGCGTCCTGCTCGATGGAACCAGAATCACGCAGGTCTGACATTACCGGGCGACGCTGCGCCGCCGGACGCGTATCAACCGCGCGGGAAAGCTGGCTGAGCGCAAAGGTCGGTGTATGTAGCCGCATAGCCATCGTTTTGAGATTGCGGGAAATGTGCGCTACGGCAAGGTCGTTACGCTCTGCTTTCGGTTTCTTAATCAGGCCGAGATAGTCGACCATGATCATTGCCAGATGCGGATGGCGTCGCTTGTGTGTCTCCGCGATAGCGCGGATCTGTTCGACTGTGAGATCGGTCGCATCGACAATCCAGATGTCCCTGTCTGTAAGTTCTCCAATGGCTGCGGTCAATCTCGCCCAGTCCTCGTCGTACATGTCCTGAGGATTACGCAGGCGAGAAACGGACAAGTTTCCGGCACCAGCTAGCGAACGTTCAACAATCTGAGCCGCCGCCATTTCCATGCTGAAAATCAACGCGCCGCCGCCCTTTGCCGTCACACCTTCAACGACGGTAAGCGCAAACTCTGTTTTACCCATGCCTGGGCGACCAGCCACGACAATAAGATCCTGCGGGTTAATACTGCCTGTTGCGTTATCAAGATCCGCAATACCAGTCAGCAAATTGCGCGTGGATTCGTCACCGTCCATACGTTTCTGTACTGTGTCCATGTAAGCGGGCAAAAGCTCGTTGATGTGTACCGGCTGAACGTCGCCACTATCAGCAGTCATGTCCAGCAGCTGCGCCACTGCATTTTCGACCACTTGATCTCGTTGCTCCTGGTTGGCAGCTTTGCGGATGCCGTCAGCGCCATCCTGCAGAAGTTTCGCCAGCGCGCGGCTGCGCCAGGCCTTAACCATCTTCCCGGCATACCCTTTCAGGTTCGGCACCGTTGCGGGGATACGGGATATTTCAGACAGGTCAGCCAGACTTGAACCGCCCAGCGCTTCGCTGATGAATAACATGTCGATCATGCCGTTAGTCAGCGCCTGTTTTTTTATCTCGCTGAATGTACGGCGATGAAAACCAATGCTGAATGATTCTTCTGGCGTGGAGGCGATCACGTCAAATGCGTCAGGAGAAGCACCGCCATTCAACAGGCCAGCCAGCACACACGCTTCCAGTTCCTGAGGATTCATAATGCCTCTTCCCTGGTTTTACGCAGTGTTTCGGGTTTCATGAGATAATCAAAACTGGCACGCCAGCCGTCGTGATGCTCGCCACCGAAATAAAATTCAGGAGCGGTGTTGCGAAATTTCTCAAGGTATCCCAGAAACGCGCCTGTAGTTTTATTGATCATGTGGGCTGCGAGGCGTGTAATCATCTGGCGGCGATCGGCGTCCAGGGTTGCAGCAGGTAGCACATCAGCAAAAATTTCGTTGTAAGCATCGACTACCGCAACCGGATCAATACTGGCTTCGGTGGTGGCCCATGCCTCAGCGTCAGCCAGATAACCATCGAAGCGGCATACTCGACAGATATTTGCCGGTTTAGGGAGGCTGTCACCCCGGCGGCGCCAGGTAGCCAGTACCCAACGAATAACTAACTGAACATCATCCAGCGTATAGCCGTCTCGGGTAGTCGTAGGGGTCATAAGCGCCAGGAACGGCTTCATGTCACGGCAGCGAGTACCGGTTTGCACATTGTAAAAATCTAGTGCTTTTTTAGCATCTGCAAGGATTTGTTCGCGGGAAATATTAGCAACCGAGGATGTTTCTGGATGCGCACCAATCACAGTGATCCCGTCAAATTCGTAGCGTTCTGTAATTACGCCATCTCTGACCAGAATAAAGCCATCACTAAGCTGTTTTAATTTTGTTATGGATTTATCCCGCACGTTGATTCGATCAATTTCAATACCGCATTGTTCACCATCGCTTCCAGTTACTAGTAAATCAACGCGGCCTCTGCGACCGTTACCACGATCAGCTACCGGGTATTCGCGCTGGCAGTCAAAGCCTGCACCAACAATCGCAGACTCAACAGCATCGTGAAGCTCACCTGCTTTTTCAAAATCAAATTTACCTTCGAGAAGGGAAATCAGTTGCTCACGCAATACATGTCCGCCAACTCTCCCAACGGGAGATTTAGAGGGATATATATTCTCTGTAGTAATCTCTGTATGAATATTTGCTGGTTTTCCACTTACTTGTCTGGTGGTTTTCCGCACTCCAGTATGTGTTTTTTCCGCATTCTTGTTTGCGGCTATAAGTACCTGATATAAAACGTCATTATCAACCTTGTAGAAAAGTCGAGCAGGAACACCTTTTCGTTTTTCCAGCAGTACACCAATTGAGCGAAGTTTTTTACGCGCCCCTTCCTGCTCATAGCGAGAAAGGCCTGTTTCTTCTTCCCATTCTTCTTGGGTTTTATATACCCACCCGTCATCGTCGGATCGGTTAGTCCAGTAGGTCATTTGTGAAAGAAAAAGCGAGGCAGTAACACCAATATTCAGGCGAATAAAACTACGCTGGAAGGCGATCGGCCTGTCGAGTAGTGGGAGTATATTCATGATCAAATCCCCAGAGTTTCGGCGATTTGACGACATGCCGCCTGATATTCCTCAGATGACAATTCCATTTCACGGAGTTCTTCTTTCAGTTTTTCATACTGCGCCCAGATAGATAGCGCAGCTGCGCGACGGCCTTCGAAAATATCTTCGATATCATCCAGGGTGGCTGGCACCCCGTTTAGTCGAAATCCGTTCCGCCATGTAATGCGGTCGATTGAAGTCAGCATATTGGTCTTTCCTCGATACAAGTTAAACGCTGGTCAGGCGCTGTGTTTCCTGTATGGCTTGTAATGCCTGCGCTATACGCTGGGGTCGATCCCTTGCTTCAAGCAACAGAGCAATAATCGCCGCGGCAAAATCACGAATCGCAATGCAAATTAACTGCTGAGTGGTCATTCCCAGCTGTGCATATCGTTCCGCAGGCAACGCAGCTTCCATCGCCATGGCCAGCGCTTTCGTTTTGATTCTTGCCGCTTTCGTCTCACCACGTAGCCAGCGAAAAATCTGCTGCCGGTTGTTGTTGATAGCCCGCCAGTCAGCATTACCTTTCGAATCCTCCATCGGGTGAAGTTTTACGTAGCTGGTATTGCCACCCATTCGAAACCACATGCGAGTGATCTCAATAGCAACATGTTCCTGGCCACGCTCAGCAGCCCAGTTGAAGATTTCTCTTTTCAGTTCGTCGAGGTTTTCCACTTCGTCGCGTCTCCTGTCGCTGAAAACCTGATTAAGCGTAATCAGATTTCAAATACGCTCTTTGTTAAGCTGCAGTTGTGTTGTTCGGTTCCAGATAAAATTCGGGGTCATATTTCAAAGCCCCATCAGTAACACGATCCAACCTTGCAGCTCGGCGCTCAGGTATCACATTTCCCCAGCGAGATACTGCTGGAAGTGAAACTCCTGCGGCTCGAGCCAGCTTTGTGGCGCTCCCAAAGAACGCTAAAGCATCGTTTTTAAACATTGCCGATCTCCATTTTGTTAACTTTAAGAAACAAAATTACGAGTTAAAGAAAATTAAGTCAAGTAAATTTATATTAACTACATGAACAAAATCAGCCCTGGCGAGCGCATTAAAAAGCGACGTAAAGAACTCAACCTAACTCAGCGTGAAGTCGCAAAACTCGCGCAGGTATCGCACGTCACAATCTCTAAATGGGAAAACGATGACAACGAGCCTCAGGGCAGGAACTTGTTCCAGTTGAGTCAGGCCCTGCAATGTTCACCCACCTGGATTTTATACGGGGACGAAGACAAACAGCCCGAGCCTCCAGCAGTATCTGAAGAAGATAAGATCACATTAGATGAGCTTGAAGAGCAGCTACTCGAGCTTTTCAGGGCACTACCCAGTTCAGAAAAAGAACGCCATTTAACTGAGCTTCGCGGAAAAGTGGACGATTTTAATCGTCTGTTTTACGAATTGCTCCAAGCAAGAAAAACCTCCAAGAAAAAATAAATCCATTAAAATCAAATAAATGGATGAGTGTCGCCCTTTTATTTAACTTTTATAAACAAATTTATGTTGACTGATAATTTAACCTTTATTAAATTAACTTCCATCAACGACGCACTAACCACGCGGCAGTTGTTCAGAAAAACGTTCCGCCGCCGGGCGTAAAGCGGATGAGGGAATCGGCGCTAACAACAAAGCAATGGGGTGAGTGATGGAATTCAGCAAGCTGCCACACGAAGTGCAGGTAATTGCCGCCAAATGCCTGGCAGACGAAATCAATACAGTTTCAGGTTTTGCAGGCAATGAGGTTAACCGCGGTCCCGCTAAAGAGCAGGCCAAACAGGTTCGTGACGCATTCATTGCTCTTTTTTCAGAGCGCGAGATGGAAGGTGAGAAAAAAGCGGCAGCAGAGAGAATTGCTGCCACCATCGCAGGCATGCAGCAACTGATTGGTAGCGATGAGGTGCTAAAAACCCAAGTTAAACATCTGATTTCAGCGACTGAAGATTTGCTTGATAAGTGCCTGTAATTGGTAAGTGACCGATACACCATCTCCGTTAGATGGTCCATCTACATCAGGAAATCGAAGGGTGACATTGTTTTTAAGGGCTTTTAGTTGTTCTGAAGTTAACAGTTTAAGGGCTTCATCAAGCATTACGTTTGTTGCTTCCAGAGTGGCTTCTGAGACTTTTGGCTTAATTTCCTCAAGCATTTTAGAAAGTTGACTCATGTTTTTACCTTGCTGGTTATGTGAGAACGCCCAGTATACCACCGAGCCTGAAGTGGCTAAAAGACAGGCAACGAATTCGCGGGTCGCCGCCAGTACGATGACATGCGGGAAAGACCGCAATGAATCCAAAATTGCTGTGTGTAGTCTTTGCCCAGCCACCACGGTGGGCACTTTTTTTCACACAGTTACGATTTTACCGTTGTGACTGAGTCTCCAGACGGAGAGGCCAAACCCACAATGTGACACCAGGGAAAGACCGAAGGAAGTACAACGCCTGACCAGCGTAAACCGAGCATGACCAGCTCTGGCACCGGGGAAGACCGGAAGAGGAAAGACCTGATGGCCTCACCAGCCTGACTGCCGGGAAAGACCGGCACCCTTTAGATGGCAAAAGGCCCGCACAAGGCGGGCCAGTTACCCCGGGCGGCGACCAAACCACCCGGATTGTTCCGCAGGGGACCAACCCTGCGGAGAGGAAAGACCAATGCAGGACAGAGCCAACACTGATCGGCTCTGAGTATATATCACTAAGGAGCCGCTATGGAAGCGCTAACCATCCCCGTAAAGCTGTACATCCATTACAACGCCAACACTTTCTCTCAGGAAAAAATCATTGTCGCCACCTGTGACATGTCACGTAGTTTTCCAGATCAATATGTCTTGCTGGAAACGCGCAATATATCCATCGATGTAAACCAACCAGAGCCATTCGACATTATTGCTCTGCAGGTCGACCAGTTGCGTGACCAGAAAGAGAAAATCGCAACTTTGGCGCAAAGTCAGATAGCCCAGGTTGACGACAAAATACAGCAACTGCTCTGTATTGATCACTCACCTGTTCAGGAAAGCGACATCCCATTTTGATCAACCGGCGCCAGACCAGCGCCAGTAACCAAAGAGGAAAGACCAAGTGACAATTTATAACTGTCTGTTCGAGCCGAAGAAATCTGCTATCAAGGATGGTGCTGTTGCATTGGCAATCAGCATCGAAGCGCCAAATAAAAAAGTCGCTGAAAGTATCATCATCGGCAAACTCTGGGAGCATTATCCTGCAAATGGCGACAACTATTTTAAACCTAAAATCTGGGAAGATTCAGAGGGCCAGCCTCGTCCGGAAGTCGGAAAATTTGATGAGCAATTTGCTCAGGCGAACACATTAGACGGGGAAAAGTGGATCGCCAACGATTCAGACACCAGTACTTTAAATTTGCCAGCCAACGACGAGATAATCGATCTGACGAAGCTGCCAGCTCGTGAACGCTTCATTGCCATTCTTATGTTCAGTGATTCCCCCATTGACGGTGTACTGTACTCTCAGGTGCTGGATTATCTTGATAATCTGGAAAATAGCCACGAGCCGTTTGATGATGACGATCGGCTGAATTCTAATATTCTTCATGCCCTGGAAAATAACGAACCCGTTCGTCACATGCATGTTGAGGGGGTAAACAATCTGATTCAGGCCATCTTCGCTAAATTTGAAGGCCAGGCACCGGGTAAGGCAGCAATTTCACAGTTCATTAAACGCTGGATGGAAAATCCTCGTAAGCGTGAAGAAATGCGGCCGGAAAATACCGCATTGAATAATGATGGTGTCAACAATGACAGTAACAAAGTAGCACCACAGCGCGGATATAAGCATTCTTATGCCACACTGGATCAGGAAATTGCCCTCGCCCTTCTCCCGATTAATTTCACAGAAACAGTATCAGTTCGTGCGCTACGATCTGCTGAACACATCATTGAAGAAGACCGAGAAGATTTCAAACGCTGGTCAGCGGCACTACGTACGACAGAGCAGATCCTGAAGTATGACCGCCCCAGTGTTTTTGGCGTTATTCAGAATGCACCTGCTAAAGATACATACCATTTCCCTGAGTCACTGCGGCACCATATTGATTCCTGGCTGGCTGAAAATGGTCAGTTCGAGTGTGCTGGTACTGATGCGGAGAGAACCAGCAAACTGCTTGCGGCAGAGCGCGGCGAGTACGTCGAAGGTATCAGCGACCCTAACGATCCTAAATGGGTTAAAACAGATTCCCAACCTCAGGTATCAAACCTCGGCAATGGAATGTTCTCTGTTGATAATCTTCTGCCTGAAACCGCCTCAAAGGAAGGTGAAAAACAGGAAGTGACCGAACAAGGAACTGTTACAGAAGACCAGGCAACACAGGCCCGAGAAAAGTTGAACAGCATGGGTTACGGCGTTTATGCAACGAACCATGACGAAACTGACCAGCAGGAAGAAAAGCTGAGCGATAAAGTAAAAACTCTCGTTCAGGATGCGGATCAACTTGTCGAGCGCGTTAAACGTGAAGAGCAGCTCCCGCAGGCATCTGAACTGGTTCAGAGCATCAACGAAATGCAGTCTACTGAACGCGATAACCTGGAATTGTGGAAAGAGGTGTTCAAAACAGATGAGCGTTTTACTACTGCGTTCTCTGTGAATGGCGGCGGAACCTCAATCAATGGCACCTACATGACCATGATCGCTACCCGCGAATTTGGTCCGAAAGGTATCGGCTGGGGTGTGGATATTCTTGAAGAACGCTTTGACGATGGCGCGCCAATTACTCGCGCAGTCAAAGGGACTGACGGTAACAATACATGGGAGTTTATTCCCGACGGTGTAGGCGGCATCCTGACAGAGAAACACCACGTTATCAAAATCAGACTTTGGTACATCCGGAATGGTGCGCGCGGTGAAGAGATTTCATTCGGGTGTACCCCGTATATTTACGGCAGCAAATACGGCCCTATTTGCGATGGTGAAGCGACAAAAAAATCACTGACTGACGCAACCAAAAAAGCGCTGTCTGCACTTGGTTTCTGCGCTGATATTTTCATGGGCCTGTACGATAACCCGGAGTATCGCCAGAAAAATAAAGCAGAATTCGCGCTCAAAAACGCCAGCGAAAACGCCGAGGATGCCGCCCGCGTACGTCAGGAACTGGACGACAAACTGACCCGAGTCGCTAACACCATTGCATCTGCTGTATCAGAGCACGAGATCAACAAGGTCTATTCTTCGATTGCTCGCGAAGCGGAGGTGCATCGCAAGGATGCAGAGGCGAAAGGTGACACACAGCATGCCCGTTACTTAGGTGGGCGTCTGCGTCGCCTGACAACTATCAAAGATGGACGTATCGCCGAACTGAAAAAAGTACAGGAGAAAGCATAATGACTACTGCAATCGCGTTAGCTGCCGACTATACCAACCTGCTGCAATTGCTGGAAAGCTCAGATGAACTGACTCCGGAAATGATCGCCGATACTCTGGAAGGCATTGAAGGAGAACTGGCGGATAAGCTGGATGCCATCATGGTATTAGCCCGCAATAATCTCGGACATGCCAAAACCTGTGATGAGGAAATGAAGCGCCTGGCGGAGCGCAAAAAGTCTTTCGAAAATAAAGATAAAACGCTCAGGAAATATATTCTGTCGTGCCTTATGGCCGCGAATCTGGATAAGCTCAAGACACCTAAAAACACTTTCACTGCCCGTAAAGGCAGCATCAGCGTTGTGATCGATAACGAAAAGCTATTGCCTGATGATCTGGTAACTGTTCAGACGATTATCGCCCCGGACAAAAAAGCCATCAAAGAGGCAATCGAGGCTGCGGAAGCTGCCGCAGCGCAAATCACCGCTGATGGCGGTGAAGTACCTGCCGAACTGTTAAACCCGGTACCGGGCGCCCATCTTGAGATCGGCGAACGTTCATTGCAGGTGCGCTGATATGCTGAAACTATCTCTCAAACGTGGCGATGCGGTACATGTTGTTCTCCCTGACGGTAGTAACGGAATTATTGAAGCCCGCAGCCGTTGTGAACTGGGTATGCGTCTGCCGAAAAACGTGAAGGTTACGCGTGAGAAAGGCGCATTCCTCCCTGCAAACCTGATTAAGCGTAATCAGAAATAAAACCCCGCTACCGCTAGCATTGCGGCCTCACTATTCACAGGAGGTCGCAATGCTGCGATGGCAACCCGGAGCTACTCTGCTCACAGATTTCGATATAAAGATTGGCCGGTTATCGGCAAGCGTACGAAAGAAGACACTGACCCAGTCCGACATCGAACGCGCCTGCAGTGATGCTGACGACGCTGTGTACCGGATGATGAGGAAAGACCAACATGACCAGAGAAAACGATCTGCTAACAGACGCTGAACTGATTGAGTTTACCGGCTATCAGAAACCATCCAAACAACGGGAAATACTGGACCGTGGCGGCGTGTCGTACATTCCCGACCGGGAAGGACGCCCGATGGTTACCTGGACACATATCAACGCTGTACTGAACGGACAGATCACCGTGCAGACCAGTACAGAAGAGAAACCCGATTTTGGAGCTATTTAAATGGGGCGCAGAAGAAAGGATCCGGGTGATAACAGGTTACCCCCGCGCGTATCAAAAACCAGAACTCGTTACTACTACAAACCCACCTCGCGGGAGACCGTGACGCTTGGACCAATCACCTTCACTATGTCGGCGTTATGGAAACGGTACGAAGAAGAGCGACGCAATTATTCAGATGTGATGACGTTCGAAAAGCTCTGGAAGATGTTTCTTAAAAGCGCCTACTACACCGAGCTTGCAATACGAACCCAGCGGGATTACCTGCAACATCAGAAAAAACTACTTGTCGTATTCGGTAAAGTTAAAGCTGATTTAATCAAACCGGAAGACGTTCGTCAGTTTATGGATCGTCGTGGCCTACAAAGTAAAAATCAGGCTAACCAGGAAATGAGCAGTATGTCGCGTGTTTACCGCTGGGGATACGAACGCGGTTACGTTAAGGGAAACCCGTGCGCCGGCGTCAGTAAATTCTCTCTCAAGGCCCGCGAGCAATACATCACTGACGAAGACTACCTGGCGATTTATAAACATGCAGATCACGTCGTCAGGGCAGCAATGGAAATATCGTACCTGTGCGCAGCCCGGCAAGCTGATGTACTCGCTCTGCGCTGGATGCAGATATCTGACAAGGGGATTTTTATCCAGCAGGGTAAGACAGGGAAAAAGCAAATTAAGGTGTGGACGCCCCGCCTTCGGCAGGCGCTGGAAACGGCACAGACAGAATGCCCGAGGCTCTCACCTGATTCACTGGTTATCTATAACAACGATCGTGCTCAGTTCATCCGCAAGACGTTCAATAATCGCTGGCTAAAGGCCGTACGTGCCGCACAAAGCGAACTGGGCCGGCAACTGGATTACACGTTTCACGATATAAAGGCAAAAGCCATTTCAGATTTTGAGGGGAGTAGCAGGGATAAGCAGATATTTAGCGGTCACAAAACAGAAAGTCAGGTGCTTATCTACGACAGAAAGGTGCAAATCAGTCCGACGCTGGATCGTCCTTTGATAAATGGCCAGTAGTTTGACAAATCCGCATCAACGGGGCTATATTCCGCTTCATGGTGCTGAACACACCTTGCAAAGCGGAAACCGCACCTGTCAGTCATGCGGATTTTTTATGTCCATTTTTCAGATATGGTCGGGTAGCGCGTATACCGAAAAACAGCCGAAAGGTTAAGGATACGGGCCGACTTTGCACGGTGTTCAAGTACCTGACCGCCCTGCTGAACACAGGGCTATCTGAACAAATGCAAAGGACATAAAAATGACCAATCAACTCATCCCCGTTTTCAACGGCACGATATCCAACGACCCCCACCTGCTCTGCAATGCCCGCGATCTGCACGCCTTCCTCGAAGTAGGCAAGCGCTTCGCTACTTGGATTACTGACCGACTAAACGAGTATCAATTCGTTGAAAATCAGGACTACATAGCTATTTCCCAAAAACGGGAAATAGGTCATGGGCGTGGCCGCAAGGACTTCTACATCACCCTGGACACCGCCAAGGAACTGGCGATGGTTGAGCGCAACGAAAAAGGCCGCCAGATCCGCCGATACTTCATTGAGTGCGAGAAGCAACTCAGTCAGAACAAAGAATCAATTGTCCTGACCACTCCGATGCATCGAACGCCACTACGTGACGCCGTTCACCTTCTTGTCGGTATGCGCTGCATGGCATTTCAGGAAGCCTATCAGCTTATCCACCAGCGCTTTGGCGTCGGTAGTATTGAACAACTCACCCGCGCACAAGTGATGGATGCCATAGAGTACATTCATTGTCTGTTAGCAGACGGGGCAACAGGGAAACTCCCCTCCGGCGAAAGCAGAATATTAATCACCCTTCGAAATGGAGAAATAATCAAGACAAGGGCCATTGGAGCTGATGAGCATGTCGCAACGCTGGAGGCTTTTATCGAACTGGCGAGAAGTGCGCATTACATTGTCATCCACAAGGATGGTGCAGCGCCATTGATGAAGGCATTAACAGGAGGGAGATCTGAGGAAGGCAAAAGACACAAACTGAATAATTATTCAGTTTGCGATTTCTGATATTCTCCGGGAATATTCTTTTTTATTCTTCGCCTCAAAAACAAAGGGGTCAGCTTATTGCTAACCCCTTGTTTAATCTGGCGGAAGCGCAGAGATTCGAACTCTGGAACCCTTTCGGGTCGCCGGTTTTCAAGACCGGTGCCTTCAACCGCTCGGCCACACTTCCGGAATGACGCGAACTATAAACATCCCGATGCGTCGTGTAAACCCCCAATTTGTTTGTTTGCTTGAAAAACAGACAAATGCGCGTTGATTGCGTGAAATAACAGCAATTTGGGTATTCTGTCGCCATAAAAATGAGCTCGTAATCGTTCTGCGCCAAACCTTAAGGAAAATAAGGCCCATTTTTATCGCTAAAAGACAAATCCACACAGTTTGTATTGTTTTGTGCAAAAGTTTCACTACGCTTTATTAACAATACTTTCTGGCGACGTGCGCCAGTGCAGAAGGATGAGCTTTCGTTTTCAGCCTCTCACGTAAAACGATGGTTTGCCTTGCTACAGGGACGTCGCTTGCCGACCATAAGCGCCCGGCGTCCTGCTGGTGTCGCAAGGAGAAGAGACGTGCGATATGAATAACGAGGAGACATTTTACCAGGCCATGCGGCGTCAGGGGGTCACCCGGCGCAGCTTTCTCAAATATTGCAGTCTGGCTGCAACCTCGCTGGGATTAGGCGCGGGAATGGCACCAAAGATTGCCTGGGCGCTGGAAAATAAACCGCGCATTCCGGTGGTATGGATCCACGGTCTGGAATGCACCTGCTGTACCGAATCTTTTATCCGCTCCGCTCACCCACTGGCGAAGGATGTCATTCTTTCCCTTATTTCTCTCGACTACGACGATACTCTGATGGCTGCCGCCGGAACTCAGGCGGAAGAAGTCTTTGAAGACATCATCACACAATACAATGGTAAATATATCCTTGCGGTGGAGGGCAATCCGCCACTGGGTGAGCAGGGGATGTTCTGTATCAGCAGCGGTAGGCCGTTTATTGAAAAACTCAAACGTGCCGCTGCCGGAGCCAGTGCGATTATCGCATGGGGAACCTGCGCTTCATGGGGCTGCGTGCAGGCCGCGCGGCCCAATCCGACGCAGGCAACGCCTATCGACAAAGTCATCACCGACAAACCCATTATCAAAGTGCCTGGCTGCCCGCCAATCCCGGATGTGATGAGCGCCATCATTACTTACATGGTGACGTTCGATCGCCTGCCGGATGTCGACAGAATGGGGCGTCCGCTGATGTTCTATGGTCAGCGTATTCACGATAAATGCTATCGCCGCGCCCACTTCGACGCCGGAGAGTTTGTGCAGAGTTGGGATGATGACGCGGCGCGTAAAGGTTACTGCCTGTACAAAATGGGCTGCAAAGGGCCAACTACGTATAACGCCAGTTCCTCTACCCGCTGGAATGATGGCGTTTCCTTCCCGATTCAGTCTGGTCACGGTTGTCTTGGCTGTTCTGAAAATGGCTTCTGGGATCGTGGCTCGTTCTACAGTCGCGTGGTCGATATTCCGCAAATGGGGACTCATTCCACCGCCGATACCGTCGGCTTAACCGCGCTTGGCGTGGTGGCTGCGGCAGTTGGCGTACATGCAGTCGCCAGCGCCGTTGACCAGCGCAGACGTCATAACCAGCAACTTGCAGAAGCAGAACAACAGCCGGGCAACGAGGATAAACAGGCATGAGCACTCAGTACGAAACTCAGGGATACACCATCAACAATGCCGGACGCCGCCTGGTGGTCGACCCGATCACGCGCATCGAAGGCCATATGCGCTGCGAAGTAAATATCAACGATCAGAATGTGATAACCAATGCCGTCTCCTGCGGCACGATGTTTCGCGGGCTGGAGATCATCCTGCAAGGGCGCGATCCGCGCGATGCGTGGGCGTTCGTTGAACGTATCTGCGGCGTCTGTACCGGCGTACACGCTCTGGCTTCGGTTTACGCCATCGAAGATGCCATCGGTATTAAAGTGCCGGACAACGCCAATATCATCCGCAATATTATGCTGGCAACGCTCTGGTGCCACGATCACCTGGTGCATTTCTATCAGCTCGCCGGGATGGACTGGATCGATGTGTTAGATGCGCTGAAAGCTGATCCGCGGAAAACCTCCGAACTGGCGCAAAGCCTCTCTTCGTGGCCGAAATCGTCCCCTGGCTATTTCTTCGACGTACAAAACCGACTGAAGAAATTTGTTGAAGGCGGGCAGTTGGGGATCTTCCGTAACGGCTACTGGGGCCATCCGCAATATAAACTGCCGCCAGAAGCCAACCTGATGGGCTTTGCCCACTATCTCGAAGCTCTCGATTTTCAGCGTGAAATTGTCAAAATCCACGCGGTCTTTGGCGGTAAAAACCCTCATCCAAACTGGATTGTCGGCGGGATGCCATGCGCAATTAACATTGACGAAAGCGGCGCGGTCGGTGCGGTCAATATGGAACGCCTGAACCTGGTGCAGTCGATTATCACCCGTACGGCGGACTTCATTAATAACGTGATGATCCCCGACGCTTTAGCCATCGGCCAGTTCAACAAACCGTGGAGCGAAATCGGCACGGGCCTTTCGGATCAATGCGTCCTCAGCTACGGTGCGTTCCCCGATATCGCCAACGACTTTGGCGAAAAAAGTCTGTTGATGCCTGGCGGCGCAGTAATTAACGGCGACTTCAAAAACGTGTTGCCAGTGGATTTGGTTGATCCGCAGCAGGTGCAGGAGTTTGTCGATCACGCCTGGTATCGTTATCCCGACGATCGGGTTGGACGTCATCCCTTCGATGGTATTACCGATCCGTGGTACAACCCCGGCGATGTCAAAGGCAGTGACACCAACATTCAGCAGCTGAATGAACAGGAACGCTACTCGTGGATCAAAGCGCCACGCTGGCGCGGTCATGCGATGGAAGTGGGGCCACTGGCGCGCACATTAATCGCTTACCACAAAGGCGATGCGGCAACCGTTGAGTCTGTCGATCGTATGATGTCGGCGTTGAACCTGCCGCTTTATGGCATCCAGTCAACGTTGGGCCGCATTTTGTGCCGCGCGCACGAAGCGCAGTGGGCCGCAGGTAAGTTGCAATACTTCTTTGACAAGCTGATGACCAACCTGAAAAACGGCAATCTCGCCACCGCCTCCACTGACAAATGGGAGCCTACTACCTGGCCGAAAGAGTGCCGGGGCGTCGGCTTTACCGAAGCGCCGCGCGGGGCGTTAGGCCACTGGGCCGCCATTCGCGATGGCAAGATTGATCTCTATCAGTGCGTGGTGCCGACCACCTGGAACGCCAGCCCGCGCGATCCCAAAGGGCAAATTGGTGCGTATGAAGCGGCGCTGATGAACACCAAAATGGCTATTCCTGAACAGCCGCTGGAAATCCTGCGTACTTTGCACAGCTTCGACCCGTGCCTCGCCTGTTCAACTCACGTGCTGGGCGACGATGGCAGCGAGCTTATCTCCGTGCAGGTGCGTTAACAGCGAAGGAGAATCATCATGCAACAGAAAAGCGACAACGTTGTCAGCCACTATGTCTTTGAAGCGCCCGTGCGGATCTGGCACTGGCTGACAGTGCTGTGCATGGCAGTGTTGATGGTTACTGGCTACTTTATTGGTAAACCGCTGCCTTCGGTCAGCGGCGAGGCGACTTATCTGTTCTACATGGGGTACATCCGGTTAATTCACTTCAGTGCCGGGATGATTTTTACTGTGATATTACTGATGCGGATCTACTGGGCATTTGTCGGTAATCGCTACTCACGCGAGCTGTTCATCGTGCCGGTGTGGCGTAAACGCTGGTGGTTGGGCGTGTGGTATGAAATCCGCTGGTATCTGTTTCTGGCAAAACGCCCGAGTGCTGATATTGGTCATAATCCCATCGCCCAGGCCGCGATGTTCGGCTATTTCCTGATGTCCGTTTTTATGATCGTCACCGGTTTTGCGCTGTTCAGCGAACATAGTCAGTATGCCATCTTCACACCGTTCCGTTACGTGGTGGAATTTTTCTACTGGACGGGCGGCAACTCAATGGACATTCACAGCTGGCATCGGCTGGGGATGTGGCTGATTGGCGCGTTTGTGATCGGTCATGTGTACATGGCGCTGCGTGAAGACATCATGTCTGATGACACGGTGATCTCCACTATGGTGAATGGCTACCGCAGCCACAAATTTTTTAAAGTCAAAAGCAACAAGGAGCGTTCATGAGCGAGCAACGCGTGGTGGTAATGGGGCTGGGTAACCTGCTGTGGGCCGATGAAGGCTTCGGCGTGCGGGTGGCAGAACGGCTGTATGCCCATTATCACTGGCCCGAGGAAGTGGAGATTGTTGATGGCGGCACTCAGGGGCTGAACTTGCTGGGCTATGTCGAAAGCGCCAGCCACTTGTTGATTCTCGATGCCATTGATTATGGGCTGGAGCCAGGAACGCTACGAACCTATGCCGGAGAACGTATTCCGGCCTATCTCAGTGCGAAGAAAATGAGCCTGCACCAGAACAGTTTCTCCGAAGTGCTGGCGCTGGCAGATATCCGCGGACATCTGCCAGCACATATTGCCCTCGTCGGCCTGCAACCCGCGATGCTCGACGACTACGGCGGCAGCCTGAGCGAACTGGCGCGAGAGCAACTGCCCGCTGCGGAACAGACGGCGCTGGTACAGCTGGCTGAGTGGGGAGTTGTACCGCAACCGACTGAGGAGTCTCGTTGTCTCAATTATGACTGTCTGTCGATGGAAAATTACGAAGGCGTTCGCTTGCGCCAGTACCGGATGACGCTGGAGGAGCAGGGATGAGCAACGACACGCCATTTGATGCGTTGTGGCAACGAATGCTGGCGCGCGGCTGGACGCAGGTTAGTGAATCTTGTCTTGATGACTGGCTTACGCAAGCGCCAGACGGCGTGGTGTTGTTAAGCTGTGACCCAAAACGGACGCCTGAAGTCAGCGACAATCCGGTAATGATCGGCGAGCTACTGCGCGAGTTTCCAGACTATGTGTGGAAGGTGGCGATTGCCGATCTTGAGCAGAGCGAAGCCATCGGCGATCGCTTTGGCGTCTTTCGCTTTCCCGCCACTTTAGTGTTTACCGGCGGAAACTATCGCGGCGTGCTGAATGGTATTCACCCGTGGGCGGAACTGATAAACCTGATGCGCGGGCTTGTCGAACCGCAACAGGAGCGAGCCTCATGAGCGACACTTTCTTCCATCTGCTGGGACCGGGAACACAACCTGGCGACGACAGTTTCAGTATGAATCCACTGCCGATTACCTGTCAGGTGAATGATGAACCAAGTATGGCGGCACTGGAGCAATGTGCTCACAGCCCGCAGGTGATGGCGCTGTTAAACGAGTTGCAACATCAACTAAGCGAACGTCAGCTGCCGTTGGGCGAGGTGCTGGCAGTCGATCTGTTAAATCTCAACGCCGACGATCGTCATTTCATCAATACGCTGCTTGGGGAAGGGGAAGTATCAGTGCGCATCCAGCACGCTGACGGCAGTGAAAGTGAAATTCAGGAGGCGATATTCTGTGGATTATGGCGTGTACGCAGACGTCGCGGCGAACAGTTGCTGGAGGACAAACTGGAGGCTGGCTGCGCGCCGCTGGCGTTGTGGCAGGCGGCAACGCAAAACGCGCTGCCGACAGATTCGCTATTACCGCCCCCCATCAATGGCCTGATGAATGGCTTACCGCTGGCCCATGAGTTGCTGGCGCATGTACGAAACCCCGACGCGCAGCCGCACAGTATTAACCTGACGCAATTACCCATCAGCGAAGCTGACCGGCTTTTTCTGTCGCGTCTTTGCGGACCGGGCAATATTCAGATTCGGACCATTGGCTACGGCGAGAGCTATATCAATGCTACGGGATTACGCCATGTCTGGCATTTACGCTGTATGGACACCTTAAAAGGCCCTCTGCTTGAGAGTTATGAAATCTGCCCGATACCCGAAGTTGTGCTGGCTGCGCCGGAAGATCTGGCGGACTCTGCGCAGCGTCTCGGCGAGGTTTGTCAGTGGCTGGCGGAAAGCGCACAACAGTAAAAACGGTGGCAAATATCGCTTTCGGTCCTGTGAATATCGCAATTAGCGAATACAACTACCTACAAACTGTAAGGATAAAAAGAGGGATCTACTATTAAAGGGTTATTACCCTCTCTTCGCCTACAGGAGTTAGCATGTGGGATGTTATTGACTTATCGCGCTGGCAGTTTGCGCTGACCGCGCTGTATCACTTTTTATTTGTGCCCCTTACCCTGGGGCTGATTTTTTTGCTGGCCATCATGGAAACTATTTACGTGGTTACCGGCAAAACAATCTACCGCGATATGACGCGTTTCTGGGGTAAGCTCTTCGGTATCAACTTTGCTCTCGGCGTGGCCACCGGCCTGACGATGGAGTTTCAGTTTGGTACTAACTGGTCATTCTATTCCAACTATGTAGGCGACATTTTCGGCGCACCGCTGGCGATGGAAGCATTAATGGCCTTCTTCCTCGAATCCACTTTTGTTGGTCTGTTCTTCTTCGGCTGGCAACGCCTGAACAAATATCAACACCTGTTGGTCACCTGGCTGGTGGCATTCGGTTCAAATATCTCCGCATTGTGGATCTTGAATGCCAATGGCTGGATGCAGTTCCCGACCGGGGCGCATTTCGATATCGATACCCTGCGTATGGAGATGACCAGCTTCAGCGATCTGGTCTTTAACCCTGTCAGCCAGGTGAAATTTGTGCACACGGTGATGGCAGGTTATGTGACCGGGGCGATGTTCATTATGGCGATCAGCGCGTGGTATTTGCTGCGTGGGCGGGAGCGCGACGTTGCACTCCGCTCGTTTGCCATCGGTTCTGTCTTCGGGACCCTGGCGATAATCGGCGCGCTGCAACTCGGAGACAGCTCTGCATATGAAGTCGCACGAGTACAGCCGGTAAAACTGGCGGCGATGGAAGGGGAGTGGCAAACTGAACCTGCACCCGCGCCGTTCCATCTCGTTGCATGGCCGGAACAGGATCAAGAACGCAACGCTTTTTCCATTAAAATCCCGGCCCTGTTAGGGATCCTCGCCACTCATTCATTGGATAAACCTGTTCCCGGGCTGAAAAATTTGATGGCCGAAACCTACCCACGGCTGCAACGCGGACGCATAGCCTGGCTGTTAATGCAGGAGATATCGCAGGGCAACCGCGAGCCGCATGTATTACAGGCGTTTCGCGAGTTAGAAGGCGATCTCGGTTACGGCATGCTGCTCTCTCGTTATGCACCGGATATGAATCATGTCACTGCTGCGCAGTACCAGGCGGCGATGCGTGGCGCAATCCCGCAAGTTGCGCCGGTATTCTGGAGTTTCCGCATCATGGTTGGCTGCGGTTCGCTGCTGTTACTGGTGATGCTGATTGCGCTCGTCCAGACGCTGCGCGGCAAAATCGATCAACATCGCTGGGTGCTGAAAATGGCGCTCTGGAGTTTGCCACTGCCGTGGATTGCCATTGAAGCCGGGTGGTTTATGACCGAGTTTGGTCGTCAGCCGTGGGCGATTCAGGACATCTTACCGACATACTCCGCGCACTCTGCATTAACCACGGGCCAACTGGCCTTCTCTCTGATCATGATCGTAGGGCTTTACACCCTGTTCTTAATCGCCGAAGTCTACCTGATGCAGAAATATGCCCGCCTGGGGCCGAGTGCGATGCAGAGTGAACAACCAGCGCAGCAACAGGGGTAAAGGAGAGAGTCATGTTTGATTATGAAACATTACGGTTCATCTGGTGGCTGCTGATGGGCGTCATCCTGGTGGTCTTTATGGTCACCGACGGATTTGATATGGGGATCGGTTGTCTGCTGCCACTGGTGGCGCGTGACGATGATGAACGCCGGATAGTGATCAACAGCGTTGGCGCTCACTGGGAGGGTAACCAGGTCTGGCTGATCCTCGCAGGTGGGGCATTATTTGCCGCCTGGCCCAGAGTCTACGCAGCGGCGTTTTCTGGCTTTTATGTGGCGATGATCCTGGTGCTGTGCTCGCTGTTCTTCCGCCCATTAGCTTTTGATTATCGTGGCAAAATAGCGGATGCCCGCTGGCGCAAAATGTGGGATGCCGGTCTGGTCATTGGTAGTCTGGTCCCGCCTGTGGTCTTTGGTATTGCGTTTGGTAACTTGTTACTTGGCGTGCCGTTTAGCTTCACACCACAATTACGCGTGGAGTATCTCGGTAGCTTCTGGCAGTTGCTGACGCCATTCCCTTTGCTGTGCGGCTTGCTCAGTCTGGGTATGGTGATTTTGCAAGGGGGCGTCTGGTTGCAGCTGAAAACCGTTGGCGCTATTCATCTGCGTTCACAACTGGCGACCAAACGCGCCGCGCTGCTGGTGATGCTCTGCTTCCTGCTGGCGGGATACTGGCTGTGGGTCGGTATTGATGGCTTTGTGTTACTCGCTCAGGATGTCAACGGTCCGTCCAATCCACTGATGAAAATGGTGACGGTACTGCCAGGCGCCTGGATGAATAACTTCATCGAATCGCCAGTTTTGTGGATCTTCCCACTGCTCGGCTTCTTCTGCCCGTTACTGACGGCGATGGCAATTTACCGTGGTCGCCCCGGTTGGGGATTTCTGATGGCGTCATTGATGCAATTTGGTGTGATTTTCACCGCTGGCGTTACGTTATTTCCCTTTGTTATGCCTTCGAGTATCAGTCCGATATCTAGCCTGACCGTGTGGGACAGTACCTCCAGCCAACTGACACTTAGCATTATGTTAGTAATTGTACTGATATTTTTGCCAATAGTGTTGCTCTACACTCTATGGAGCTACTACAAAATGTGGGGTCGTATGACGACTGAAACTCTGCGCCGTCACGATCATGAGCTGTACTAAGGAGCATGAACAATGTGGTATCTATTGTGGTTCGTCGGCATTTTGTTGATGTGTTCGCTTTCTACCGTCGTGTTGGTATGGCTGGATCCGCGTCTGAAGGGATGACTGGCGTACAACGAACTTAGGCCTGATACGACGCGTCGCATCAGGCAGTCATGTCGGATATGAAAAACGGAAACATATCGATGAAAGCGATTTTGATCCCATTTTTATCTCTTCTGATTCCGTTAACCTCGCCACCTGCATTCGCTCAGAGTGAGCCGGAACTGAAGCTGGAGCGGGTGGTGATTGTCAGCCGTCATGGCGTGCGTGCGCCCACCAAAGCCACGCCACTCATGCAGGATGTCACTCCAGACACATGGCCTGAGTGGCCGGTGAAATTGGGCTGGTTGACCCCGCGTGGCGGCGAACTGGTCACTTATCTTGGGCATTATCAACGCCAACGCCTGGTCGCTGACGGTTTACTGGCAAAAAATGGCTGCCCGAAACCTGATCAGGTTGCGATTATTGCGGATGTCGATGAACGTACGCGTAAAACAGGTGAAGCCTTTGCTGCCGGGCTGGCACCCAACTGTACGATTACAGTACATACCCAGCCAGATACTTCCCGGCCCGATCCCCTGTTTAATCCCCTTAAAACTGGCGTTTGCCAACTGGATAAGCCGAACGTTACCGCGACTATTCTCAGTAGAGCAGGGGGATCGATAGCGGAGTTTACCGAGCATCGGCAAACCGCATTTCGCGAACTGGAGCAGGTTCTCAATTTCCAGCAATCAAATCTGTGCCTTAAACGAGACAATCAGGACGAAAGTTGTACGTTGACTCAGGCATTGCCGTCCGAACTCAAAGTGAGTGATGACAATGTATCTCTGACCGGTGCGGCAAGTCTGGCTTCAATGCTGACGGAGATATTTCTCCTGCAACAGGCACAGGGAATGCCGGAGCCTGGCTGGGGGCGAATTACTGATTCACACCAGTGGAACACCTTGCTAAGTCTGCATAACGCGCAGTTTTATTTGCTGCAACGGACACCAGAGGTTGCCCGTAGTCGCGCCACGCCGTTGCTGGATTTAGTGCTGACGGCGCTGACGCCAAATAACACGCAACAACAGGTTTATGGCGTGACATTACCCACTTCGCTGCTATTTATTGCCGGACACGACACTAATCTGGCGAATCTGGGGGGCGCGCTAGAGCTTAACTGGACGCTACCAGGCCAGCCGGATAATACCCCACCGGGGGGCGAACTGGTTTTTGAACGTTGGCGGCGACTTAGTGATAACAGCCAGTGGATTCAGGTATCGCTGGTATTCCAGACCCTACAGCAGATGCGTGACAAAACGCCGCTGTCGCTAAAAACACCGCCAGGCGAAGTGGCGTTAACGTTGGCTGAGTGTGGCGAAAGAAACGCGCAGGGCATGTGTTCGTTGGCTGGTTTTACGCAAATCGTGAATGAAGCACGCATTCCGGCATGCACTCTCCATCAGGACAAATAAACATTTGCCGCTGAGGGGCCACGCAGGCCATTGACGCGGCAAAATTCCACGCGTAACCCTGGGGTGAGCACTTCTGCGTCGCGGGGGGTGAATGCGGAAATATGGACCTGGACTTCTTTACGACCGTCGGAGGGGATGATGAATCCTTTGCCGCTTTTGCGATCAAAGGTTTTGACAATTCCTGTCATTTTACGGGACAAACAAATTCCTTACTGATAAATCTGCGCTGCACTATACGGTCTAAATAAAATAAAGCCAGTTTTATTTAAGACCGCTGGACGGCCAAAATAAAGTTTGCTTAATCTTATTTATCATGCGTTAATAGCTGCGTCGGTTTGAAAGACAGACATCATACAAAGTAGTTTACTAAAGCAGTTCTCATTATCAGGCATTATCCCCTTCTTTTGAGTCTCTCTCCTGAACACTAAGTAGTTTCTGTATTAAAGCCCTGTTTGCCGAAAGGCCCAAAATGAAGGAAGTAAAAATATGTCTAATAAAATGACTGGTTTAGTAAAATGGTTTAACGCAGATAAAGGTTTCGGCTTTATCACTCCTGATGATGGCAGCAAGGACGTTTTCGTCCATTTCACCGCCATCCAGAGCAATGAATTCCGCACGCTGAACGAAAATCAGAAAGTCGAATTTTCTATTGAGCAGGGGCAACGTGGTCCCTCGGCAGCGAACGTTGTTACGCTCTAAGGTTGCCGCTATTACTCAGCATCTCCATTTCCGCTGTCCATGTTGTCATGGTTCACAGTACCGCACATCGGCATTCGATGTGACGGAGCGAAACCCTTTAGGTGCAAAGTGTATTTTCTGTAAATCGATGATGATCACCTTTGATAACATCGCATTGCAAATACGCACTGACCAGACACCACTGGATTTCACCAAATAATATCAGGCTCCCTCGTGGAGCCTTTTTTATATCTGGCTTATTTTTCCTCAACTCTGTATGTATAATAAGCGATAACCTGTTGATTATTGAATCTTTCAGGGAGATGGCTTATAACATTTCTTACCTGACCAGGTACCGGGAACCAACACCTTACTGGCGTGTTGCTGTCTTTTAAGACCAGAAGAGGTTAACAGTGAATATTGAAGAGCTAAAAAAACAAGCCGAAACGGAAATCTCAGATTTTATCGCGCAAAAAATCGCCGAATTTAACAAGAACACAGGGAAAGAAGTCTCTGAAATTCGCTTCACCGCGCGGGAGAAAATGACCGGGCTTGAAAGTTATGATGTCAAAATCAAAATAATGTGATTTTGTGAACATCACCCCGTGCGAGGTGATGTTCCGCTTGTTGCTAATTTAGTGACCAATCATTGGCGCTTGTGGAATTAAGCGTCGGTACAACTCCTCTGGCACCGGGCTCTGCCATACTCCCGCATACATCGCATAAGCAATCACCGCGAACATAATTCCCAATACCAGTAGTGCCATGAGCCAGCCAGACAAGGCAAAGACCTTTTTATTTGCCGCAGGTTTTTGCAGCGAAAAGGTCAATGTTGAGGCCACCGGGCATGACTCCACGCAGGTCATACAACCGGTACATTCCACCGTTCTGACCTGAATTAATTTATCGACTGGGATCCGTGATGGGCAATTTTTCGCACATTTACCGCAGTCGATACAGCTTTCGGCATTGCGACGAATCTTAAACGGCGATAATAGCGAAACCAGTC
The DNA here is from genome assembly GCF_005781065.1 of Escherichia sp. E1130. Taxonomy (NCBI): domain Bacteria; kingdom Pseudomonadati; phylum Pseudomonadota; class Gammaproteobacteria; order Enterobacterales; family Enterobacteriaceae; genus Escherichia; species Escherichia sp. E1130. Next base: position 154,357 of record NZ_VATL01000016.1, read on the forward strand.
CCATCAGCGCACCATATGGGCAGAGATAACGACACCAGGCATGGCGAATAAACAGGCTGGCAATCAGCAAAACCGTCACGCTGATTAATGTCGCTTTCCCCATATGGCGAAAGAAATCGAGCATTTTAACGTCCATCACCACGCTATAAGGCGATAGCATAAAATAGTGAATCGCCTGGGCGGGCATGAATAACGCGATATAAAGAAAAAAGCTTAATAGCAAATATTTCACCGCGCGTAGAGGAATATCCAGCCAGCGGGGAGGGGCGAATTGTCGACCAAACAGTTTTTTCCCGAGATCGCCAATTAATTCAGAGAGCGTACCAACAGGGCATAGCCACGAACAAAAGGCTTTTTTCAGCAGTAAGCTGATAATGATAAAAGCGACCAATAACAGCATCGCGGCGGCGTGCACGGAAGGTAACTGACCTGTTGCAAGGCTGTATTTCAGATTCATCAGACCAGCAATCGGCAGCCAACCTTCAATGCCCCCCGGTCTGGCGACAAATGCCGTATTACCTGCCGTTTCGTAATAGCGCACCCAGTACCAAAAGGTGACGGCAATATAAATATTGATTGCCAACAGTAATAATTGCATCGCTTTACGCCAGGTCGTGGCATTGCGCCAGTCATTCCACGGTAATTTACCGCCCGTCGTGCCTGGCCGTCGCTGCCAGCGGATTCTTTTTTTCTCTGCCATGATTTTGCCCGCCCGTTAAGTTGCATACCAAATGCCACTATTCTAAGTTTTCTCAACGGGATGATATTGATTCACATCGGGTTCGGGGCGTTCTTATTTAGCCACTGTTCCAGGGCCGCGATGCTACGCGTAATTTCTTCACGCGACAGGGCCGCGGTTAATGGTTCCAGCTCAAGTTGTCCGCACAACTGACTGGCACTGCGCATGCCCAGACTGGCACAGCTGCTTTTCAACTGATGCGCGGCACGTTTGATTTTGTCGCTGTCGTGACTGGCGCGGGCAGTGTCCATTTCATCGAGAAGGGGCAGGGCATGTTGTTTAAATAATGTCAGCCATTCGTGGATTTTCTCCACCCCCATTAACTGCGCATCTTCATTGAGCTGCGATACATCCAGCGGTTGATCGTTATTGACTTGCAGTTGGAGATAGTGCGCCAGTAATTGACCGAGCACTTCACGCGGCACCGGTTTAGGGATAATCCCGCGAAACAGCGAACTGGTACGCTGTCGCAGTGTTTCGTCAATGACATGGGCGCTAAAGCCAATCAAAACCAGCGACGGATATTGCTGTGCCAGTTGTCGGGCAAGCGTAATGCCGTCGATATCCGGTAGATCAAAATCCACCAGTGCGGCAGCAAACGGTTCACTATTTTGCAGTGTCTCTAAAGCCTGCGCGGCATTTCCTACGGCAACGACCTGCGCCCCACTGCTGTTCAACATCTCAACGGTAATCCGCTGGGTTAGCGGGTTATCTTCAATTAACAGCAAACGTAAACCGTCCAGACGCACCGCCTGATTGACTGTTTTTGGCACGGGTGCAGTGGCAACACGTAACGGCAAGCGTAAACAAAAACAGCTTCCAACCTCCGGCGTGCTGGTGGCGCTCAATTCGCCGCCCATCGCCTGGGCCAGACGGCTACTGATAGTCAGCCCCAGCCCGGTGCCGCCGCGTTTGCCGCTAACCTGAACAAATGGCTGGAAGATTTCAGCAAGTTTCGCGGGATCAATACCGCAGCCGCTGTCTTCCACTTCGACCAGCCATTGTTCGCCATCAGTGCGACTACGCAGAATAATGTGCCCTTCGTCGGTGAAACGCAGGGCGTTGCTCAACAGGTTGGTAATGACCTGACGAATACGCCGCGGATCGCCCATTAACGCAGTCGGTACATCGTCGGCAATTGCCGTTGCCAGGCGAATCGGGCGACCTTTCACCCTTCCGCTCATTAATTGCAGGGTACTTTCCAGCAGTGGGCGCGGTTCAAAGGGCTCATCGCTGACCGAAACATTCTTGCCACCAGCTTCGATAGCCGAATAATCGAGAATATCGTTGAGGATGGTCAGTAATGATTCGCCAGAGTCGGTAATCGCCCGCAAATCATCACGCTGGGCGTTAAGCGCCGGGTTATCAGCCAGCAGTTGTGCGGTGCCGAGAATTCCGTACAACGGTGTGCGGATCTCATGGCTCATCGCAGCCAGAAACGCAGATTTTGCCTGGCTGGCTTTTTCTGCTTCCGCCCGTGCCAGGCGGTGTTCTACCACCAGTTCCTGCAATTCGGCAGTGCGCGCTTTGACCTGCGCCGCCAGTTGTTCGCGGTGGCGATTAAGCGCATGAACACTGCTGCGAAACGCATCCATCAGCCGCCCGATGGTGTCCAGCTCCCGCACGCCAGCGGTTTCCGGGAAAGGGGAGTCGATATCACCGTCCAGTAAGCGTTGCAGCGCCTGCGTTTGTTCGGCAAGTGGACGCGTGACTGAGCGATAAACCACGCGCCAGAGGATCAGAATCAGTGCGCAAAGAGAAACTATTCCCAGCAATAACAGGCTGTATTGCCCGCGTGCACTGGCTTTTTCCAGATGCGCCAGCCCGTGCTGATTACGCAGCTCAATGGTGTCGACCAGCTGACTGACTTCGCTACTAAACTGCGCGAACTGGGCGATGTTATTTTGGGCGAGAGTTTGCAGGCGATTGCTGATTTCACTGTCCTGCTGATACAGCGCCAGCAAATCGCTATATTGGCTAACGGTAGTTAACGTTGTTGCGACCTGAGCACGAACTCCCGGATCTTCAATGCGTATTTGCCGACGTTGCAGAATTTTCGCCGCATTATTGAGCTGCTTTTCCAGCGTTGGCGCATTTTTCTGGATCTGTTCCAGCCCCAGATTCATCACCATTTGCTGCACCCGCAGGGCGCTAAGGCGCAGTTCATTCATCTGGTTAACGTACTCAAGATCGATATCAATTAGCCGATCGAGTGCGCTTTCTGCGGCCTGACGCTGATGTTGTTCGATCAAATCGTAAATCCCGGCCTGGGTCGCTCCGGCGGAGGTTGCCGCATTATTCGCCTGACCTTGCGCCAGGCGTGCGATCTCATCGGCGGCGGCGACTATCTGCTGACTGAGTCGCTGTTGTTGCTGGCGCAGTTGCAAACGCTGCCCCACCAGTTCCCCTTGTTGACGTAACGAACGGGAGATCTCCTGCTCCTGTTGTTCAATAGCGGAGGTGTCAAAACCTTGTTCCCGTAACGCTTGCAGCAACGCATTAATCTTCAGGCTTTGTGCGGTGAGCATTCGCCCCTGTGCCTGCCACATCTTTTCGTTATCGGCACTGGTCAGGTTCTGCGCGGCGAAAAGTTCCCAGGCGCTGGCTTCGCTCAACTGGCGCGCCATATTCATGGTAGGAATCAATGCCTGAGTGTTGTCTTTTTCCACCTGGCTGATAAAACGCAGGTTGTACCATCCCACCAGGGTACTGGTCAGGGTTAACAGCGCCATCAGGGCAAAGCCCATCCAGAGTCTTCGGGTCAGGGTTAAATTCACGGTCAGTGTACTTAAGGTGAAAAAGGTTGAGTCGCAAAGCGGAATGCATCTAGCATAAAGCCTTATTATTGATGAGGCTATCATGCGCGTACTGCTATTTTTACTTCTTTCCCTTTTCATGTTGTCGGCATTTTCGGCTGATAATCTGCTGCGCTGGCATGATGCGCAGCATTTCACGGTGCAACCTGTTATGCCGTTAAAGGCAAATCGTCCCTGGAAGTTGTGTGCGCTTTACCCCAGCCTGAAAGATTCATACTGGTTATCGTTGAACTATGGAATGCAGGAGGCTGCTCGCCGCTACGGTGTGGATTTAAAAGTGCTGGAGGCAGGCGGCTACAGCCAGTTGGCTACTCAGCAGGCGCAAATCGACCAGTGTAAACAGTGGGGCGCAGAGGCCATTTTGCTCGGCAGCAGTACGACGTCATTTCCCGACCTGCAAACGCAGGTAGCAAGTCTGCCGGTGATCGAACTGGTAAATGCTATTGATGCTCCCCAGGTGAAAAGCCGCGTTGGCGTGCCCTGGTTTCAGATGGGCTATCAACCAGGGCGATATCTGGTGCAATGGAGCCACGGAAAACCATTGAACGTGCTGTTGATGCCCGGCCCCGATAACGCCGGGGGCAGTAAGGAGATGGTAGAGGGTTTTCGCGCAGCCATAGCCGGAAGCCCGGTGCGTATTGTCGATATTGCGCTCGGCGATAACGATATTGAAATCCAGCGTAACCTGTTGCAGGAGATGCTGGAACGCCATCCAGAAATCGACGTCGTTGCCGGAACGGCCATTGCGGCAGAGGCGGCAATGGGTGAAGGGCGCAACCTGAAAACGCCGCTTACCGTGGTGTCGTTTTATCTTTCACATCAGGTGTATCGCGGGCTGAAGCGGGGAAGAGTGATTATGGCTGCCAGCGATCAAATGGTCTGGCAGGGGGAACTGGCCGTTGAGCAGGCCATCAGGCAATTACAGGGGCAATCGGTGTCTGATAATGTCAGCCCACCGATTTTAGTCCTGACGCCGAAAAATGCCGACCGCGAACATATCCGCCGCTCGCTGTCGCCAGGGGGATTTCGTCCGGTCTATTTTTATCAGCACACATCAGCGGCTAAGAAATAACCTTCGCCATGTTGTGTCACCAGTAAATCCGCGCTGAGTTTATGACGTAAACGACGAATTAACACATCGACAGTGCGCAGGTCAGGGTTTTCCACCCGACGGGCAGAGAGCATACGCAGCAGACGTTCGCGGCTGAGAATTTCGCCGGGATTGGTCACAAACGCCACCAGCATTTCATACTCTGCGCGGGTCAGTTTAATCGGTTCGCCATCCAAATCCAGCGTATGGCGCGACACATTCAGGCAATAACCGGCAAAGCGATAGCAGTTGTCCTGAGTGAGCGGTTGAGCTTGTCGCGCGAGGTCGATTCGCCAGAGCAGATTTTTCACCCGTACTACCAGTTCGCGCAGTTCCAGCGGTTTGGTGACGTAATCGTCTGCGCCCATTTCCAGCCCAACAATCCGGTCAATCCGATCGCTGCGTCCGGTAACCAGAATAATCCCCACCGTTGAGCGTTCTCGCAGGGCGCGGGTTAACATCAGGCCATTTTCATCGGGCAAATTGATATCCAGCAGAATTAAATCCACTGATTGATTTTGCATAATTTCCCGTAGCCCGGCACCGCTCGCCGTAACGGAAACGGTATACCCCTCCTGAGTGAAGTAGGTTTGTAATCGCGCCTGGGTAACCGGCTCATCTTCAACAATAACAATGTGATGTGGCATCAGAGAGTTTTACTCATTCTGTTCATATCTGTTCATATTCTGCCGTAAGCCGTTCATCCTGACCAGTGCCGCTGTTCATATTTACTCATTAAGATCGCTTCACTAAACCATAATTTTACAGGGGCTATTATGCGGAAACTCTGGAACGTGCTACGCCGACCCAGTGCTCGTTGGTCGGTACTGGCGCTGGTCGCTATTGGGATTGTGATTGGCATTGCGCTGATTGTATTGCCACACGTTGGGATCAAAGTCACCAGCACAACCGAATTTTGTGTCAGTTGCCACAGTATGCAACCGGTGTATGAAGAATATAAACAGTCGGTGCATTTCCAGAACGCCTCCGGCGTGCGAGCTGAATGCCATGACTGTCATATCCCGCCGGATATTCCAGGCATGGTGAAGCGCAAACTGGAAGCGAGCAACGATATCTACCAGACCTTTATTGCCCACTCCATTGATACACCTGAGAAATTCGAAGCAAAACGCGCGGAACTTGCCGAGCGTGAATGGGCGCGAATGAAAGAAAACAACTCGGCAACCTGCCGCTCCTGCCATAACTACGATGCGATGGATCATGCGAAGCAGCATCCTGAAGCGGCACGTCAGATGAAGGTGGCAGCGAAAGATAATCAATCCTGCATCGACTGTCATAAAGGTATTGCCCACCAGTTACCGGATATGAGTAGCGGCTTCCGTAAGCAGTTCGATGAGCTGCGCGCCAGTGCTAATGACAGTGGTGACACGCTGTACTCCATTGATATTAAGCCGATTTATGCGGCGAAAGGCGATAAAGAAGCGTCTGGTTCACTGCTGCCTGCTTCGGAAGTGAAAGTCCTTAAACGTGACGGCGACTGGCTGCAAATTGAAATTACCGGCTGGACGGAAAGCGCCGGACGTCAGCGTGTACTCACCCAATTCCCAGGTAAACGCATCTTTGTTGCCTCGATTCGTGGTGATGTGCAGCAGCAGGTGAAAACGCTGGAGAAAACCACCGTAGCCGACACCAATACCGAGTGGAGCAAGTTGCAGGCCACCGCGTGGATGAAGAAAGGTGACATGGTGAACGATATCAAACCGATCTGGGCTTATGCGGATTCGCTGTACAACGGCACCTGTAACCAGTGCCACGGCGCACCGGAAATATCCCACTTTGACGCTAACGGTTGGATCGGCACGCTCAACGGCATGATTGGCTTTACCAGCCTCGATAAACGTGAAGAACGCACCTTGTTGAAATATCTGCAAATGAATGCGTCTGACACCGCAGGTAAGGCTCACGGCGATAAGAAGGAAGAAAAATAATGAACAATAACGAGCTCTTTCAGGCATCACGTCGGCGTTTTCTGGCACAACTCGGCGGCTTAACTGTCGCCGGGATGCTGGGGCCGTCATTGTTAACGCCGTGCCGTGCGACTGCGGCGCAAGCGGCGACTGAGGCCGTCACCTCGAAAGAGGGCATTCTTACCGGCTCGCACTGGGGGGCTATCCGCGCGACGGTGAAGGAGGGGCGCTTTGTGGCGGCAAAACCGTTCGAACTGGATAAATATCCGTCGAAAATGATCGCCGGATTGCCGGACCACGTACACAACGCGGCGCGTATTCGTTATCCGATGGTACGCGTGGACTGGCTGCGTAAGCGCCATCTGAGCGACACCTCCAAGCGCGGTGATAACCGTTTTGTGCGCGTGAGCTGGGATGAAGCCCTCGACATGTTCTATGAAGAACTGGAACGCGTACAGAAAACTCACGGGCCGAGTGCCTTGCTGACCGCCAGCGGTTGGCAATCGACGGGGATGTTCCATAACGCTTCGGGGATGCTGGCGAAAGCTATTGCCTTGCATGGTAATAGCGTTGGTACCGGCGGGGATTACTCCACCGGTGCTGCGCAGGTGATCCTGCCGCGTGTCGTTGGCTCCATGGAAGTGTATGAACAGCAAACCTCCTGGCCACTGGTCTTGCAGAACAGCAAAACCATTGTGCTGTGGGGCTCCGATTTGCTGAAAAACCAGCAGGCAAACTGGTGGTGCCCGGATCACGATGTTTATGAATATTACGAGCAGCTAAAAGCGAAAGTCGCAGCCGGTGAAATTGAGGTCATCAGCATCGATCCGGTTGTCACATCCACCCATGAGTATCTGGGGCGCGAGCATGTGAAGCACATTGCGGTTAACCCGCAAACTGACGTGCCGTTGCAACTGGCGCTGGCGCATACGCTGTACAGCGAAAACCTGTACGACAAAAACTTCCTCGCCAACTACTGCGTGGGCTTTGATCAGTTCCTGCCGTATCTGTTGGGCGAGAAAGACGGTCAGCCGAAAGATGCCGCATGGGCTGAAAAACTGACTGGCATTGATGCCGAAACCATTCACGGGCTGGCGCGGCAGATGGCGGCCAACAGAACGCAGATTATTGCTGGCTGGTGCGTACAGCGTATGCAGCACGGTGAACAGTGGGCGTGGATGGTTGTGGTTCTGGCGGCGATGCTGGGACAAATTGGCCTGCCGGGCGGTGGCTTTGGTTTTGGCTGGCACTATAACGGTGCAGGCACGCCGGGGCGTAAAGGCGTCATTCTGAGCGGTTTCTCCGGCTCAACGTCGATTCCGCCTGTCCACGACAACAGCGACTACAAAGGCTACAGCAATACCATTCCGATTGCCCGTTTTGTCGATGCGATCCTCGAACCGGGGAAAGTAATCAACTGGAATGGTAAATCTGTAAAACTGCCGCCGCTTAAAATGTGTATTTTTGCCGGAACTAACCCGTTCCATCGCCATCAGCAGATCAATCGCATTATTGAAGGCTGGCGCAAGCTGGAAACGGTTATCGCCATAGATAACCAGTGGACCTCAACCTGCCGCTTTGCCGATATCGTGCTGCCTGCGACCACGCAGTTTGAGCGTAACGATCTCGACCAGTACGGCAACCACTCCAACCGTGGCATTATCGCCATGAAACAGGTCGTGCCGCCGCAGTTCGAGGCGCGTAACGACTTTGATATTTTCCGCGAGCTGTGCCGTCGCTTTAATCGCGAAGAAGCCTTTACCGAAGGGCTGGACGAAATGGGCTGGCTGAAACGCATCTGGCAGGAAGGTGTACAACAAGGCAAAGGACGCGGCGTTCATCTGCCAGCGTTTGATGACTTCTGGAATAACAAAGAGTACGTCGAGTTTGACCATCCGCAGATGTTTGTTCGCCACCAGGCATTCCGCGAAGATCCGGATCTCGAACCGCTGGGCACGCCGAGTGGCCTGATTGAGATCTACTCGAAAACCATTGCCGACATGAACTATGACGATTGTCAGGGACATCCGATGTGGTTTGAGAAAATCGAACGTTCCCACGGTGGGCCCGGCTCGCAGAAATATCCGTTGCATCTGCAATCTGTGCATCCGGATTTCCGACTTCACTCGCAGTTATGTGAGTCGGAAACGCTGCGTCAGCAATATACGGTAGCAGGTAAAGAGCCAGTGTTCATTAACCCGCAGGATGCCAGCGCGCGCGGCATTCGTAACGGTGATGTGGTACGCGTCTTTAACGCTCGCGGTCAGGTGTTGGCAGGGGCAGTCGTTTCTGACCGCTATGCACCCGGTGTGGCGCGAATTCATGAAGGGGCATGGTACGATCCAGATAAAGGCGGCGAGCCTGGTGCGCTGTGTAAATACGGTAACCCCAACGTGTTGACCATCGACATCGGTACTTCGCAGCTAGCGCAGGCGACCAGTGCGCACACTACGCTGGTAGAAATTGAGAAGTACAGCGGAACAGTGGAGCAGGTGACGGCGTTTGATGGTCCCGTAGAGATGGTGGCGCAGTGCGAATATGTTCCGGCACCGCAGGTGAAATCATGACTTCACTAACGGTGGAACAGAATGCCTGTATCTACGCCTGGCTGGCGCAGTTGTTCTCCCGTGAACTGGACGATGAACAACTGACGCAAATCGCCAGTGCACAGATGGCTGAATGGTTTTCTTTGCTGAAACGCGAGCCGCCGCTGACTGCGGCGGTGAATGAGCTGGAAGCTAAAATCGCCGCCTTGACGGTACGTGACGACGCCCGTCTGGAACTTGCCGCTGACTTTTGCAGCCTGTTTCTGATGACCGATAAACAAGCGGCACTGCCGTATGCTTCGGCCTATAAACAGGACGAGCAAGAGATTAAACGCTTGTTAGTTGAGGCAGGTATGGAAACCAGTGGCAATTTTAACGAACCGGCAGATCATCTGGCGATCTATCTGGAGTTGTTGAGTCATCTGTATTTTTCGCTCGGAGAGGGAACCGTTCCTGCGCGAAGAATCGACAGTTTGCGGCAAAAAACACTGACGGCGCTGCGGCAATGGTTACCAGAGTTTGCTGTGCGTTGTCATCAGTATGACAGCTTTGGTTTTTACGCGGCACTAAGCCAGTTATTGCTTGCGATAACCAATAGAGATAATGCCGATTGGTAGGCCTGATAAGACGCGTCAAGCGTCTCATCAGGCATTATGGCAGCCAGTTCCGGCAGCCACACTCACGGGTGAGCCACAAACCGGGAAAGCCGCTGGCGTAGCAGGCGGTTTTCCTGTTTCAGATGTGCAATATCATCCATTAACGTTAGCGCCACCGCGATCCCCGGCCAGTCCAGCGCCAGTTCCTGACGTAGACGTACCGCGCGTTGCACCACAATGGCGGCATGGTCATCAAATACCCAGGTTGTTTCCTGGATCTCTCTCGGTTCAACCACCCCCAAACCGACAATTTCATTCAACTCCTCTTCAGAAATGCCGGTATGCAGGCAAAACTCGGTAATGGTAAAAGTCACCGTAACATGAGCCATTATGCTTTCCCCCAATCTTTACGTGGATCAAAAGACGACTGGGCGTTTGCCAGTTGTTGCCACAGCGCGGCAGTATTTTCATCCGGTTTCGGCGGCATGACGATTTTCAGTACCGCATACAAGTCACCAGTCTGTTTTTTGCTTACCAGACCTTTGCCTTTAATGCGCAATCGTTGCCCGGCCTGACTGCCTGGCGGAATGGTCAACAAAATGCTTTCTTTCAGCGTTGGTACAGTGACTTTGCTACCCAGAGCCGCTTCCCACGGGCTAACCGGCACCACAATTTCCAGATCCTGACCGACAATATCAAACAACGGATGCGGGGCTATATGAATCACCAGCCACAGGTCGCCATTTGGACCACCGTTTTCGCCTGGCGTCCCCTGGCCTTTCAGGCGGATACGTTGACCATTGCCGACGCCCGCCGGGATCTTCACATTCAGCGTTTTCGGGATTTCCTGTTCGATCATGCCAAAGGCGTTATAAACCGGCAGGTTATAGCTGATGGTACGTTTGTGCTCAGTAAGCGTTTCTTCCAGGAATACCGCAACTTCAATTTCAATATCGTGGCCACGTGTGGCGGGGCGTTGACGGCTCTGGCGGGCATGTTGACCGAAAATTGACGAGAAGATATCGTCAAAATCTTCGGCATTGAAACTCTGACCGTCGCCATGCTGGAACTGGCGGTTGAATTGCGGATCGTTGCGATGCTGCCACATCTGATCATATTCAGCGCGACGCTGTTCATCACTTAGCACTTCCCAGGCTTCAGCAACCTCTTTGAAGCGGGCTTCGGCATCGGGCTCTTTGCTGACATCAGGATGGTATTTGCGGGCCAGTCGACGATAGGCGGTCTTGATTGTCTTGAGATCGTCCGTCGGTTTCACGCCCATGATGGCGTAATAATCCTTTAATTCCATAGCGTTATCTCGCGTAAATCAATACAGACAAAGGGAAACCCCTGACAAGGTATCAGAGTTAAGTGTAGGGGAAATCAGAAAAAATCGTAGGCCAGTGATAAAAACATAACTAAAAATGATATTTTCAGCCTGAATTTTGGCAGGTAAAAGAGGGGACGTTTAACCTTCACAGATGCCCCATGACGACGTTGTCAGGGGGCTGAAAATGGTGACTTATCCTGCTTTTACCGCAGTGACCATCACTTCAACCAGAATCTCCGGGCGGGCCATCTCAGCCTGTACGGTAGCGCGAGCCGGGCTATGTCCTTCTGGCAGCCAGCTAACCCATACGTCGTTGAAATCGGCAAAATCGCGGCTGATATCTTTCAGCCATACCTGAGCGGACAAGAGATGAAATTTATCACTGCCAGCTTCAGCAAGTAATGCGTCGATTTTCTCCAGCACTTCACGCGTTTGTTGCGCGATGTCAGGAGTATTGCTCTTCGGTGTCTGACCGGAGAGAAATACAAGATTGCCATATTCAACACTGGCGGTAAGACGAGGTTGTGGGTTATTACGTTTGATATTCAAGCTGATTGGCTCCATGTCAGTCCATCAAGGGAAATTGCGGGATCTTCGCCCGACAGCAGCGCGCCTAACACTACGGCACTACCTGCCGCCAGCGTAAAACCCAGACTGCCCTGACCAAGATTCATCCACAGATTTTGATACTTCGCCCGTCCTAATAGTGGCGGACCCGCAGGGGTGGATGGACGCATACCTGTCCATAATTCGGCATCATCGATGCCTTGCAGTTGCGGAAAACTGTTAGCTACGATCTGCTTTAAGGCATTGATTCGTTCAGGGCGCAATTCATTTCCGTCATAGCCAATATCGACCATAGCGGCGATACGCAACCGCTCACCGAGTCGGGCATAGACAATTTTATGACCGTAGTCGGTGACACTGATTTGCGGTGCGATCCCCATTTCTTGTGGGAAGGGAAGCGTCAGACTGTAACCTTTAAGACCGCAGATCGGTACGTGAGTCCCGGTTTCGGCAAGTAAATGCTTGCTACCATTACCCGCGGCAACGACATAATCATCCGCAACCAGCGTTCCTGTGCTGGTGGTAAGGGAGTCAATGCGCTCGCCTTTTTTATTCAACTGCAAAACTTCACAATCGGTTTGTAGCGAAAAATTTGCGCTGGCATTAAGTTTGGCAAGTAATGCCTGGCAGAACTTATAGCAGTCCGCCGTTTCATCTCCGGGAGAGTAAATACCGCCACACAATGAATGACCAATATGTTTTAGTGCTGGTTCAAGATGAACGCACTCTTCGCGTGATAAAGCCTGTTGAAATTGCGGATTAATACCTTTTGCCGCTTTGGCTAAATCTTGCGGGCGGCGATGAATAATCAGTTTGCCAGAACGGCGCCAGTGAAAATCATCAAGATTATCTTCCAGCAGCCACTCTTCCATGACCTGACGGCTTAACAGTGATAAGCGTAAAATATGGTCGCCATTGAGTTTATTTGTCCGGCTATTGCAGGCCAATAAAAATTCCAGCAACCAGCGCCACTGGCTAAATGACATGCGCAAACGCATATTCAGGGGAGAGTTGCTTTTCCCCATCCATTTTAGCCCCTGCATCGGTACGCCTTTATCCGCCAGAGGAGCAACGTAGCGATAACTGAGTTGCCCACCATTAGCGAAACTGGTGGCGATACCTGCCTGACTGTTGCGTTCTAACAATTGTACCTGATGGCCCTGTTTTACCAGCACCCATGCTGTTGCCAGACCAATTACCCCGCCGCCAATAATTACAATGCGTTTTTTCATCACCTGAGATATCCACCGCTAATAAATGCGTTGGGGGTATGTCAAAGCATTTAGGCCTGAGGAGCAATTGACTTTTTATTTTCAGGGTATAACTCAAGGTTAATGGCTCGCAGTTGCTGACGTAATTGCTGACAAAGGAAATCGACAAATTTTTGTGTAATGGGACTAAGTGAAACGTCGGCACGGCGTAGCAAACAAAGGTCTATTTTCATTGGGGGTTCGATGGGGTGAATCGTCTCTGCCGGAAGGTTATGACGGGCAGAGAAAATATCGGTAATACTGCATCCCATTCCGCGTTTTACAAATTCCGTGGCCATGTAATAGGTCTGGACATTCAGGCGCGTTGTCAAAAAATCACGTCGTTTAGCTATTGCATCGGAAAGGGAATGAGGGCCGGGAGAAATCCAGCGTTGTTGGTCAATCTTGTCTATTTCTACTGCGCCCTGGCGATAGTCCCGGTCGATATAAACCAGCGGAACTTCGGCTATCAGCGTCGTCATAATTTCCCCCTGTTGAATCGGCTGTAGCGTCAGGGCCAGATCAATCTCACGCAGATCAAGCTTTTTAACCAACGTTTCAGTGTGCTCTGTCGTCAGTGTCATGACCAGATTCGCATTCTGCTGGTAAAACGCCGTGACTATTTCCGGCACCAGACTTAATCCCAGGCTTGGCAGGCATCCCAGGGCTATTCTGGCTCGCGGATCTCGCGTCAGGTTATCGGCCAGCAGTCGCAGGTTGTCGAGTTCGTGATAAATCGACTGCGCTTTTTCAAAAAGTGTGATCGCTTCGCTGGTTGGAAGAAGCTTGCCACGAACTCGCTGAAAGAGCTGAAAACCGAGTTTTTGCTCAGCGTTTTTTAACGCTTTACTGGCGGCCGGTTGGGAAATATTCAGCGATTCCGCTGCCCGTGAAAGTGTCCCGCATGTCATCACAGCATAGAAGATTTCCAGGTGGCGCAGTTTCATTAAGAGTTAACCCAGAGTTATAGACGATAGATAAAAAGTCATTTCATGGTAACACCAAGTTAACATAAATTTAATTTGTAACGTCTGTTCTGGTAACAATGCGTTATTTGCCCACCTAAAGGGGTTAATTACGAACTCAGAATAATACCTGTAGTACCCGGACAAACCCTCAGTGCATTTTGCTAACAATAATAACGAGGGGGGATATTTTCTGAGCTGTCCAAATACATCGGCTGATATTGAAAGTCGATTCGATGGGGTTAAGGAGTTATATGAGTGACTCAATGCTCGCTGGTGGTTTACTAACCAGACAAAATATCACCAAAAAGAATGTCATTATTGGTTTGTTATTGATTGCATTTTTACTGATAGCGTTCTGGTGCCAGGGGCGTCCAGGTAATGAACTCGGACTGCTTGGTTTTACACCACTGGTGGCGTTAGCGGTGCTCTCGTTGATAGGCGTCGATATTGTTCTGGCGGTTATTTCATCGATTATTATTGCGATGATAATGACTTCCACCGGCTTACCTGAAATGGGTGCCATGCTGGCACAATCGACGGGATCGTTTATCGCCACTGTTGGTTTGATCATTATGCTTGGCGCAGGCGTAGGTGAAGTGGCAACACGTACCGGAGCCGCCGTTGAACTGGTCAAATTTGTGGTGCATCGTATCGGGCTTTCCAGCCAGACACGGGTTAAATTTGGCATCGTTGTCTCATCCATTCTTATCTGTGGCGCGCTGGGTACTATGGCAGGCGGTAATGCCATTATTGTTGCGGTGATTATTCCCGTGGCGGCGGCAGTACGGCTGACACCGCCTACGGTGGCAGCACTGATGATGACGGCGGGGTCAGTGGGATTGTTTACCGGGCCATTTACTCCCAGTACCGTGACGATTTTACAACTCGGCGGCCTGACTTATCCGCAATACCTGATGTACGTCGGGCTGCCAATGAGCGCCGTGACGTTATTTGCTGGCTGGATAATGGCCGGGCGAATTCAGAAGATGACGGAAGGAAAATTACACTACGAAGTGGATCTCTCAGAGAAAACTCAGGAAGAAGAGGATCCTGCCCGCGATCGTCGTCGCAAACTCAGCGCCCTGGCATTTGCTGCAACCATTATTGTGATGGCGGTTATTGGCGTAGTGATAAAAGCAGGTTTTAGTTTTGCCATTATCGTTATGCTGTTGGTGGCGTTGATCACCGGGCTGGTGGGGGGATTAAGCCCAACCGGGATCCTGCAAGCCCTGTATAAAGGGTGTGGCAGACTGGTGTGGATGTTTCTGCTCTACTGGCTGTATAACCCGATTCTGGAGCTTATGGATAGCCTGCAGGCGTATCAGGGATTGCTCGAATACACACAACCACTGTTAACCGGGATATCTCCGGCATGGCTTTGCTTCTGTATTTTTGCCTTTAACATTATCGGTCATGTGCCAGGTGCTGCTGTTGCTCAGATGACCTTCACGCATAAAATATTTGGTCCGATGTTGATGGCTGCGGGAGTGCCGCCACAGGGTACAACGGCAGTATTATTAGCCTCATCGCAAGTGGACTGGTTTGGGCCTTTCCCTTCATCGGATATGTTCGGTCAAATGGGGCTGGCACAATCTACTCACCTGAAATATATGCTTTATAACGGTTGGGCCATTGTCATTGCCAATATCATTCTTTTTGCCTTGCTGTTTCAGGTATTAGTTTAACGATACAAACCAGGCGATAGCGCGACTACTGTCCGTTATCGCCTGACGGTTTCCCGCCTCGTCATCTGCTAAATTGCGAACCTGTTCCCGGAAAAATGCCATATTTCTGTCACACTCTTAATTGATTGATAACTAAAGAGGTGATGGGAATGAAAAAAACGCTAATTGCTGCGGCCGTGGCTGGAATGGTTTTACTCTCTTCGAATGCTCAGGCACAGACCATGCCGGAAGGCTATCAGCTACAGCAAGTGCTACTCATGAGCCGTCATAATTTACGTGCGCCATTGGCAAATAATGGCAGTGTGCTTGAGCAGTCGACGCCGAATAAATGGCCGGAGTGGGATGTTCCTGGTGGACAACTCACGACCAAAGGCGGCGTGCTGGAAGTGTATATGGGCCATTACATGCGTGAGTGGCTGGCAGAGCAGGGAATAGTGAAAACGGGTGAATGCCCGCCGCCGGACACCGTTTATGCCTATGCCAATAGTTTGCAACGCACTGTCGCCACTGCGCAGTTCTTTATTACCGGCGCATTCCCAGGGTGTGATATTCCTGTTCATCACCAGGAAAAAATGGGCACTATGGACCCAACCTTTAATCCGGTGATCACCGATGATTCCGCCGCATTCAGTGAGCAGGCGGTGGCGGCAATGGAAAAAGAGCTCGGTAAACTTCAGCTTACTGACAGCTACCAGTTACTGGAAAAAATCGTTAACTATAAAGATTCTCCTGCCTGCAAAGAGAAACAGCAGTGCTCGTTGGTGGACGGTAAAAATACCTTTAGCGCGAAGTATCAACAAGAACCAGGCGTTTCCGGGCCGCTAAAAGTGGGCAACTCGCTGGTAGATGCGTTCACCCTGCAATACTACGAAGGTTTCCCGATGGATCAGGTGGCCTGGGGGGAGATCAAATCAGATCAACAATGGAAAGTGTTGTCGAAGCTGAAAAACGGTTACCAGGATAGCCTGTTTACTTCACCGGAAGTGGCGCGCAATGTCGCGAAACCGCTGGTCAGTTATATCGACAAAGCCCTGGTTACCGATCGTGCCAGTGCGCCGAAAATCACAGTGCTGGTTGGGCACGACTCAAACATTGCCTCTCTGTTAACGGCGCTGGATTTCAAACCGTACCAACTGCATGACCAGAACGAACGCACGCCGATTGGCGGCAAAATCGTTTTCCAGCGTTGGCATGACAGCAAAGCCAACCGCGACCTGATGAAAATCGAGTATGTGTACCAGAGTTCGGAACAGTTGCGTAATGCCGACGCGTTAACGTTGCAGGCTCCGGCTCAACGAGTGACGCTTGAACTTACCGGCTGCCCGATAGATGCCAACGGTTTTTGCCCGATGGATAAGTTTGATAGCGTGTTGAATGAAGCGGTGAAATAACAGAAAGCTCCCCCGCGAGAAGCGGGGAATATGAGACTGATGACAAACGTGAGATTGCCTGATGCGCTACGCTTATCAGGCCTACCCGAGAATTGCACTATATCGAATTTGCACGATCGCGTAGGCCGGATAAGGCGTTCACGCCGCATCCGGCATGAACAAAGCGCACGTTGTCAACAATTTGAAAGCTCCCCCGCGAGACGCGGGGGAGTTACTGATTAAACGTTTTTACGTTCGATGGTCTGTTCGCCCCAAAAAAGCGAATCTTTATCGGTCTTAGCAAAGGCTTTGACTAACACTTCATCGCTACCTTCTTCCCAAATCTTTTCCGCCATTTTTTCGTCATACCCGGCGACTTCAAAAATGGCCTCGGCTATTTCCGGCGACGTATTGCGCAGAGATGCCCATTCACCCACGTGATGAGCTTTCGCTTCTTGAGTTGGCATGCGTATCCTCCTGTTGAAGATTAGCCGTTAAGTTTAACTGCCAGACCAGCGACATATTCCCCCTGATAACGTGCGATAGACAACTCTTCCTGGCTGGGTTGGCGTGAACCGTCACCGCCTGCAATGGTGGTTGCGCCGTACGGCGTTCCGCCGCGAACCTGCGAGACGTCAAAAAGTTCCTGCGCTGCGTAGCCAATAGGGACAATCACCATGCCGTGGTGCGCAAGTGTCGTCCAGGTGGATGTGATGGTTTGTTCCTGACCGCCGCCGGTGCCGGTAGAGCTAAAGACGCTCGCCAGTTTTCCGTACAATGCGCCAGAAGCCCACAGGCCGCCAGTCTGGTCGAGGAAGGTACGCATTTGCCCGGACATATTGCCAAAGCGGGTTGGCGTACCAAAAATAATGGCGTCGTAATCGGCCAGTTCTTGCGGAGTTGCAACGGGTGCAGTTTGCGTTTTACCGCCTGCTTTTTCGAATAATTGCGGCTGCATGGTTTCCGGTACACGCTTAACAACAACTTCTGCGCCATCGACTTTGCTTGCGCCTTCAGCGACTGCGCGCGCCATCGTTTCGATATGTCCGTACATGGAATAATAAAGCACCAGAACTTTAGCCATTTCTAACCACTCCTCGTGTTATCTCTATTCCGTAGCGATTCGCTACCACTCTTTTAAAGATAAGACGTCCTTTTCAGAGTGCAAATTTCACAACCACTTATTTGATTTATAACAACTTTCACAAGCGCGTAAAATTGTCGCAAAATGATACATTTTTATCCCATAGCGTTTTTTTAATCATAAGAGAGGCTTATGGATAATTATTGGAAATGATATCTATTCTCGCTCAGAACCTGTTGCAGGATATTACCAAAAGCGGGTCCACCCGCGTCAGTTCACTAAGCTTAGTCCCACGTAGCGAAAATATGGCACCGCCATACGCCGCGTTAATCTTATGCAATGCAATATGATGTCTACATCAAGACGGAGGTCAGTAATGGCAAACCATCGAGGCGGTTCAGGTAATTTTGCAGAAGACCGCGAAAGAGCATCAGAAGCAGGTAAAAAAGGTGGACAGCACAGCGGGGGTAATTTCAAAAATGACCCGCAGCGCGCATCTGAAGCAGGTAAAAAAGGTGGCAAGAGCAGTCACGGCAAAAGCGACAACTAGCCGGGCTAATCAATGACGAATGCATTTTTGTCTGTAACTCGTCAAAAAGCCATCACCGCCGGTTACCCGGCGGTTGATACTGATGACAAATGCACGATTGCCTGATGCTTATCAGGCCTACCAGAAGATTGCAATATATTGAATTTGCACTGTTTTGTAGGCCGGATAAGGCGTTTACGTCGCATCCGGCATGAACAATGCGTACGTTGTCAACAATCTGCACCGCCGGGTAATCCCGGCGGTTTTCTGTTTATGGCTCCTGATGAACAACTTCTGGCGGTGGAACGTCAACCAACTTTCTGCTTAACAACGCATTGAGTAAAATCGCGCCAAAAGTTGCTGTACCGATCCCTCCCAACGTAAAACCGCCCAGCGCGATGCTGATATTCGGGTTAATCCCCTGACCGTTAAAGCCCGTTGCGGCAATCACCACGCCAACAAAAGCCGCGCTGGAACCGAGATAACTGGGGACGTGTCCGCCGGTAATAAAGAAAAACAATAACGTGAAAGTCAGACGGGGCGCTGCATCCTGCATATCCTTTTCAGCCGCGTAATGGCTTGTTTGCAAAGCGGATGCCAGTTTTTAAAAATTCAATGTTATTAATGTGTTAATATTTGGTTGTTGAAAATGACTGGTAAAAAGTGGACTAAACGGTCAAAACAGTTGCACATAAAACATGCGTTCGTGCGCGATGAGAGTGCAGAAGGTCGAGGCCAGACGGGGGTTTTGCTATCCTGTTGCTAATCTACAAGAGGGGAGAGCGCATGACGCAAGGCGCAGTGAAAACAACGGGTAAACGTTCGCGTGCAGTGAGCGCGAAGAAAAAAGCGATTCTTAGCGCGGCACTGGACACTTTTTCGCAATTCGGTTTTCACGGCACAAGGCTGGAGCAAATTGCAGAGTTGGCGGGCGTTTCTAAAACCAATCTGCTGTATTACTTCCCGTCGAAAGAGGCACTGTATATTGCCGTGCTGCGGCAAATTCTCGATATCTGGTTGGCGCCGTTAAAGGCGTTTCGTGAAGATTTCGCCCCGCTGGCGGCGATCAAAGAGTACATTCGTCTGAAGCTGGAAGTCTCCCGCGATTATCCGCAGGCTTCGCGCCTGTTCTGTATGGAGATGCTGGCAGGTGCGCCGCTGTTAATGGATGAACTGACGGGCGATTTGAAGGCGTTAATTGATGAGAAATCAGCGCTGATTGCAGGCTGGGTCAAGAGTGGCAAACTCGCGCCGATTGACCCGCAGCATTTGATTTTTATGATCTGGGCTTCCACTCAACATTACGCCGATTTTGCCCCTCAGGTGGAGGCGGTGACAGGCGCGACGTTGCGCGATGAGGTATTTTTCAATCAAACGGTTGAAAACGTGCAGCGGATTATTATTGAGGGGATTCGACCACGTTAAAGATGCCGGAGGAGGTTGTAACATCCTCCGGCTACCTGTTTAACCTATAGTCATTAAGCTGGCGTTACCGCCAGCGGCAGCGGTATTCACACTCAGCGAACGTTCGATATACAGCCGTTCCAGCAGGATATTGCTTTCGCCACGGGCAAAACCCTGCACCGAAACAATTGCGCCATCCCGCGCGGCAACCGCTTCACACAATGCGCGAAGCTGATCCGAATCACCGTGGAAGATCACCGCATCAAACGGTTGAGCGGTTATATTTTCCGCTTTCGCCAGTTGAATACGTTCGCTGACTGCCGATGGCAATGCCTTCACTAACTGACGATGCAGCGCGTCATCCGGCCACAGCACCTGGCTGCCCACCGCCAGCACGGCGGCAAGCTGAGTCAGCGCATCCTGTTCATCATCCGCGATACACAATACGCGCTCACGGGGCAGCAGCGTCCAGGTGTTGCGTTCACCCGTCGGCCCTGGCAGCAATCGTTGTGTTCCTGCCTGCGCCAGCTCGCCATATTGTGTACATAACGCCTGTAATTCTGGACGATTTGCTGCCCATTCCCGCAGTGCATTCAGCGGTTGAGTCAATGCGGCTTTCAACTGCGCATCGACAGGATACTCCGCATCCTGACGGGCGAGCGTCACCGCCAGCGCGCTTTCCGGGCGATTCGCCAGCAGACGGTAGAGATAGAGCGGACCGCCAGCTTTCGGCCCGGTGCCGGACAACCCTTCGCCGCCGAACGGTTGCACCCCAACCACCGCGCCCACCATATTACGGTTAACGTACAGGTTGCCGACATGGGCCGAGCCAGTGACCTGGGCGATGGTTTCATCAATACGCGTATGGACGCCAAGCGTCAGGCCATAGCCGGAAGCGTTAATCTGCTCGATCAGTTCCGGCAGCTGGTTACGGTTATAACGCACCACATGCAGCACCGGACCAAAGACCTCTTTTTGCAATTCGGCAAAGTCATCCAGTTCGATAAGCGTCGGGGCGACAAAGGTGCCGCTTTGCCATTCTCGGGCATCTTCACTGTTTTCCCGCACCGCCTGGAACACCGGACGGCCTTTGCTACGCATGGTCTGAATATGACGCTCGATATTGGCTTTCGCTTCGCTATCAATCACCGGACCGATATCCGTGGTCAGGCGACCCGGATTACCCATTCGACACTCGGCCATTGCGCCGCGCAGCATTTTCAACGTGTGGTCGGCAATCTCATCTTGCAGGCACAGCACGCGCAGTGCCGAACAACGCTGACCCGCACTGTCGAACGCCGAGGCCAGCACATCTATTACTACTTGTTCGGTCAGGGCGGAGGAATCGACAATCATCGCGTTCATGCCGCCGGTTTCAGCGATGAGCGGAATAGGGCGCCCCTGAGCGTCCAGGCGGCTGGCGATATTGCGTTGCAGTAACGTAGCGACTTCGGTTGAACCGGTAAACATCACCCCGCGCACGCGATCATCACCCGTCAGTTGCGCGCCCACGGTTTCACCCTGACCTGGCAGCAATTGCACCACGCCTGGCGGTACACCCGCTTCCAGCAAAATGGCGATCCCTTGCGCGGCAATCAGCGGAGTTTGTTCTGCCGGTTTTGCCAGTACGCTGTTACCTGCAGCCAGTGCGGCAGCGATCTGCCCGGTGAAAATAGCCAGTGGGAAGTTCCACGGACTGATACACACCACAGGCCCTAATGGACGGTGGGTTTCGTTAGCGAAATCATCCCGCACCTGTCCGGCGTAGTAGTGGAGAAAATCGACCGCTTCGCGCACTTCGGCAATGGCGTTGCTGAAGGTTTTTCCGGCTTCACGCACCAGAATACCAACCAGTTGCTGCATCTGGCTTTCCATTAGCACGGCAGCGCGATGCAAAATCGCCGCGCGTTCAGCCGGAGGAGTGGCAAACCAGATTGGCGCGTTATTAACCGCACTTTCAAGCGCCAGTTCTACTTCACGCGGTGTGGCTTCACGCACATAGCCCACAATATCTTTCGGTTCCGCAGGGTTAATAACGGGCGACATCTCACCAGCCGTGGCCGGTTGTTCCAGCATTGGCAAGGCCTGCCATTTTTGCAGTGCACTATTGAGCAGGGCAGAAGAGAGCGAGGCCAGACGGTGTTCGTTAGCGAGATCCAGCCCTGCCGAGTTGTCGCGTCCGTGACCGTAAAGATCGCGCGGCAGGGGAATTTTCGGATGCGGTAATCCAGTTTGTCCTTCTTGTTGCGCCAGTTTTTCTACCGCAGTGACCGGATCGGCGACCAGTTCATCCAGTGGCAAAGAGGTGTCGGCAATACGGTTAACAAACGAGGTGTTAGCACCGTTTTCCAGCAGGCGGCGCACCAGATACGCCAACAGCGTTTCATGTGTGCCAACCGGAGCATAAATACGACACGGACGGTTAAGTTTGCCGTCGGCAACTTTCCCGGTGACCTGCTCATACAGTGGCTCGCCCATACCGTGCAGGCACTGGAACTCGTACTGACCCGGGTAGTAGTTTTGACCCGCCAGTTGATAAATTGCCGCCAGCGTATGGGCGTTGTGCGTCGCGAACTGCGGGTAGATTAAATTCGGCACCGCCAGCAGCTTTTTCGCACAGGCGAGATAAGAAACGTCGGTATACACCTTGCGGGTATAAACCGGATAGCCTTCAAGGCCGTCCATCTGCGCACGCTTGATTTCACTATCCCAGTACGCGCCTTTCACCAGGCGAATCATCAGACGGCGACGGCTGCGGGTTGCGAGATCAATCAGGTAATCAATCACCAGCGGGCAGCGTTTTTGATAAGCTTGAATAACAAAACCGATACCGTTCCAGCCTGCCAGTTCTGGCTCGAAACAGAGTTTTTCCAGCAGATCGAGGGAGATCTCCAGACGGTCGGCCTCTTCGGCATCGATGTTAATACCAATATCGTACTGACGCGCCAGCAGGGTGAGTGATTTCAGACGCGGGTAAAGCTCTTCCATTACGCGGTCATACTGGGCGCGGCTGTAGCGCGGATGCAGCGCCGACAGCTTGATTGAAATGCCCGGACCTTCATAGATGCCACGACCATTGGATGCTTTACCAATGGCGTGAATCGCCTGCTGATAGGAAACCATATACGCTTGCGCGTCCGCGGCAGTCAGCGCGGCTTCGCCCAGCATATCGTAAGAGTAACGGAAACCTTTCTCTTCCAGCTTGCGGGCATTGGCTAACGCTTCCGCAATAGTCTCTCCAGTGACGAACTGCTCGCCCATCAGGCGCATCGCCATATCCACACCTTTGCGGATCAGCGGTTCACCGCTTTTACCGATAATGCGATTCAGCGAGCGGGAGAGGCTGGCTTCGTTATGGGTGGAAACCAGTTTGCCAGTAAACAACAGCCCCCAGGTAGCGGCATTAACAAACAGTGACGGGCTACGACCAATGTGGGATTGCCAGTTACCGTTGCTGATTTTGTCGCGAATTAACGCATCACGGGTGGCTTTGTCGGGAATACGCAACAACGCTTCTGCCAGACACATCAGCGCCACGCCTTCCTGCGATGACAGCGAAAACTCCTGCAATAACCCCTGGACCATACCTGCGCGACCACTGGCATTTTTTTGATTACGCAGTTTATCGGCCAGCTGATACGCCAGTTTATGCGCCTGTTCGGCAACTGACTGCGGCAGGCGGGCTTGTTCCAGCAACATAGAAACCGCTTCGGTTTCCGGGCGGCGATAGGCCGCGGTGATAGCGGCGCGGGAAACCGACTGGGGCAAAATTTGCTCGGCAAAGTCGAGGAATGGCTGGTGTGGTTCCTCTGCCGGAGTCGGCGCTTCATCGCTCTCATTGGCAGCGCCAGAAAGCAGCACAGGCAGTTCCGGCAGAGTATCGCTGTTTTCCAGTTGTTCAAGATAAGAAAAAATCGCCTGCTTAATTAACCAGTGTGGCGTGCGATCGATACGTGTCGCGGCAGACTTAATACGCTCACGCGTCGCGTCGTCCAGCTTAACCCCCATGGTGGTGGTTCCCATGCCATTACTCCTGTTGTTCTGAAAGGTGCAACTTAACGTTATCGTGAAATATCCATGATGTTGCAACTTTGTGCAACCATGTTAAATGTGACCTGCGTAGCAAGCTTAAAAATGAATGAAATGTTAATAAAAGAAATCGATATGACAGGGATTAAAAAAATAACTCAGACTTTTTCTCTGCGGCAGTTAACACTTTTGAAAGGTGCAACCGCGAAAAATGTGAGGAAGTGCAACCTGATGAAAAATAGTATCGCTGGGTAACAAAATTTGATGTAAATGATGTGTTAAATCGATTGTGAATAACCAGCACTTCCGGCAGGATACGGTCGCCCTGGTAAAACATAAACTCTGTTACCCCGTTCCGGTGGCAGATATAACGGCAAGTTTCGACATTGCCGATAATAATTTTTGGAGACTTTAGATGGCTATTAGCACACCGATGTTGGTGACATTTTGTGTCTATATCTTTGGCATGATATTGATTGGATTTATCGCCTGGCGATCAACCAAAAACTTTGACGACTATATTCTGGGCGGTCGTAGCCTTGGGCCATTCGTGACGGCATTATCGGCGGGTGCGTCGGATATGAGCGGCTGGCTGTTAATGGGGTTGCCGGGCGCAGTCTTTCTTTCCGGGATTTCCGAAAGCTGGATCGCCATCGGCCTGACATTAGGCGCGTGGATCAACTGGAAGCTGGTGGCCGGGCGGTTGCGTGTTCATACCGAATACAATAATAACGCCTTAACTCTGCCGGATTATTTCACCGGGCGCTTTGAAGATAAAAGCCGCATTTTGCGCATTATCTCCGCGCTGGTTATTTTGCTGTTCTTCACCATTTATTGCGCTTCGGGCATTGTGGCAGGCGCGCGCCTGTTTGAAAGCACCTTCGGCATGAGCTACGAAACGGCTCTGTGGGCGGGAGCTGTGGCGACGATCCTTTACACCTTTATTGGCGGTTTCCTCGCGGTGAGCTGGACTGACACTGTACAGGCCAGCCTGATGATTTTTGCCCTGATCCTGACGCCTGTAATTGTCATTATCAGCGTTGGCGGCTTTGGCGACTCGCTGGAAGTGATCAAACAAAAGAGCATCGAAAACGTGGATATGCTCAAAGGGCTGAACTTTGTTGCCATTATCTCGCTGATGGGCTGGGGGCTGGGTTACTTCGGTCAGCCGCACATTCTGGCGCGTTTTATGGCAGCAGATTCTCACCACAGCATTGTCCATGCGCGTCGTATCAGTATGACCTGGATGATCCTCTGCCTGGCAGGGGCGGTGGCTGTTGGCTTCTTTGGGATTGCTTACTTTAACGAGCATCCGGCGTTGGCGGGTGCGGTAAATCAGAACGCCGAGCGCGTGTTTATCGAACTGGCGCAAATTCTGTTTAACCCGTGGATTGCCGGGATTTTGCTGTCAGCGATTCTGGCGGCGGTGATGTCAACCTTAAGCTGCCAGCTGCTGGTGTGCTCCAGTGCAATTACCGAAGATTTATACAAAGCGTTTCTGCGTAAACATGCCAGCCAGAAAGAGCTGGTGTGGGTAGGGCGTGTGATGGTGCTGGTGGTGGCGCTGGTGGCGATTGCGCTGGCGGCAAACCCGGAAAACCGCGTACTGGGCTTAGTGAGCTACGCGTGGGCAGGCTTTGGCGCGGCGTTTGGTCCGGTGGTGCTGTTCTCGGTGATGTGGTCACGCATGACGCGCAACGGTGCGCTGGCGGGGATGATCATCGGTGCGCTGACGGTTATCGTCTGGAAACAGTTCGGCTGGCTGGGTCTGTACGAAATTATTCCGGGCTTTATCTTTGGTAGCATTGGAATTGTGGTGTTCAGTTTGCTGGGTAAAGCGCCGTCAGCGGCGATGCAAAAACGCTTTGCCGAGGCCGATGCGCACTATCATTCAGCGCCGCCGTCACGGTTGCAGGAAAGCTAAGGGACTTAGCCTGCGGCGGTTTTGTTTGGCTTCAGCAGCGTGTTGCGCAGCATTAAAATAGTTGTGTGGTTCTTGCCGGATAAGGCGCTTACACGGCATCTGGCAAGAACACATGGCTCGTTGTAAACAATCCCATCTTTCTACCCTGGAATAATCGTTTATATCCCGGGCATTACCTCTCTTTGTTTACATTCCAACATCATTTTATAAACATTCCGCTTGTATTTTTCTTCACCGTAATGATAATCGCTATCACTGCGATTTACTTTTCTTTGCATAGATTGACTCAGAAAAACGTTTAAGGGTGGTGGCATGTTTGTTCCGTTTCTCATTATGTTGCGCGAAGGACTTGAAGCCGCGCTGATTGTCAGTTTGATTGCCAGCTATCTTAAGCGTACCCAGCGAGGCCGATGGATTGGTGTCATGTGGATTGGCGTGTTGCTTGCCGCTGCGTTGTGCCTAGGCTTGGGTATCTTCATTAACGAAACTACCGGCGAATTCCCGCAAAAAGAACAGGAACTGTTTGAAGGTATCGTGGCAGTGATCGCTGTGGTGATCCTCACCTGGATGGTTTTCTGGATGCGCAAAGTGTCGCGCAACGTCAAAGTGCAACTGGAACAGGCAGTCGATAGCGCATTGCAGCGTGGAAATCATCATGGCTGGGCGCTGGTGATGATGGTTTTTTTTGCCGTTGCAAGGGAAGGGCTGGAGTCGGTCTTTTTCCTGCTGGCGGCATTTCAACAAGATGTCGGGATTTGGCCGCCGCTGGGTGCAATGCTCGGTCTTGCTACTGCCGTGGTGCTCGGCTTCCTGCTCTACTGGGGCGGTATTCGTCTTAATCTCGGCGCATTTTTCAAATGGACCAGCCTGTTTATTCTCTTCGTCGCCGCAGGGCTGGCAGCTGGTGCCATTCGCGCATTTCATGAAGCTGGCCTGTGGAACCACTTTCAGGAAATCGCCTTCGATATGAGCGCGGTGCTCTCAACTCACTCGCTATTCGGCACGCTAATGGAAGGGATTTTTGGCTATCAGGAAGCGCCGAGCGTCAGCGAAGTCGCCGTCTGGTTTATTTATCTCATCCCGGCGCTGGTGGCATTTGCTCTGCCACCACGTGCAGGGGCGACAGCGTCTCGCTCCGCATAACGAATACGACGCAAACTCTTGCTTAGTTACAACATACTTTAAAGGGATAGTCTCGTCATGACCATTGACTTCCGCCGTAACGCATTGCAGTTGAGCGTGGCTGCGCTGTTTTCTTCTGCTTTTATGGCTAACGCCGCTGATGTGCCGCAGGTCAAAGTGACCGTGACGGATAAGCAGTGCGAACCGATGTCCATTACGGTTAACGCCGGGAAAACGCAATTTATCATTCAGAACCACAGCCAGAAGGCGCTGGAGTGGGAGATTCTTAAAGGCGTAATGGTAGTGGAAGAGCGGGAAAATATCGCCCCTGGCTTTAGCCAGAAAATGACGGCGAATTTACAGCCTGGCGAATACGATATGACCTGCGGTCTGCTCACTAACCCGAAAGGGAAGTTGATCGTCAAAGGCGAGGCAACGGCGGATGCGGCGCAAAGTGATGCGCTGTTAAGTCTTGGTGGTGCAATTACTGCATATAAAGCGTATGTCATGGCAGAAACCGCGCAGCTGGTGACCGACACTAAAGCCTTTACCGACGCCATCAAAGCAGGCGATATCGAAAAAGCGAAAGCACTGTATGCGCCGACGCGTCAGCACTATGAGCGCATCGAACCGATTGCTGAACTGTTCTCCGATCTGGATGGCAGCATTGACGCCCGTGAAGATGATTACGAGCAAAAAGCCGCCGATCCGAAATTCACCGGTTTCCACCGTCTGGAAAAAGCATTGTTTGGCGACAACACCACCAAAGGGATGGATACGTACGCTGACCAGCTTTATACCGATGTGGTCGATTTGCAAAAACGCATCAGTGAACTGGCTTTCCCACCTTCAAAAGTGGTCGGCGGCGCAGCCGGACTGATTGAGGAAGTGGCAGCCAGCAAAATTAGCGGTGAAGAAGATCGCTACAGCCACACCGATCTGTGGGACTTCCAGGCTAACGTTGAAGGCTCGCAGAAAATTGTCGATCTGCTGCGTCCACAACTGCAAAAAGCCAACCCGGAGCTGCTGGCAAAAGTCGATGCTAACTTCAAAAAGGTCGATACCATTCTGGCGAAATACCGTACCAAAGACGGTTTTGAAACCTACGACAAGCTGACCGACGCCGACCGTAACGCGCTGAAAGGGCCGATTACTGCGCTGGCGGAAGATCTGGCGCAACTTCGCGGTGTGCTGGGGCTGGACTAAGCGTTATGCAGTATGAAGATGAAAACGGCGTGAATGAACTGTCACGCCGGCGTTTATTGAAAGGGATTGGTGCGCTGGCGCTGGCGGGAAGTTGTCCGGTCGCTCATGCACAAAAAACGCAAAGTGTGCCGGGTACGCTTTCACCGGATGCACGTAATGAGAAACAGCCGTTTTACGGTGAGCATCAGGCAGGGATCCTGACGCCACAACAGGCCGCAATGATGCTGGTGGCGTTTGAT
Organism: Escherichia sp. E1130; assembly: GCF_005781065.1. Taxonomy (NCBI): domain Bacteria; kingdom Pseudomonadati; phylum Pseudomonadota; class Gammaproteobacteria; order Enterobacterales; family Enterobacteriaceae; genus Escherichia; species Escherichia sp. E1130. Next base: position 182,779 of record NZ_VATL01000016.1, read on the forward strand.
GTGCTTGCCAGCGATAAAGCCGATCTTGAACGATTGTTTCGCTTGTTGACTCAGCGTTTTGCTTTTCTGACTCAGGGCGGAGCGGCACCAGAAACACCAAATCCGCGCCTGCCACCACTCGATTCCGGCATTCTTGGCGACTACATTGCGCCCGATAATCTCACCATCACGTTATCGGTGGGCCACTCATTGTTTGATGAACGGTTTGGGCTTGCGCCGCAGATGCCGAAAAAGTTGCAGAAGATGACGCGTTTCCCCAACGACTCGCTTGATGCGGCGTTATGTCATGGTGATGTGTTGCTACAAATTTGCGCCAACACCCAGGACACGGTGATCCATGCGCTGCGCGATATCATCAAACACACGCCGGATTTGCTCAGTGTGCGCTGGAAGCGGGAAGGGTTTATTTCCGATCACGCGGCGCGTAGTAAAGGCAAAGAGACGCCGATAAATTTGCTGGGCTTTAAAGACGGCACTGCCAATCCCGACAGCCAGAATGATAAGTTGATGCAAAAAGTGGTGTGGGTCACGGCAGATCAGCAGGAGCCTACGTGGGCTATCGGCGGCAGCTACCAGGCGGTGCGCTTGATTCAGTTTCGAGTGGAATTTTGGGACAGAACGCCGCTGAAAGAACAGCAGACGATTTTTGGTCGTGATAAGCGAACCGGTGCGCCGCTGGGGATGAAGCATGAGCACGATGTGCCGGATTACGCCAGCGATCCGGAAGGGAAGGTGATTGCGCTGGACAGCCATATTCGTCTGGCGAATCCCCGCACGGCGGAGAGTGAGTCCAGTCTGATGCTGCGTCGTGGCTACAGTTATTCGTTGGGCGTCACCAACTCCGGGCAACTGGATATGGGGTTATTGTTTGTCTGCTACCAACACGATCTGGAAAAGGGCTTCCTGACAGTACAAAAAAGGCTCAATGGCGAAGCGCTGGAGGAATACGTCAAACCTATCGGCGGCGGTTATTTTTATGCGTTGCCGGGGGTGAAGGACGCGAATGATTACCTGGGAAGGGCGCTATTGCAGGTTTAATGTTTTTAGGCGGATAAGGAGTTCGTCGCATCATGCCAGATGCGACGCTTGCGCGTCTTATCAGGCCTACAATCGGTGCTGGCTCGGTAGGCCGAATAAGGCGTTTACGCCGCATCCAGCAAACACAAGGTACATCTTACCAGTACTGCGAATCCTGCTGAAAGCACACAGCTTTTTTCATCACTGTCATCACTCTGTCATCTTTCCAGTAGAAAGTGATGTCACTGAAATGGTGTTTTATGGTTAGATGGAAGTAAAAATATTGTTGCAATGAATGCAAAAACTGTTGTACTTATTAAGTAACAGCGGTAGTTCCCGGCAGTGATAGTCAGTCACTATGGAGATCGCGGATGGTAACGTCCTGCACTGGACATGTTTTTGACAATCAACGCTCAACCAAACGCGGAGATTTCTCCTCCGGTAGCAACTTCGTCACTCTGTATTTTTACTCACTTCCTCCCTTTTCTCGTGTTACCGACGCCGTAAATGGTGCGCGTAGCCGTTATCGGTGTTATTTCCAAAAGCAAACTATGGCTTACAAGGAAGCCAACCCTCTGATGTTCGTGCGCATAATCGCGCTGCCAACGGCGCGTGTGATGAATACAAACAACTCAAGGTGCTCTCCATGGGAAGACAAAAAGCAGTGATCAAAGCTCGTCGCGAAGCAAAACGTGTGCTGAGACGGGATTCACGCAGCCATAAACAGCGTGAAGAAGAATCGGTCACCTCGCTTGTGCAGATGAGCGGCGTAGAAGCCATTGGTATGGCCCGCGACAGTCGCGATACTTCGCCAATCGTGGCGCGAAATGAAGCGCAATTGCACTATCTGAAGGCTATTGAGAGTAAGCAGCTGATATTCGCTACGGGCGAAGCCGGGTGCGGTAAAACCTGGATCAGTGCGGCAAAAGCGGCTGAGGCCCTGATACATAAGGATGTCGACAGGATCATCGTCACCCGTCCAGTTTTGCAAGCCGATGAAGACCTTGGCTTCTTACCTGGAGATATCGCAGAAAAGTTTGCTCCCTATTTTCGTCCGGTCTATGACGTGCTGGTCCGGCGCCTGGGGGCTTCCTTTATGCAGTATTGCCTGCGACCGGAAATAGGGAAGGTGGAAATCGCGCCGTTCGCCTATATGCGTGGACGTACCTTTGAAAATGCAGTTGTCATTCTTGACGAGGCGCAGAATGTGACTGCCGCGCAAATGAAAATGTTTTTAACCCGCCTCGGGGAAAACGTAACGGTTATCGTCAATGGTGATATCACGCAATGCGATCTGCCTCGCGGCGTGCGCTCCGGATTAAGTGATGCGCTGGAACGTTTCGAAGAAGATGAAATGGTCGGGATCGTCCGGTTCGGCAAAAATGATTGCGTACGTTCGGCACTTTGCCAACGTACGCTACATGCCTATAGTTAAGCGCATTACAAACGCAGAGCCCGGGCTAACCGGGCTTTGTTTTTGCTGTTTATGCCCGGAGTGCAAATTTATCTAAAACCACCTACAGCCGGTTTAGTTGCAATGCAGGATAGCTATTTTAAATAATAAAGTCTGTTCTCAATATATTCATTCAGTTTTGTCAGCTCTTCTGCGATTTTTTCCTTGTTCAATTCATTGTTGTCAGTCATGGTTAATAAAATCAATTCCTTTGATTTTTTTGATAAAATTCCAGGGTGGAAATTTATGCTGTTATACATTTCATGAAGAATGTTGAGCAATTCGCTATTAAAAAAGTCAATATTATCCATGTTGTCGATTTGAGGATTGTTGTCTTGAAAATTTTTTATGATTTTACATATTTTTATAATGAAATAAAACTCAATGTTTCTCTGGGTTTGTTCTTCTGGTGTGAAAATTGGAAAGTCATATTGTTCACATATTGTATCATAATCATCAAACTTATCATTTTCAATTGACCATAATTTTCTCTTTTCTATTTTATCCTTTGTTGATTTTATCTCTGAAAACATTCTTTTTATTATCAATAAAATGATGGCCGTGACAAATAAAATAATTACGCCAATATGTGTGGAGTAATAAAAAAGTAACATGATAAATGAAATTACTGGTAGTGCTAATGAAGTAATAATCAATAAATTACCGACTTTACTATATGAGTGTAGCTCAAAAATGAATTCCCTTTCGTCACTTGCGAATATGTAAAATAATGAGAAGCCTGTGTTCAGTAATGTTGATATTGCGAAACCTAACGTAGCCCACCATAGCGGAAAACTATTGGAGATATTAACAGGGGGTACACTAAAAAGCCCAATAAAAAAGGTAAAGCAGGCTCCAGTAAGAATTGAGTGAAAATATGAAAACCATTTTATACTCTCCCCTGTATGATACCCTTTTTTATATGCACGCCAGGCAATCCGCTTTGTATTATACATGGTTCTATCCTTAAATTTATTTATTATGAAAACTATACTTATTGATATTAATACATGCGCAAGATTATTATTAATATCGTATGTAATTTACTGCCTCATCGCCCGAATCAATGCCATATCAGTTTGTGCATTAGATTAGTTGATAAATAAATGATTATGAACAAAAGCATTTATCTGGTAATAGATTTAGCCTACTACCAGATAAACAATCAGTTATTGTGGCGAATAATTTGGTAAAACTCGGCAGGTATGTTGGGGCCAAAACTCAGCGCATATTGATAACAAACATCTGTCCACTGATGGTTTTTGTAAAAAGCAAGAATAACTTGTTTTACCATTTGGTATTCAATATCGAGTTCATCTTTTAAGTCGTTTTCAAATTCATACCATTTTAATTTTTCATTGTTGCTTAATTTTTCATCGTATTTTTCAAATATATCATGTGTACGATTAATGTTTTTTTCATTCCAATCCATTGAAATAGTTAATGACTCCACAGGATGATTATGGTAATCGATTATGTCACCAAGGATACTTATATGGTATTTCAATTTTTCAATTTCTTTTGAAATTTCAGTTAAGTTCATGCTTTATCCTCCATTTTAGAATTTGTAGAATTCATCGCAGATATGACATCTTGAGTCTTTATTTGTAGATCATGAACATATGCGAGTCTGGAGTGCCTGAATGCCAACCTGTTTCGTAAGAGTTAAGATTTATTTTGCTTCAACAAGAAGCAGGTGAGTATCAGCATCAGGATCTTTTGTATCAAGAGTTCCTAAAGCAATATCGGAAACTCTTTTGTCTTGTGCTCGCTTCAGAAAAGCATAGTCATGCTGTCTGTTATTAAAGGATACTCCCATCCATTTACCCGCAATAGTTAGAATTGAATCACTTTGTACATTTATATTCAGCTTTTGCCTTGGTAAATAATAAATATTATTTCGGTATTATCTAATGCAAAAATGATTTTGCAAAACAAGGTATCGCTTACCTCATCCTTTCTGAACGCAACAGGAGACTATGTTGGGAAATTCCTCGTCGCCCTGCGGGCAGCCTGCTCACTGCGTTCGCGGTCTGTCCAACTGGCTGCCGCCAGTTGTCGAACCCGGTCCGGGATTCTCATCCCCGCCAGGTTGTGCAATATGCGAAAAAAAAGCCCGTACTTTCGTACGAGCTCTTCTTTAAATATGGCGGTGAGGCGGGGATTGACTCGCTTCGCTCGCCCTGCGGGCAGCCCGCTCACTGCGTTCCGGTCTGTCCAACTGGCTGCCGCCAGTTGTCGAACCCGGTCCGGGATTCTCATCCCCGCCAGGTTGTGCAATATGCGAAAAAAAAGCCCGTACTTTCGTACGAGCTCTTCTTTAAATATGGCGGTGAGGCGGGGATTCGAACCCCGGATACGTTGCCGTATACACACTTTCCAGGCGTGCTCCTTCAGCCACTCGGACACCTCACCAAATTGTTGTTCCTGTCTTGCTGGAACGGGCGCTAATTTAGGGAAATAGTCGCCTCGGGTCAACAAACTTTTTTTAAAAAAAGTGCGTTTATTCAAACTTCAATCAATTTGCGGCTTAAATAAGCAAGTTTCGCTTTTTTTGCCACCGACAGCAGATTTGCTATTCTGATGTTCCTTGCAGATCATAACAATAAGCGCGAATAAATTCCGCTCAACTCTTTTCGGGAGCCAATATGGATATCATCTTTTATCACCCAACCTTTGACTCAAAATGGTGGATTGAGGCGCTGAGTAAAGCGATACCTCATGCCAGGGTCAGAGCCTGGAAAAACGGAGATAACCAGGGCGCGGATTATGCGTTAGTCTGGCATCCTCCAGTTGAAATGCTGGCAGGACGCGATCTTAAAGCTGTGTTTGCACTAGGCGCCGGTGTGGATTCTATATTGAGTAAACTACAGGCACACCCTGAAATGCTTAAACCCTCCATTCCGCTTTTCCGCCTGGAAGATACCGGTATGGGCGAGCAAATGCAGGAATATGCTGTCAGCCAGGTGCTACATTGGTTCCGACGTTTTGACGATTATCGAATCCAGCAAAATGCTTCACACTGGCAACCGCTGCCTGAATATCATCGGGAAGATTTTACAATTGGCATCCTGGGCGCTGGCGTGTTGGGCGGTAAAGTCGCACAAAGTCTACAAACATGGCGCTTTCCGCTGCGTTGCTGGAGTCGCAGTCGTAAATCCTGGCCAGATGTACAAAGCTTTGCTGGAGGCGAAGAGCTGAAGGCATTTCTGAGTCAATGCCGGGTACTGATTAATCTGTTGCCGAATACGCCCGAAACCGTCGGCATTATTAATCAACAATTATTCAATCAATTACCGGATGGCGCGTATCTTCTCAATCTGGCGCGTGGCGTCCATGTGGTGGAAGATGACCTGCTCGCGGCGCTGGAAAGTGGCAAGATTAAAGGAGCAATGCTGGATGTTTTTAATCGTGAACCTTTACCGCCGGAAAGCCCGCTCTGGCAACATCCACGCGTCACGATAACGCCACATGTGGCAGCTATTACTCGCCCCGTCGAAGCAGTGGAGTATATTTCACGCACCATTTCCCAGCTAGAAAGAGGTGAAGCCGTCAGCGGGCAAGTCGACCGAGTTCGAGGCTACTAATAAAGCGCCAGGATTCCTGCTATCCTTGGCAAGAATTGAATACAGGAGAGAGTTATGTATCCCGTCGACCTACATATGCATACCGTTGCCAGCACGCATGCATACAGCACATTAAGTGACTACATTGCCCAGGCTAAACAGAAGGGAATCAAGCTTTTTGCAATTACCGATCACGGCCCGGATATGGAAGATGCGCCGCATCACTGGCATTTCATTAATATGCGTATTTGGCCACGAGTGGTTGATGGGGTAGGGATCCTGCGCGGCATTGAAGCCAACATTAAAAATGTTGACGGTGAAATTGACTGTAGCGGCAAAATGTTTGAGTCGCTGGATTTAATCATTGCTGGTTTTCATGAACCGGTTTTTGCACCACATGATGAAGCGACCAATACGCAAGCGATGATCGCGACTATCGCCAGCGGCAATGTGCACATAATAAGCCATCCGGGCAATCCGAAATATTCCATTGATTTCAAAGCAGTTGCGGAAGCAGCCGCGAAACACCAGGTCGCGCTGGAAATCAATAATTCGTCCTTCCTACACTCGCGCAAAGGCAGTGAAGATAACTGCCGTGCAGTTGCCGCTGCGGTGCGCGATGCTGGCGGTTGGGTGGCATTAGGCTCGGATTCTCATACCGCGTTTACTATGGGTGATTTTGAAGAGTGTCGTAAAATTCTTGACGCGGTTGATTTTCCAGAAGAACGCATTTTGAATGTTTCACCGCGCCGTTTACTCAACTTCCTGGAATCCCGCGGTATGGCGCCGATTGCGGAATTTGCTGAACTTTAATTGCTTTTAATGGAAATAAATAAATGAACGAGTTTTCTATCCTGTGTCGTGTACTGGGGTCACTTTATTACCGCCAACCGCAGGACCCTTTACTGGTTCCGCTGTTTACCCTGATTCGTGAGGGAAAATTGGCAGCGAGCTGGCCTCTGGAGCAGGATGAGTTGCTGGCACGCTTGCAGAAAAGTTGTGATATGGCGCAAGTATCTGCCGATTACAATGCGCTGTTTATCGGCGATGAATGTGCAGTACCGCCTTACCGCAGTGCCTGGGTTGAGGGCGCGACGGAAGCGGAAGTGCGTGCTTTTCTTTCAGAACGCGGGATGCCGTTAGCAGATACGCCAGCCGATCACATCGGCACGTTACTGCTCGCGGCTTCCTGGCTGGAAGATCAGTCAACGGAAGATGAAAGCGAAGCACTGGAAACGTTGTTCAGCGAGTATCTGTTGCCGTGGTGTGGCGCATTTCTCGGTAAAATTGAGGCCCATGCAACCACGCCGTTCTGGCGCACTATGGCACCACTGACCCGCGATGCTATCGGCGCAATGTGGGATGAACTTGAGGAAGAAAAAGAAGAATAAGTGTGATCGTGGTCACTAATGAATGCAACATCAAACTCTACGTTGCATAAAATGTGTGCTCGATCTCATTCATGGCCGCGTTTTCTGCTATCATTCGCGGCATGAACATACTTCTCTCTATTGCAATCACAACAGGCATTCTCTCCGGTATCTGGGGATGGGTGGCTGTTTCCCTTGGTTTACTCAGCTGGGCGGGTTTCCTTGGCTGCACGGCCTACTTTGCCTGTCCGCAAGGCGGCCTGAAAGGGTTGGCGATCTCCGCTGCGACGCTGCTTAGCGGTGTGGTGTGGGCAATGGTCATTATTTACGGTAGTGCGCTGGCACCCCATCTGGAAATAGTTGGCTATGTCATGACTGGCATTGTCGCTTTCCTGATGTGTATTCAGGCCAAACAGCTATTGCTGTCATTTGTTCCGGGTACATTTATCGGTGCGTGTGCGACGTTTGCCGCGCAGGGAAACTGGAAACTGGTATTGCCATCTCTGGCGCTTGGGCTGGTGTTTGGTTACGCGATGAAAAACAGTGGGCTTTGGTTGGCGGCGCGCAGTGCTAAGACCGCTAACCATGAGCAACAAGTAAAAAATAAAGCGTGAGAGAATCACGCTTTATATTGAATACGTAAAGGCCGGATTAATACTCCGGCTTTTTTATGGATCAGGATTCCGGCGGTACTGACAGATGGCGGTATTTCACCAGAATGTCATTCTGCAGATCTGCTTTATTCTGCAAATCCCACAGACCGCGGTCGATACCATCATTAATCAGGAAGATAACACCGGTTTCAATCGCCGACATCAGGCATAGCATAACGGGTTCGTTTGAGGTATATCCTACTTCCCCTTCCAGTAACCGCTGGTAGTCGATAAAGCGGAAGACGCCGGCCTGGACTTCATAGGAAAGAATGGTCTTACTGGTGTTCACTGATGACAGGATTTCACCGGTGCTGACATTAACGACACGCAAGTTCACCGCGATTTGGTCAAGTTGGTACTGCGTATCGGCGCCAATACCGAAGTATCTCGCCCCGGCACCGCCCGATTTCACGTTACTTTCATAACCAATAATCGAACCTTCAACCATGATATTGGCTGCTGTCAGCGACTGTAGCGGGATCCGGTTATTGAGCGCAACGGTGCCATTTTCCTGTGCCGCACGAATAATCTTACGTTCGTTCAGTAAGTTTTGTAGGCCCTGACGCTCCAGCGGTACAAACCAACGCGAATCTTTCAATGCGGTGACCAACATAGCGGTCGCGCTTTGCGGAACTGCGGTGGAGAAGTTACTTGCCGGATAGGGTTTAAATTGTCCAGTTTCATCCTGGATGTTGTATACCGAGACAAAGATTTTGCCCGTTGGCGAAGGCAAATGGGTTAAATCTTTGTAGCTTTGAGCTCGAGGCATTAATGTCGGCTTGGCGGCTTCTTTTGGTGGTGCGGTTAAGCATCCACTCAGCAACATGACTGCAACCAAAACAAATAAGCGCTGCATATTATTTTCCTTACAAAGCTGGGGCTTAAAAATCGGTTGAGTTATTTTGTAATCCCGAAACCTGAATCGTGGACGTTTGACCCGTTTTACGATCGGTTACGTTCAGTTGCAGCTGACCATCCCGGTTGGCAATATCGACGATATATTCGTTAGTCACCATTCGTCCTGGCTGACCCGTATTAATATTTGTCAGCAGCCCACCTAATATTTGTGACTGAATGGCCTGGGTGAAGTTATCTAACGCCGAGGGTGTTTCAATACCAAAGTCATCATTATAGCTAGGGTCTTTATACGAGTTCTGTGCCTGGGCGCTGTTTAGTAAAAAAGCACCATTGTTGGGGTTGCCACCAAAATTAGGATTGCGGAACTGGAAGGTCATATTCCCGGCCCAACTTATTGGCGAAATTAGCATGAGTAGAATTACTGCATGTTTGACACGCATTGCAGCCTCCGGACAATTTAATTTAAAATTCATCAGGCGCTAAATCGCCCGTACTCAGTAAAGCCTGACTAATCTGTCGACGGTTCAGTGCTTCTTCAGTTTGTGCCAGTGCAAAGACAACAGTTTTCTCGAAGTCTCTTTTCAATGGGAATAAAAAAGTCTGGAAAATAACGTCCTGATTTACCGTTATGGTGATCCAGCTTCCCCATCGTGCACTGGGCCTTTCATTAATCGTCAAGTTCCCGGTATAGCTACTTTCCCATTTATCACTAAAGGCACGATAAAAATCATGTCCAATGGATGAAACAGTATGGTCAGTTAACAATCCCGGTACTTCTACCTCTACGGCGTGAACATTCCCCGCAGCGAAGAAAATATTCGCTGCTACAATCCAGCATAAATAACGTTTCATGGCTTTATCGCCTGAGGTTATCGTTTGCCCATGAGACTGCTTGAGTCCGGTTTTTGACTGCTATCTTCTTGAAAAGATTATAAAGATGCGTTTTAACCGTATTTTCGCTGATGAACAGCGAACGAGCAATCTCGTTATTGGAGGCGCCGATACGCAGTTTATTAAGGATCTCTTTTTCCCTATGAGTAAGGAGGGCAGATTCCGTGCTGTTATAACGATAGTTACCTGAATGTGTAATCAGATAGCTGGCAAGTTTTTGCGTAAAGTAGCATTCCCCGCGTAAGACGCCTTGCAACCCATTGATGACGCGTTCTTGATCCTCCAGGGCGTAAAAAACACCGTTGATATGAGGCCAGTTTTCAATGTCGCGGTACGGGTAATCGTCTGGAGTATTTAACAACAGTGTTTTGATGTTGTTGTGTTTTCTGCTTAATGTATCTTGCCAGTAATGGATGAGTTTTTTATCTGCTTCCATCATATCCAACAAAATAATGCAGCCAGAAGATATATCGTCCAGAGAACGTTGAATGTTATGTAGTTTTCCTGTGATTGCCAGCGATTGTTTTAAATGCTGCAATAACGCAGTCGCTTGCAAGGAAGGTTTAGTGATTAACAGTAATGTATGACCATGAATACTATGGACTTCATTAAACATGATGAAACCCCGCTCTTTTTATTAATCGCACACCTGACAGCTGCCTTTATTCAATAAAGGCACCAGAAGTACTGACAGATGTTGCACTGCTGTGTGTAGTAATAAATCAACCCTAAATGGGTAAAAAATAAAACTAATGGATTACATCTGATTTCAATCTAGCCATTACAAATCTTAAATCAAGTGTTAAACATGTAACAAAATGTAATCTGGTAATTAAATTTGTTAACATTAAGGGGTTGTTAAGTTTGGTAATGATAGAAAAGTTGTACATATGGCTTTTATTGCACAATTTTGAAAAGTCATACAAATACACGTAACTACATGATTATTTTAATAAATGTTATTTATCTCTGGTCCTTTTGTTGCGCTAAAATTGTCTGCATTTTCAGATTCTCTTCATGGACAATTTTTGGCTGCAAAAAAACGATGTTTGTGACGGCTTGTCAGGCAAACATATCGACAGAATCTTCGTGAATCATGAGGAGAGATAGTTTGTCGAATTTTCGCGGTCAAAAAACGACGGTTTAAAAGTAAACAAAATAATTTTTGCGTAAATAACAGCGTATTTACGCGAGTTTTAATACTTTGGCATGAGTAAAAAAAGAAAAATACAACGCGCGGGTGAGTTATTAAAAATATTTCCGCAGACATACTTTCCATCGTAACGCAGCGTTAACAAAAAACGGTTTGCGTTAACAACCAAGTTGAAATGATTTAAATTTCTTAAATGTACGACCAGGTCCAGGGTGACAACATGAAAAACAGATTGTTATTTATGATGTTAACAGTACTGGGTGCGCCTGGGATTGCAGCCGCGGCAGGTTATGATTTAGCTAATTCAGAGTATAACTTTGCGGTAAATGAATTGAGTAAGTCTTCATTTAATCAGGCAGCCATAATTGGTCAAGCTGGTGCTAATAATAGTGCACAGTTACGGCAGGGAGGCTCTAAACTTTTGTCGGTTGTTTCGCAAGATGGTAATAACAACCGGGCAAAGATTGACCAGACAGGAGATTATAACCTTGCGTATATTGATCAGGCGGGCAATGCCAACGATGCCAGTATTTCGCAGGGCGCATATGGTAATACTGCAATGATTATCCAGAAAGGTTCTGGTAATAAAGCAAATATTACGCAGTATGGTACTCAAAAAACGGCAATTGTAGTGCAGAGACAGTCGCAAATGGCTATTCGCGTAACACAGCGTTAATTTCCATTCGACTTTTAAATCAATCCGATGGGGGTTTTACATGAAACTTTTAAAAGTAGCAGCAATTGCAGCAATCGTATTCTCCGGTAGCGCTCTGGCAGGTTCTATTCCTCAGTACGGCGGTGGCGGCGGCAACCACGGTGGTGGCGGTAATAACAGCGGCCCGAATTCTGAACTGAATATTTACCAATACGGTGGCGGTAACTCTGCTGTTGCATTGCAGGCTGATGCCCGCAACTCTGATCTGACTATTACCCAGCACGGCGGCGGTAACGGCGCAGACGTGGGACAAGGTTCTGATGACAGCTCAATTGAACTGACCCAACGTGGCTTTGGTAACAGCGCGACACTGGATCAGTGGAACGGTAAAAACTCTGAAATGACTGTTAAACAGTTCGGTGGCGGCAACGGTGCAGCAGTTGACCAGACTGCATCTAACTCCAGCGTCAACGTAACTCAGGTTGGCTTTGGTAACAACGCGACCGCTCATCAGTACTAATATAGAATTTGTATTACAGAAACAGGGCGCAAGCCCTGTTTTTTTTCGGGAGAATAGTATGAACGCGTTATTACTTCTCGCGGCGCTTTCCAGCCAGATAACCTTTAATACAACCCAGCAAGGTGACATGTACACCATTATTCCTGAGGTTACTCTGACGCAATCATGCTTGTGCCGGGTGCAAATATTATCTCTGCGTGAAGGCAGTTCGGGACAAAGTCAGACGAAGCAAGAAAAGACCCTTTCATTACCCGCTAATCAACCCATTGCCTTGACGAAGTTGAGTTTAAATATTTCCCCGGACGATCGGGTGAAAATAGTTGTTACTGTTTCTGATGGACAGTCACTTCATTTATCACAACAATGGCCGCCCTCTTCAGGAAAGTCTTAATGTATTGATAGTTGAGCATAAAATGAGCCGGAAGAGAATGGTCTGATACGAATCGACCACCTGAAAGCATGGATAACACACCCTCAAGGATGATTAATCATTGAGGAAATAGAAGAGATGTTCAGACCGTTATTAAACTCCCTTATGCTTGGCAGCCTGGTTTTTCCTTTTTTTGCAACAGCGGAAAGCAATGTGCAAGGTGGCGTGATTCATTTTTATGGTCAAATTGTGGAACCGGCGTGTGACGTGAGCTCCCTACAAGCGCCAGTTGAAATGACCTGTATGCAAAATGGTCCTGTACAGAGCAAAACGTATTCCAGCAAAGAGCTAATGAGCGGCAAAGTTAAAAATGCGCAAATTGCCTCAGTAAAAGTGCAGTATCTTGATGAGCAGAAAAAGCTGGCTGTGATGAATATCGAATATAACTAAGTTTCTGAACCACTCACGTCGCCGACAAGAAAAATGCGATTTCTCTAAAAACCCTGCTGTACACTTAAGAAACAAGATGGTGTAAGGAGGCGTTATGAAATCGCGTATTCATGTTGTACAGGGCGATATTACCAAACTGGCTGTTGATGTGATTGTTAATGCGGCAAATCCATCGTTGATGGGGGGAGGCGGCGTCGATGGCGCTATACATCGCGCTGCCGGTCCGGCGCTGCTGGATGCCTGTTTAAAAGTCAGACAACAACAGGGCGATTGCCCTACGGGACACGCAGTAATTACCCTCGCAGGCGATCTCCCCGCCAAAGCTGTTGTACATACTGTTGGACCCGTGTGGCGCGGCGGAGAACAAAATGAAGATCAGCTATTGCAGGATGCCTATCTCAATAGTCTGCGACTGGTGGCGGCGAACAGTTATACATCGGTAGCTTTCCCTGCCATTAGTACTGGTGTTTATGGATACCCACGTGCAGCAGCAGCTGAAATAGCAGTAAAAACCGTTTGGGAATTTATTATCCGTCACGCTTTACCCGAGCAGGTATACTTTGTCTGTTATGATGAAGAAAACGCCCATCTCTACGAAAGACTCCTTACCCAACAAGGAGATGAATGATTTGCCTCGGCTGGCGAGCGCGGTGTTGCACTTGTGTTCGCAACATCCAGGACTGTGCGGCATTTTCCCCCTTGATAAAGGTCTGGATGCGTTTGCCGCACGTTATCGCCTGGCAGAAATGGCGGAACATACGCTGGATGTTCAGTATTACATCTGGCAGGACGATATGTCGGGGCGGTTACTGTTTTCCGCTCTGTTAGCCGCCGCGAAGCGTGGCGTTCGCGTTCGTTTGTTGCTTGATGACAACAATACCCCCGGACTTGATGACATTTTACGCTTGCTCGATAGCCACCCGCGGATTGAAGTTCGACTTTTCAATCCTTTCTCATTTCGCTTATTGCGTCCGCTTGGCTATATCACCGATTTTTCCCGTCTCAATCGACGTATGCACAATAAGAGTTTTACCGTCGATGGCGTGGTGACGCTGGTGGGGGGGAGAAACATTGGCGATGCATATTTTGGTGCAGGAGAAGAACCGCTTTTTTCAGATTTAGATGTGATGGCAATGGGGCCGGTTGTGGAGGACGTCGCTGATGATTTCGCCCGCTACTGGTATTGCAAATCAGTTTCACCCTTGCAGCATGTTCTGGATGTGCCAGAAGGTGAAATGGCTGATCGTATTGAACTACCCGCATCCTGGCATAATGACAGCATCACGCATCGCTATTTGCGTAAACTGGAATCAAGCCCTTTTATGAATCAAATCGTTGAGGGGGCGTTACCGCTTATTTGGGCAAAAACGCGTTTATTAAGTGATGATCCTGCGAAAGGGGAGGGCAAAGCAAAACGCCATTCCCTTCTGCCGCAGCGACTGTTCGATATCATGGGGTCACCCGGTGAGCGGATTGATATTATCTCTTCCTATTTTGTGCCGACGCGTGCAGGTGTAGCGCAACTGTTACGGATGGTAAGAAAAGGGGTAAAGATAGCAATCTTAACCAACTCACTTGCCGCCAATGATGTCGCTGTGGTGCATGCTGGCTACGCACGCTGGCGCAAAAAATTGCTCCGTTATGGCGTGGAACTCTATGAACTAAAGCCGACGCAGGAACAACCCGGTACACTGCACGACCGCGGAATAACCGGGAATTCCGGTGCCAGTCTGCATGCCAAGACCTTCAGTGTCGATGGCAAAACCGTATTTATTGGTTCATTCAATTTCGACCCGCGTTCAACATTACTCAACACTGAAATGGGCCTGGTAATAGAGAGCAAAATGCTGGCGCAACTGATCGATAAACGCTTTATTCAGAGTCAGTATGATGCGGCCTGGCAGCTGCGTCTGGATCGATGGGGGCGGATTAACTGGGTCGATCGTCGCGGGAAGGAAGAAATTATTCTCAAAAAAGAACCCGCAACCAGTTTCTGGAAGCGGGTTTTGGTCAGACTGGCGTCAATATTACCCGTTGAATGGTTATTGTAAGTGTGGCTCAGCGGGCTGGCGCTTTATCATTCTCGCGCTTAGTGGCCGGTTTTCCGGAGAACAAAAACTTCAACAACGGAATGCGTAAATGAATTTCATACAGAATTATCGCAATCCCTATCACAAATATCAGGCCGCAGAGAAAACCAAGCCAATTTGAGGTGATATGCGGGGTGATGTATGCGCCGAAAAACAGCGTTAACGGGTGGTGAACCAGGTAGATAAACAGCGATGCGTTTACAAAGTAGGTCACCCGTGCCGACTGAAAATTGAGCAAGCGGTGACCAAAGGAGAAAACCACATTCACCATCCACAAGCCGAGTACCATCGTGATCACCGACTCGGTTTCATACATCCAGGCATCACCGCTACCGTAACGTTGATTGAGCAAATATGCGACAAATGCCATTGCTGCAGCGAGTGTGCAACCACGAGAAGGTGTGGTAAACAAGGCTTTAAGATTAGGGAAAATAAAAGCTAATGCACCAAGGATAAAAAACGGCATATAAAACAGCGTCTGCATGAAAATAAAATTGAACATGCCATCGCTTAAAATAGGCGGATAAACGATAAAGAGCGTTCTTCTTATTGCCGCATAGCCGATGCCGAGGCATAAGAAGATCACCGATAGTTTAGCCATTGAGAATTTTTTATTTTTGTTATCGGAATTATCTAAATTATCTTTGATGCGCTTAAATATCCATATGCAAAGTGTCGTCATGACCACCAATACCAGTAAAAACCACAGGTGCGAAATTAATTCCCAGGCCAGTGTATTATATTTGTCATACAATGACAGGCCAGGCCAGCTTTCTGCTTTGCCTTTGACATACTGCAGCATAATGAATTGCGGCAAGGTCAGCAGGGGAATGGCCGTTAACATCGGGATCCCCACGCGTTCGACACGAACTTTCCACCATTTTTTCAATGGGTAGCGCAAAAAAAGCATGTAGGAAAAATAACCAGAAATAACGAAAAATACCTGCATGCGGAACGAGTGGATGAAATCGTTAAAAAGTGTCAGCCACCAGGACGGCTCTGCGCTATTCACATGCCAGGTGTGGCTTGAATAGATTAAAGAAATATGAAAAGGGATCCCTAACAACATCAACCAGGCGCGGATGGAGTCGAGGAAATATTCACGCTGCGCGGGTACTGGATTCATATATGGTTAACTAATCTCGGATTTTTCGTCTTATCCCTGCCGGGGAATGCCTTTAGGCTTTTGCCATAACAACATCGACCTGACCGCATCTGGCACAGGCTTCGCGGGTGTTTTTGCGCGGCATAGTCACTACCACTAACCAAAATGGAAGCGTCTGTAAGACTGTTGATAAATAAATTTGCTGGCAAACCCTACACGAACTCGCTGCTTCTGTCTTTAGGAGAAGCACGGAAAGTGAAAACGGCCGCAATCAAGTGCTTAATCCATGAGCCAGCATGCTGAATAACGCCGGGATTCTGTTGTCGTAATGGCTGGTTATCCATTAAAATAGATCGGATCGATATAAGCACACAAAGGGGGAAGTGCTTACTTATTATGAAACATAAACTACAAATGATGAAAATGCGTTGGTTGAGTGCTGCAGTAATGTTAACCCTGTATACCTCTTCAAGCTGGGCGTTCAGCATTGACGATGTTGCAAAGCAAGCTCAATCCTTAGCCGGAAAAGGCTATGAGGCGCCTAAAAGCAACTTGCCCTCCGTTTTCCGCGACATGAAATACGCGGACTATCAGCAGATCCAGTTTAATCATGACAAAGCCTACTGGAACAATCTGAAGACCCCATTCAAGCTCGAGTTCTACCATCAGGGTATGTACTTCGACACGCCGGTCAAAATCAATGAAGTTACTGCAACGGCAGTAAAAAGAATCAAATACAGTCCGGATTATTTTACATTCGGCGATGTTCAGCATGACAAAGACACGGTAAAAGACCTTGGTTTTGCCGGTTTTAAAGTGCTTTACCCGATCAACAGCAAAGATAAAAACGATGAAATCGTCAGCATGCTCGGGGCCAGCTATTTCCGCGTGATTGGTGCAGGTCAGGTTTATGGCCTTTCTGCCCGCGGCCTGGCAATTGATACCGCGTTGCCATCCGGTGAAGAATTTCCGCGCTTTAAAGAGTTTTGGATCGAGCGACCAAAACCGACTGATAAACGTTTAACCATTTATGCATTGCTTGACTCACCGCGAGCGACAGGCGCTTACAAGTTTGTGGTTATGCCAGGACGTGACACGGTTGTTGATGTGCAGTCTAAAATTTATCTGCGCGACAAAGTCGGCAAACTGGGTGTTGCGCCGCTAACCAGTATGTTCCTGTTCGGACCGAACCAGCCGTCTCCGGCGAATAACTATCGTCCGGAATTGCACGACTCAAACGGCTTGTCTATCCATGCCGGTAACGGCGAGTGGATCTGGCGTCCGCTGAATAACCCGAAACATCTGGCAGTTAGCAGCTTCTCTATGGAGAATCCGCAAGGGTTTGGTCTGTTACAGCGTGGCCGCAACTTCTCTCGTTTTGAAGATCTCGACGACCGTTACGATCTGCGTCCAAGCGCCTGGGTAACACCGAAAGGGGAGTGGGGCAAAGGTAGCGTTGAGTTGGTAGAAATCCCGACTAACGATGAAACTAACGATAACATCGTCGCTTACTGGACGCCGGACCAGCTGCCGGAACCGGGTAAAGAGATGAACTTTAAATACACCATCACCTTCAGCCGGGACGAAGACAAATTGCATGCGCCAGATAACGCCTGGGTACAGCAGACGCGTCGTTCAACGGGGGATGTGAAACAATCAAACCTGATTCGTCAACCTGACGGTACTATCGCCTTTGTGGTCGATTTTACTGGTGCAGAAATGAAAAAACTGCCAGCGGATACGCCAGTCACCGCACAAACCAGTATTGGCGATAATGGTGAGATTGTAGAGAGTACAGTGCGTTATAACCCGGTCACCAAAGGCTGGCGTCTGGTAATGCGCGTGAAAGTGAAAGATGCCAAGAAAACCACTGAAATGCGTGCTGCGCTGGTGAATGCCGATCAGACGTTGAGTGAAACCTGGAGCTACCAGTTACCTGCCAATGAATAAAACAACTGAGTACATTGACGCAATGCCCATCTCCGCCAGTGAGAAAGCGGCATTGCCGAAGACCGATATCCGCGCCGTTCATCAGGCGCTGGATGCCGAACACCGCATCTATGCGCGGGAGGATGACTCCCCACAAGGGTCGGTGAAGGCACGTCTTGAACAAGCCTGGCCGGATTCGCTGGCTGATGGGCAGTTAATTAAAGACGACGAAGGACGCGATCAGCTGCAGGCCATGCCGAAAGCAAAACGTTCCTCTATGTTTCCCGACCCGTGGCGAACTAACCCGGTAGGGCGATTCTGGGATCGTCTGCGCGGACGCGATGTGACACCGCGCTATCTGGCTCGGTTGACCAAAGAAGAACAGGAAAGCGAGCAAAAGTGGCGTACCGTCGGGACAATCCGTCGTTATATCCTGCTTATCCTGACACTGGCGCAAACCGTTGTCGCTACCTGGTACATGAAGACGATTCTGCCGTACCAGGGGTGGGCGTTTATTAATCCGGTTGATATGGTCGATCAGGATCTGTGGGTTTCCTTTATGCAGCTCCTGCCCTATATGCTGCAAACCGGCATTCTGATCCTCTTTGCTGTTCTTTTCTGCTGGGTGTCTGCCGGTTTCTGGACCGCGTTGATGGGGTTCCTGCAACTGCTCATTGGTCGCGATAAATACAGTATTTCTGCGTCGACCGTTGGCGATGAACCGCTAAATCCGGAGCATCGTACGGCATTGATCATGCCCATCTGTAATGAAGACGTGAATCGCGTCTTTGCAGGCTTGCGCGCAACGTGGGAATCGGTAAAAGCCACCGGCAATGCTAAACACTTTGATGTCTACATTCTGAGTGATAGTTACAACCCGGATATCTGCGTCGCAGAGCAAAAAGCCTGGATGGAGCTTATCGCTGAAGTCGGCGGCGAAGGGCAGATTTTCTATCGCCGCCGCCGCCGTCGTGTAAAGCGTAAAAGCGGTAATATCGATGACTTCTGCCGTCGCTGGGGCAGTCAGTACAGCTACATGGTAGTGCTGGATGCCGATTCAGTGATGACCGGTGATTGCTTGTGCGGCCTGGTGCGCCTGATGGAAGCCAACCCGAACGCCGGGATTATCCAGTCTTCGCCGAAAGCATCTGGTATGGATACGCTGTACGCGCGCTGCCAGCAGTTTGCGACCCGTGTTTATGGGCCATTGTTCACTGCCGGTCTGCACTTCTGGCAACTTGGCGAGTCGCACTATTGGGGGCATAACGCGATTATCCGCGTGAAACCCTTTATCGAGCACTGCGCGCTGGCGCCGTTGCCGGGTGAAGGCTCTTTTGCCGGTTCAATCCTGTCGCACGACTTTGTAGAAGCGGCACTGATGCGCCGTGCAGGTTGGGGAGTATGGATTGCGTACGATCTCCCGGGCTCTTATGAAGAGTTGCCACCAAACTTGCTGGACGAGCTAAAGCGTGACCGTCGCTGGTGTCACGGCAACCTGATGAACTTCCGCCTGTTCCTGGTCAAAGGGATGCACCCGGTACACCGTGCGGTGTTCCTGACGGGGGTAATGTCTTATCTCTCTGCGCCGCTGTGGTTTATGTTCCTCGCGCTCTCGACCGCATTGCAGGTAGTGCATGCGTTGACCGAACCGCAATACTTCCTGCAACCACGGCAGTTGTTTCCGGTGTGGCCGCAATGGCGTCCTGAACTGGCGATTGCACTGTTTGCCTCAACAATGGTGCTGCTGTTCCTGCCAAAATTGTTGAGTATTTTGCTCATCTGGTGCAAAGGGACTAAAGAGTATGGTGGCTTCTGGCGCGTCACCTTGTCGCTGCTACTGGAAGTGCTGTTCTCCGTACTGCTGGCGCCGGTGCGCATGCTGTTTCATACGGTATTTGTGGTCAGTGCCTTCCTCGGCTGGGAGGTAGTGTGGAATTCACCGCAACGTGATGATGACTCCACTTCCTGGGGAGAAGCGTTTAAACGTCACGGTTCGCAACTGTTACTGGGTCTTGTGTGGGCGGTTGGCATGGCATGGCTGGATCTGAGATTCCTGTTCTGGCTGGCGCCGATTGTCTTCTCGCTGATCCTGTCACCGTTTGTTTCGGTGATCTCCAGCCGTGCGACTGTGGGGCTGCGTGCTAAACGCTGGAAACTGTTCCTGATCCCGGAAGAGTATTCACCGCCGCAGGTGCTGGTAGATACCGATCGTTTCCTTGAGATGAACCGTCAACGTTCTCTCGACGATGGCTTTATGCACGCGGTATTTAACCCGTCGTTTAACGCCCTGGCAACGGCAATGGCGACCGCTCGTCACCGCGCCAGTAAGGTGCTGGAAATCGCCCGTGACCGCCACGTTGAACAGGCGCTGAACGAGACGCCAGCGAAGCTGAACCGCGATCGTCGTCTGGTGCTTTTGAGCGATCCGGTAACGATGGCACGTTTGCATTTCCGCGTATGGAACTCTCCGGAGAAATATTCTTCATGGGTGAGTTACTATGAAGGGATAAAGCTGAATCCACAGGCATTGCGTAACCCGGATGCGGCTTCGCAATAAAAACGTAGTTGCCTGATGCGCTACGCTTATCAGGCCTACATCGTTCCTGCAATATGTTGAGTTTGCAAGATTTTGTAGGTCGGATAAGGCGTTCACGCCGCATCCGGCAAAACAACGAGCCAATAAAAATACCGGCGTAATGCCGGTATTTTTTTAGGAAAGAGGTATCAAATGCGTTTCATTGTAGTAGGCATCATGGTTACCTTACTGAGTGGCTGTGGCAGCATCATTAGCCGCACTATACCGGGGCAGGGGCATGGCAACCAATATTATCCCGGGGTGCAATGGGATGTTCGTGACTCCGCATGGCGCTATGTTACGATCCTCGATCTGCCGTTCTCCCTCGTCTTTGATACCTTACTGCTGCCTATTGATATTCAACATGGGCCATATGAGTAATTAACGCTCATCCCATTCATCGGCGGCAGCGCGTCCTTCTTCAGTATCCAGGGGCGGCTCAAGCTGAAATTCGCCTTCGTCCCATTCATGCAGCGTATTTTCATCCTGCCATTCCTGGCGGATTTCAATTTCATCATAATCGCCGTCAAAGACGCTTTGTGCAGCTTCACCGCTGAACATTGGCAGACATTCACCTTCTTCGCCTTCATCAGCAAAAAACTCAACCTGCCACATAATGTCGCCATCTTGCAGAATATATTTCTGGACATTGAACTGTTGCACATTTGCTTCATCTGCATCGATTCCGGGGTTGTCAGCAAGAAATTCTTCCCGTGCGGCATCAATGGCTTCTTCAAGCGTTGCGTACATAGTCATCACGATTCTCCCTTTGATTTGATGATGTATTCAGGGAAAGAATAGCTGATTATGCGCTTTTGCAAGTATGAAAGGCGAAAAATCAGCCTGTCACTTGGGGCAATCGGCGGCGACGCAAACTGTTCCAGGAATAAACCGCGTTAAACAACACAACTCCTGCGGTGACCAGAAACACTGCGCGGAAACCATAGTTTGCCGAGATAGCCGCGCCCATCAATGGTCCCGTAACATTGCCAATATCACGAAATGACTGGTTGTAGCTGAAAATTCGTCCGGCGATTTGGTTTGTTGAGTTATAGACCAGTAGCGTTTGTACTGCGGGGAGTAACGCACCATCGGCGGCCCCGAGTAAAAAGCGTAAAACCCCCAGTTGGAATGGTGTCTGGACGTAAGACATAGGGATTAACAGCAGCACAGAAAAGAGCAGCGCCGTTATCAGGATCTTCTCTGGCCCGATACGATCCCCCAGTTTGCCAAGTCGTGGCGCGCTAAGTAGCGCAGCCACGCCGGGGACCGAGGCAATCATGCCGCTGATAAAAGCAACATTACTGACATTCCCCGCCAGTTCGCGGACATAGAGTGTCAGGATTGGCGCGATTGAACCGGTGGCGACCTGGATGATTAATGTTGTGACAAACAGGCTAAGTACCAGCTTCGGGTTTTTAAGCGATGTCACGACATCCCGCATGTGCAGCATCTCTTTTTTGCTGACTGGCTGGAATTTCTCTTTGATACAAAATAGGGTGACGAAAAAGCAGAGTATTAGCACACTGGCGGTAATAAAAAATACCGGACGTAAGCCGTAGTTATCGGCGAGCAAGCCGCCAGCCATGGGGCCGAGCAGCGCGCCGCTAACCCCACCGGTAGAGAGCGTACCCAGCGCCCAGCCGCTTTTATTGCGTGGGACCTGAGTGGCGATAAGTGCGTTGGCATTAGGGACAAATCCACCGAGCAGACCCAGCAATGCTCGCAGGATCAGAAATTGCCAGATATTTTGCACTACCCCCATCAACACCATCACGATACCCATCCCGAGGGCAGAGCGCAGGAGCATAATTTTTCGACCTTTGCGGTCAGCTAATCCTCCCCAGAACGGAGAAGCAATGGCGGAAAATAGAAAGGTAATACTGAAGACAATCCCTGACCACATATTTAGTGCTGAGTGGCCCGTAACGCCAAGTTGCTCAACGTAGAGGGGTAAGAACGGCATTACCAGACTGAAGGCGGCGCCGGTAAGAAAACAGCCAAGCCAGGCAACGAGCAGGTTTCGTTTCCAGTTTATGGGAGTGTCATTTTCACAGGGTGACATAGCAATCCGCTGTTGGTGCGCCAGGGCGCGGTGAACAAGAGAATAAAAGATAAGCACACTAATTATGCGCCTGACTTATAAGTGACGCAATGCAGAGAGCTTTTATCGCTAAATCAGGGGATTTGATGCTGATGTGCCGGATGCGATGCTGCGCATCCGGCATAAAGAAGGTTAGTAACGTGAAGGTACGCCTTCCGGGCGCGTTTTGAAGCGGCGATGCAACCACATGTATTGTTCTGGCGCCATCATGATGCATTTTTCAACCACTTTGTTCATCCATGCGGCGGTGGTTTCAGCGTTATCCAGAGGCGGTGAACACTCTGGCGGTAGCATGATCAACTGATAACCTTTGCCGTCCGGCTTACGACGAGGGACAAATGGCACCAGACATGCGCCGGACATTCGTGCCAACATCCAGGTGCCGCTAGTGGTTGCCGCCTGCTCAACAGCGAACAATGGCACAAAAACGCTCGAGCGCGGACCGTAATCGTGATCCGGCGCATACCAGACGACTTCACCTTTTTTAAGTGCTTTAATCATCCCTTTTAAATCTTTGCGATCGAGCATCGATTTATTCGAACGCAGGCGGCCCCAGGTTTGCAGCCAGTCGATCAATGGATTGTCATTCGGGCGATAAACCCCGATCCCCGGCTCCTGCATTCCAAATTGTCGTGCACCGAGTTCCAGCGTCAGAAAATGGATGCCAACTAACAGGATGCCACGCTTTTGCGCCTGCACGTCACGGACATGCTCCATGCCGATAACTTCCGTCCAGCGGGCAACCCGACTTTCTGGCCAGAACCATGCCATGCCGGTTTCCATCAGTCCCATGCCAACGGATTCAAAATTCTTAATCACCATCTGCTGGCGCTCTTGTTCGCTCATTTCCGGGAAGCACAGTTCCAGGTTGCGATGCACAATTTTGGCGCGTCGTTTCATTAAACGTAACGCCAGTCGCCCCGTCGCAATGCCAAGGCGGTAGATGATTGGGTAGGGTAACTGAACGACTAACCAAAGTACGCCAATACCCAACCAGGTTAACCAATAACGCGGATGAAGCAGTGCGGTGGAGAACTTGGGTAGATTCGTCATATCAATCCTGTCTTTCAACCTATACGGGCAATTGTATGTATTGTCGCATTTTTTCGCCCTCAACCAAAATTTGAGGCTGAAGACTGGGCGAAAATGCCGCGCATGTAAACTATTAATAATTTTTAATGCGCAAATGTAGCGTAAAATGTGTGGATGTTAATTTGCGATTATTGCTATATCATGCGCCGGATTTTACTTTCCCACCTCGCAGGAACCGTACACCATGCCAGTGTTACACAACCGAATTTCCAACGACGCACTGAAAGCCAAAATGCTGGCCGAGAGTGAACCGCGCACCACCATTTCGTTTTATAAATATTTCCATATTGCCGATCCTAAAGTGACCCGCGATGCTTTATATCAGCTATTTGCTTCGTTGAATGTTTTTGGCCGGGTCTATCTGGCACATGAGGGGATCAACGCGCAAATTAGTGTACCAGCGAGCAACGTCGAGACATTTCGTGCACAGCTTTATGCTTTTGATCCTGCGTTAGATGGTTTACGCCTGAATATCGCGTTGGATGATGATGGGAAATCCTTCTGGGTGCTGCGCATGAAGGTCCGCGAGCGGATTGTCGCCGACGGGATTGACGATCCTCAATTTGATGCCACTAATGTCGGGGAATACCTGCAAGCGGCGGAAGTGAATGCCATGCTTGATGATCCCGATACGCTGTTTATCGACATGCGCAACCACTATGAATATGAAGTCGGCCATTTCGAAAATGCGTTGGAAATTCCGGCTGATACCTTTCGTGAACAACTGCCGAAAGCGGTTGAGATGATGCAGACGCATAAAGATAAAAAAATCGTCATGTACTGCACTGGTGGCATTCGTTGCGAAAAGGCCAGTGCCTGGATGAAGCATAACGGCTTTAATAAAGTCTGGCATATTGAAGGCGGCATTATTGAATACGCCCGTAAGGCGCGTGAACAAGGCTTACCAGTGCGTTTTGTTGGCAAAAATTTCGTTTTTGACGAACGGATGGGCGAGCGCATCTCTGATGAAATTATTGCACATTGCCATCAGTGCGGCACGCCATGCGACAGCCATACCAACTGTAAAAATGATGGCTGTCACTTGCTGTTTATCCAGTGTCCGACGTGTGCTGAGAAATTCAAGGGGTGTTGTAGTGAGATTTGCTGCGAAGAGAGCGCGTTACCGCCAGAAGAACAGCGACGCCGTCGAGCCGGGCGAGAAAATGGCAATAAAATCTTCAATAAGTCGCGGGGACGCCTGAATACGACACTGGGCATACCTGATCCTGCGGAATAAACATCATTGCCGGATGCGCGTCATCCGGCAACATTTCAGCATTATTTCTGCTGTACACCTTCCACCGAAATAATCAGATCAACTTCCTGAGAGGCCGGACCTAAATCTGACTTGATATTGAAGTCTTTCAGCTTAATTTTACCTTCAGCTTCGAAGCCTGCACGTTTACCACCCCATGGGTCGTCGCCCTGACCAATCAACTTCGCTTCCAGCGTTACTGGTTTAGTTACGCCATTCAGTGTCAGATCACCTGTGATATCCAGCTCGTCACCGTCTTTTTTTACGCTAGTGGACGTAAAGGTTGCCTGCGGATATTTTGCTGTGTTGAGGAAATCCGCGCTGCGCAGATGTTTATCGCGCTCGGCATGGTTGGTATCTACGCTGGTGGTGTTAATGGTGACATTGACTTTATCGGCAGCCGGATTCTTTTCATCAAACGTAAAAGTACCGTCGAAATCTTTAAAAGTGCCGTAAACCCAGCTGTAGCCCAGATGTTGAATGCGGAAATTGACAAAGGCGTGCTGGCCTTCTTTGTCAATTTTGTAATCGGCAGCGATAGCTGAACCGGCAGAGAACAACAGGGAAGCGAAGGTTAAACCAAGCAGGCTTTTTTTCATTTTTTATACTCCATAGTCAGATGACGACTTTCCCAGAATGCGCTTCAGGGTGTCGTCTTTATCGATGAAATGATGTTTCAGCGCCATAAATCCGTGCATAACTGACAGGACGACGACACTCCAGGCAAACCAGAAATGTAGAGCGCCTGCTAAGTCAGCTTGCGTGCCTGCGTCGGCAAGCGTTGCGGGGATTTCAAACCAACCAAAGATGCTGATGGGTTTGCCATCGGCGGTCGAAATAAGGTAGCCGCTCAAGCCAATAGCAAAGAGCAAAAGATAAAGTGCCAGATGGCCTGCTTTCGCTCCGTAACGTATACCGGGGGAATAGCTTTTCAGTGGGCCAGGCGGAGGAGAAATTAAACGCCAGAGAACGCGAATAACCAGCCCCATCATTAATAGAATACCGATGCTTTTATGCAACTCTGGCGCCTTATGATACCAACCGTCGTAATAACTTAACGTTACCATCCACAAACCTAAAGCAAACATGCCATAGACAATAATTGCCGTTAGCCAATGCAAAGCGGCAGAAATAACACCATAGCGTTGAGGGGAATTTATGAATTGCATAACTGCATCCAGAACATATTCACGAGGTAATGAAAATGGCCTGTCATGAGATGAATTGCAACTTAAAAACAACAATCCGAATGATATTTATTTTTATTTCAATAATTTTGATTTAATAATGAAAGAATCTTCATAAGTTTAGTGGTTCCAGGCTGAGGGATGTCTGGTGAATGCTGTTGCGACTGGAATAAGCTTATTCAAATTTTCACGCCAAATGAAAGGGAAATTAAATTTTTGTCAGTTTGTGTCAGCGCCTGGTGATTAAAAATAAAACACATAGATCAGATCCATAATCGCCAATACCCCCCAGAGAAAAAGATAAAGCATGAGATGTTCGCGAATATTATTGATGAGATAGTTCACCAGGCGACGCATTAAAAGCTCCTGTAAAAACGGCCTCAACTTAGAGGCCGTGATGATGATTATTGGAAGCGGGAAAGCCGGAATGGCGTTAAATCAAAATCGATTTTTTTGTCTTGCGCAAAATCAGCGGCTATTTCCCCTAATACCGAAGCAAATTTAAAGCCATGCCCACTCAGGCCGGTAATCAGTAGCGTATTAGCGTGTCCTGGTAGGGTATCGATAATAAAATCTTCGTCAGGCGAATTATCATAGGTGCAAGCAGCGCCATACAGGCAGCAGCCGATACCTGGCAACACACTACGTAAGAATGGGAAAGCTTCGGAACCGTCACTGTCGATTTCCGCAAACAGAACACGTTCATCCGCTGAATGAATGACCTGACCACCGTTATGTTTCCCAATCTTCAGAGCATCGTTTTCCGCCGGAAAACCGTAGTATTGATCGCCATTGGGCAATTCACCGGTAAAGGCCGGGAATTTATTCTTCACGCTATAGCGGCCATCGGCCTGATACCAGGCGAATACTTTACGTACGGGCTGGATGGGCAGTTCTGGTAGCAGCTCTTTTACCCGGGTACCTGCACAGACGATCGCTTTCTTCGCCTGGTACTCGCCGTCCGCCGTTTCAATAGTTACGCCGTTATCGTCATGACGAATTGCGGTGACCGGACAGTTAAACAGTTGTGCGCAGCCAGCTTCATTCGCCAGTTTGATCCAGGTTTTAATCGCCAGTTCGCTGCGTAAAAAACCGGAATCGGCCTCAAATAGCCCGATATAGTTGTCAGGGACGCGTATTTCCGGCCAGCGGGCCATAATTGTCTGTGCATCCAGTTTTTCGACGTTGAGTTGCCATTGTTCCGCGCTGTGGGCGACATTGGCGAGAAACTCGGAGTCAGCAGGGCCGAGGTTGATGACGCCGGAGCGCACAAAAACGGGGTCTTCTTCGTTGTGACGGGAGAGTTCTTCCCACAGGGTTTGCGCACGGAGTACTAGCGGGACATACTTTTCGCCTTCGCCATAAGCATGGCGAATTAATCGTGTATCTCCGTGGTGGCTGCCGTGTTGATGTGGCGGCATATGGCTGTCGGTCATCAGCACTTTCAAACCGGCCTGGGTGGCATAATACCCGGCTGCAGCGCCTACGGAACCGCTGCCAATAATGATGAGATCGTATTTCATTTTTTTCTCTCTGCTCTCATGGTTTAAGCAGAGTAAATAAGTAACAAACGATATACAACCCAGAAATAGTAAAGGCACCGTTAAGGTGCCTTTTGGGTGGATGGTCATGTCATGTTAATGACGCCGATACTCATTGACATGGAAATCACCAGATTCAATTTTGGCGATTCCTGCTTCTAATATCGAAATAAATTGTCTGGCAACATCAGTAGTTAACCAGAGTGTCTGACCAACTTCAGTCCCTTCCTGCTCGGACTTATTTGGGGTCTGGTAGTGCAAACGCAACATCAGCGCATCATAGCTATCAACGGTGCTGATGTCCCACCCTACGAGCGGATGAGTCTGAATGACTTCATTGTTTTTTTCCATCATGGCCCCCTAATTCGTGTTACTAGACAACGTTATTCGAGGTTCAATGCGTTTTTATCTGAAGCAACTTCAGTATATCAATAAATATGGGTATTCACCGAAATTTTAAAGGGGTAGTGAGATATTTTTTTGCTTTTAAGATTTATATGAACAATAAAACAGCATGTCGTTCATATTTTTTTAGCATATTGTGCAATTATTTTGAGGGAGTGTAAAATTTGTACGAACAATCTTAAAATATAAAAAAGCCGGGGCGACCCGGCAAAAACAAACATCACTGCATATTATTCGCTAACAAACCAGTCATCGGCGCTTTCCCACGTTTCTTGTAGAATTTCGCTAATGCGCTGTTTATCTTCTTTTGTTGCGCCAATAACCGATAAATTATTTGCCGCAGCATATCGTACCGATACGTGACCTTCATTGTCCGGAAACGCATACTGAATACGACGAGAAAGTTCACCCGCCAGAGCGTCAATGGCCCCAGTGGGTAGTGGAGAAGTTTTCGCTATGGTGACTTCAATTCGCATAATAGCCCCCTGTTGAATATACTGGTTATTTATACAGGCAAAATAAGCTAAAGACAACAGGTGGCTACGTTTTTTATTGCTTAAAAGACCAACGTACAGTTTCCCCTGCCAGGAAAGGAACAAGCGTGTCGTCTGTCAGAGCGATGCTATCAGCAATTTGCTGTTCTTCGCGTATCAGCTCAATAAACGATTCATTGACCGGTAATCCATAGAATTTCGGCCCGTTTAAAGAACAGAATGCTTCAAAATGCTGTAGTGCATTCATCTCTTCAAATACGGTTGCATAGCTACCCAGCGCCGATGGCGCATTAAAGCAACCTGCACAGCCGCAGCTACTCTCTTTACGATGACGGGCATGTGGCGCGGAATCGGTACCCAGAAAAACGCGATCAAAACCACTGGCGACCAGCTCACGCAGCGCCTGTTGGTGAATATTGCGTTTGAGGATCGGCAGACAGTAGAGATGCGGACGCACACCGCCAACCAGCATATGGTTACGGTTAAACATCAGATGCTGGGGAGTAATGGTGGCGGCCAATAGTTCATTTCCGTCACGAACATAGTCAGCAGCATCTTTGGTGGTGATGTGCTCGAAAACGACTTTCAGCGCGGTCAGGCGCTGGCGTAGTGGCTCCATGACCGTCTCAATAAAACGCGCTTCACGGTCAAAAATGTCGATGTCAGCATGGGTCACTTCACCATGCACCAGCAGCGGCATACCGATTTTTTCCATGCGCTCAAGTACTGGCATGATTGCGTCAACCGACGTCACGCCATGGCTGGAGTTGGTGGTGGCGTTCGCGGGGTAAAGTTTTGCGGCGGTGAACACGCCTTCGTTGAATCCACGCTCCAGCTCATTGGGGTCCAGCGAGTCTGTTAAATAACAGGTCATCAGCGGGGTGAAATCGTGTCCGTCCGGTACGGCGTCAAGGATACGTTGGCGATAAGCCACAGCAGCCTCAACTGTTGTTACAGGCGGTGCCAGATTGGGCATAACGATGGCCCGACCATAGGTTTCGCTGGTATACGGCACGACAGTTTTTAACATGTCGCCATCGCGGAGGTGAAGGTGCCAGTCGTCTGGGCGGCGGATCTTTAATACCTGGGATGGTGCAGTCATTAATTTCTATGCTCCGGCTGAAGGGATGTTTTTGCCGGACACAAAGGATAAGCGGAAACGTTTTCCTTTGCACGAAAAATAAAGGGCGCAAATACGCCCTCGTAATTAATCAGTGAACGGAATGACTATTTCACCTGGTTTCACTTCAATGCCTTTTGCCAGTTTTTTAGCCATTGCTTCGCCTTTGCTGCCATCTTCGCGCAGGATGTAAGCCGGCTGCTGGTTAAAGTAATTGCGTAATGCCTGATTCAAATAGGGAAGTAACGTTTGCATCACGGTTTGCATTTTTTCCGGCTGCACGGTCGCGTCGACCACTTCCATCTCTTTCAGGAAGATGGCGCCTTTCTCTTTATCAAACACAGGCAGCGCTTTCAGCTTCAGTTTCATGGTTGCTTTTTGGCTACCGAACAGAGAGTTCATATCCAGATTGGCGTCCCCGGTTAGGGTAACCTTATTAGGTTCTTCACGACCAATTTGGCTGGTCAGGTTTGTCAGAACTATATGGGCGTCAGCCACGCCGGGCAAACCGATATCTTTTGAGAAATTATTATGTTTCGCAAGCGACTGGTTAATCTCTTGTTCGGTGATGGTGTATTGGGTGAGTTGATTACAGCCAACGAGCAGGCCACTGACGATTAATGCAGCGGCAAATAAAAACTTGTTCATGGTAGTCCTCGACATGAAATCTGCGTCAATATCCTGACACAACGCAGCATGTGTCACCAGCGATAAACTCGCCAGCAGAAAAAACTGAAAACAGCGGCAACCCGCGAATACAGGCTGCCGCGGCAGGCCAGGATTAAATCGCCATTGATGATAGCAAATTGATTTGCGTCTGTTTGGCCATGTTATCGCGGTAATCAGCGACGCGGCTTGGCCAGTTTATTCCGGCAACCAGCGTCAGATTACGCAGCAGCGGAAAAAGTTGAATGTCATCTTCCGAAAGCTCGCCATTCACGGCGTTTGGCTTGACGATGAGTTTATCCAGTGCACGTAAATCATCGCTGATATTTTTAATTAACCCATCAGAATGTGAGAGAAGCTCGGCAAAATTACCCGCGCTGACCTCTTTCTTGTCGATGAAGTATTTGCGTGCGGCGGGAGTAGAAAACTCATCAAACGCCGATTTGGCAAAACGCGGCAACAGCAGTTTATTGGCATAGCCGTTGACCTTGCGCAGCCACTCTTCAATGGCAGGGGAGCGTTTACCCGTCAGTAACGGTTTGCCGTCGAGCTTATCCACATAGTGAACAATGTCCATGCTTTCTGGCATATAGCGGCTGTCATCTTTTTGCAGAATAGGAACCTGTTTTTGACCGACCATCCGGGTGGGTGTTTCTGCATCGTCGTTGAGCAGAACGTGTAATTCGACGGGGATATTTTTCAGGCCGAAAATCATGCGGGCTTTGAGGCAGTAAGGGCAGTGATCGTAAATATATAGCTTCACGTGACTCCTCCATTTGGCTGTCAGTTCACTTTCAGTATGGAGGAGTCAGGGGGGAGTATCAAATCAGGCGTCGTGTTCCAGCAACCGACGCGCGGCACGTTTATGGCTAAATTGCCAGCCCAATGCAAGGAAGGTGATGAGGCCAATAACGCCCAACATCATCCACGGCAACTCCGGTTGTTGCGTGGATTTACCCAGGTCAAACAGCCAGCCGCCGCCGATATAGCCAATAGCGCCGCCTATCGCCAGGCCCAGCCGACTAAACCCCATATAACTGCCACGCGCTCGTGCATCCGCTAACGAGGCGCTAAGAGTTTCACGCGCAGGTTCGGCAATGATCGAGCCAATATAAAACAGACAAATCAGGGTGAAAAGTTGTTGCAGGCCACTGACCATGCCCACGGGTATCATGCTTAATGACATCACCAGTAGCCCCGCCATCAACCGGTGTTCCAGACGAAAACGCTTTTCGCTCCAGCGGGCGATAGGGTAGAGCAACGTTAACGACAGACACGCTTCGATGGCATACATCCATTTAACGGCAGAGGGCGCTCCGGCTACGTCGTTGACCATAATCGGCAGCATCAACATCACCTGCACCGCCAGCATGTAGTAGCCCGCGAGTGTCAGGACATAGGTGACAAAACGTTTATCGCGCATCACGCGGGTCATGCCTTCGCGGACTGGCGTGCGAACGGTAGAGAGTTTCCACGCAGGCAACAACCAGGCGTTAAACGCTGCACACAATACAAACAGAATTGCCCCCGTGGCGCAGACCAGGCGAAAATCGTATTGCAATAACCAACTCCCCAACAGCGCGCCAATGACCGCACCGGCACTGTCCTGCATCATCAACAGGGAGAAAAAACGGCCCCGTTGTTCCGGACGAATTAATTTCACCACCAGCGCCGAACGCGGCGGATCAAATAACGTACCGCCGAGGCCCGAGAGCAAACAAGAAAACCACAGCATCCAGGGCTCATGGGCGATGCCCATGGTGGCGAATCCGGCGGCGCGCATCAGC
The DNA here is from genome assembly GCF_005781065.1 of Escherichia sp. E1130. Classification (NCBI taxonomy): domain Bacteria; kingdom Pseudomonadati; phylum Pseudomonadota; class Gammaproteobacteria; order Enterobacterales; family Enterobacteriaceae; genus Escherichia; species Escherichia sp. E1130. Next base: position 215,085 of record NZ_VATL01000016.1, read on the forward strand.
ATACCGGTAACGATCATCGGTTTAGCGCCAAAACGGTCGGCAATAGCACCGCCGAAAATGCCTAATCCTTGCTGAATGAACTGACGCAGACCGAGGGCAATACCGACCATTACGGCGGCCCAGCCCATTTGATCAACGAAGCGGATAGAGATCAGCGGGAAGACAACAAAGAACCCCAGCACGACCAGCATATTATCGACGAGAAGGAAATATTTACCCAGGTTCCTCGCCTGCGATACGCGCGACATTTCCCCTCCCGGGAAATAAAAGATGAGCACTTTCTATTCTGCATTGCTGCTAAGATTTTTCCCATCATATCGGGGACAATATTTTTTTATCAAAACGTCGCTTTGATAGAGAGTTTTTATCAAATATGTGAATAATGCAGAAAATGGTATTTTGGACTTTTCACAGGCTCTGGTTGCGCAGGTATAGTAATACTTACAGCGTATTAAAGACGTTACGGGAAGGAGTAGGTATAGAATGTTTGGCTATCGCAGTAACGTGCCAAAAGTGCGCTTAACCACCGACCGACTGGTCGTGCGTCTGGTGCATGAACGTGATGCCTGGCGACTGGCGGATTATTACGCAGAGAATCGCCATTTCCTGAAGCCCTGGGAGCCGGTGCGCGATGAAAGCCACTGCTATCCTTCAGGCTGGCAGTCCAGGTTAAGCATGATTAACGAATTTCATAAACAGGGCTCAGCCTTTTACTTTGGATTATTTGATCCAGATGAGAAAGAGATTATTGGCGTAGCCAATTTTTCCAATGTGGTACGCGGCTCTTTTCACGCCTGTTATCTCGGTTATTCGATCGGACAAAAATGGCAGGGTAAAGGACTGATGTTTGAAGCTCTGACCGCCGCCATTCGCTATATGCAACGTACCCAACATATTCATCGCATTATGGCCAACTATATGCCGCACAATAAACGCAGCGGTGATTTGCTGGCGCGGTTGGGGTTTGAAAAAGAAGGCTATGCGAAAGATTATTTGTTGATTGATGGAAAATGGCGCGATCACGTACTGACGGCATTAACCACCCCGGACTGGACGCCCGGCCGCTAAGGAGAATTTCATGAAGTATCAACTTACCGCACTGGAAGCCCGTGTGATTGGCTGTTTGCTGGAAAAACAGGTGACGACGCCAGAGCAATACCCGCTTTCCGTGAATGGCGTGGTAACGGCCTGTAACCAGAAAACAAACCGTGAACCGGTAATGAATCTGAGCGAATCCGAGGTACAGGAGCAACTGGATAATCTGGTAAAACGCCATTATCTGCGCACGGTGAGTGGCTTTGGTAATCGAGTCACCAAATATGAACAGCGTTTCTGCAACTCTGAGTTTGGTGACCTGAAACTTAGCGCCGCGGAAGTCGCATTAATTACCACCTTGTTGTTGCGAGGCGCTCAGACGCCGGGTGAACTGCGCAGTCGCGCGGCGCGGATGTATGAATTCAGCGATATGACGGAAGTAGAAACAACGCTGGAACAACTGGCTAATCGCGAAGATGGGCCTTTTGTTGTTCGTCTGGCTCGCGAACCGGGTAAACGCGAAAGCCGCTATATGCATCTTTTCAGTGGCGAGGTGGATGATCAGCCTGTGCTTACAGAAACGTCGGACGCGGTTGGTGGTGATTTACAATCCCGCGTCGAAGCCCTGGAAATCGAGGTGGCAGAACTGAAACAGCGTCTTGATTCGTTGCTGGCCCATCTGGGAGATTAACGTGAAAAAATTACGTATCGGCGTAGTGGGTTTAGGCGGCATCGCGCAAAAAGCATGGCTGCCAGTGCTGACAGCGGCGTCTGACTGGACGCTACAGGGGGCGTGGTCGCCAACGCGTGAGAAAGCCATCTCAATTTGTGAAAGCTGGCGCACTCCTTACGCCGATTCGTTATCTAACCTTGCCGCCAGTTGCGATGCGGTATTTGTCCACTCCAGCACCGCCAGTCATTTTGAGGTGGTCAGTGCGTTATTAAATGCAGGTGTACATGTCTGTGTCGATAAACCGCTGGCGGAAAATCTGCGCGATGCCGAGCGACTGGTTGAACTTGCAGCGCGCAAAAAACTGACACTGATGGTCGGCTTTAACCGTCGTTTCGCGCCGCTGTACTGTGAGTTAAAAACGCAGCTTGCCAGCGCAGCCTCGCTAAGAATGGATAAACATCGTACCAATAGCGTCGGGCCACACGATCTTTATTTCACCTTGCTGGATGATTATCTGCATGTGGTTGATACCGCGTTGTGGTTGTCTGGCGGCAATGCAACTCTCGAAAGCGGTACGTTGCTGACCAATGAGTCTGGCGAAATGCTGTTTGCCGAGCACCATTTTTCGGCAGGTCAGTTACAAATCACCACCTGTATGCATCGTCGTGCCGGAAGTCAGCGTGAAGCGGTGCTGGCAGTGACTGAAGGGGCATTAATCGACATCACCGATATGCGTGAATGGCGTGAGGAGCGTGGGCAGGGCGTGGTGCATAAACCGATTCCTGGCTGGCAAAGTACCCTCGAGCAGCGTGGATTTGTCGGTTGTGCGCGCCATTTCATTGAATGCGTGCAAAATCAGACAGTTCCGCAAACCGCGGGTGAACAGGCGGTGCTGGCGCAGCGCATCGTTGATAAGATCTGGCGCGATGCGATGAGTGAATAAACCCTGTAACATCTGGCGGTAGCAATTCACCATAATCCAGGTAGACTATTCGCCTCTTTCAGCGCCTGCCTTGCAGGCGTTTTGCCGTGGGTCTGGATTAGAACACCGATGAATTTATTAAAATCGCTGGCCGCCGTCAGCTCGATGACCATGTTTTCGCGTGTGCTTGGCTTCGCACGCGACGCTATTGTCGCCAGAATCTTTGGCGCAGGGATGGCAACCGACGCCTTTTTTGTCGCGTTCAAACTTCCTAACTTGTTACGCCGTATCTTTGCTGAAGGGGCATTCTCCCAGGCTTTCGTGCCGATTCTGGCGGAATATAAAAGCAAGCAGGGCGAAGACGCCACGCGGGTCTTTGTCTCTTATGTCTCTGGTCTGCTGACACTGGCGCTGGCGGTTGTGACGGTCGCCGGCATGCTCGCCGCGCCGTGGGTGATCATGGTAACCGCGCCGGGCTTTGCGGATACTGCCGACAAATTCGCACTTACCAGCCAGTTATTACAGATTACTTTTCCTTATATCTTATTGATTTCACTGGCATCGCTGGTGGGGGCAATTCTGAATACCTGGAACCGTTTCTCGATTCCGGCATTTGCCCCAACATTGCTCAACATCAGCATGATTGGCTTTGCGCTGTTTGCAGCGCCGTACTTTAATCCACCCGTGCTGGCGCTGGCGTGGGCAGTTACGGTGGGCGGCATCCTGCAACTGGTTTATCAGCTACCGCATCTGAAGAAGATTGGCATGTTGGTATTGCCGCGCATTAACTTCCACGATGCCGGGGCGATGCGCGTAGTGAAACAGATGGGGCCGGCGATTCTTGGCGTCTCTGTTAGCCAGATTTCCTTAATCATCAACACTATTTTTGCCTCATTTCTTGCCTCCGGCTCGGTGTCATGGATGTATTATGCCGACCGTTTGATGGAGTTTCCGTCCGGTGTACTGGGCGTGGCGCTGGGGACCATTTTGCTGCCGTCGTTGTCGAAAAGTTTTGCCAGCGGTAATCACGATGAATACAACCGTCTGATGGACTGGGGGCTGCGTCTTTGTTTCCTGCTGGCGCTGCCAAGCGCGGTGGCGCTGGGCATCCTCTCCGGTCCGTTAACTGTTTCGCTGTTCCAGTACGGTAAATTTACCGCCTTTGATGCGTTGATGACCCAGCGGGCGTTAATTGCCTACTCGGTAGGTTTGATTGGCCTGATTGTGGTGAAAGTGCTGGCTCCGGGCTTTTATTCACGGCAGGACATTAAAACGCCGGTGAAAATTGCCATCGTCACGCTGATTTTGACGCAATTGATGAACCTTGCATTTATCGGCCCGTTGAAACATGCCGGACTGTCGCTTTCCATTGGTCTGGCGGCGTGTCTGAATGCTTCGCTGCTTTACTGGCAGTTGCGTAAGCAGAAAATCTTTACCCCACAACCCGGCTGGACTGCGTTTCTGCTGCGTTTACTCGTGGCGGTTCTGGTGATGTCTGGTGTGCTTTTAGGCATGTTGCATATTATGCCGGACTGGTCGTTGGGCACTATGCCCTGGCGTTTACTGCGTTTGATGGCGGTCGTTGTCGCGGGAATTGCAGCATACTTTGCCGCACTGGCCGTGTTGGGCTTCAAAGTAAAAGAATTTGCTCGTCGTACTGCTTAACGTAGAATTCCGGCCTGCATCGCAGGCCGGAGAAAATCTTCAAATAGAAATCTTTTTACCACCGCGCCAGGGTGTTGAGGTCTGACCGTTCGCCCCGTACAGTGTCGGCTCCTGATGCGGTTTCAGCATTTCCAGTGCCTGTTGATTGCGCTCAATCTGCCCTTCCAGTAGCCAGCCGTTATGCTGATTTAACTGGCGCAATTGCTGCGTTTTCTCGGTGATTTCCTGCCAGCATTGCGCAATATCTTCACTTATTTCTGTATCCGGTGCCTGTCGACGCAGCTGTTCCAGGTAATCCAGAGTCGCCAGCATTGAGCTTTTTTGTTCTGTAATATGTTGCAACTGGCTACCGGTGAACTGCCCCATAGAGAGATGTTGCTGCTCCTGGACCATCACTATATTAAGCTCGTTAAGCACCACAGACATCTGGTTGAGAATCTCAGCAAGACGCGGCATCTGATTATTTACTCATTAAATCTTGTTGCACTTCGTTGATCAGCGCATCGGCAATTTTGCCGACATCCATTTTTAGTTCACCATTACGAATCGCCAATTTTAATGCTTCAACGCGTTCAAGATTGATATCACTGCTGCCCGGTTGCATCAGTGTTGCCTGCGCATCGCTTAACTTGACGTTAGTACTGGCGGTAGCCGTCGTTTTTGCTGCGCGGGTATTGGCTACCGGAGCGTCACTGGTTTCACGTGGCTGAACGGTGCTTACAGGCTTCAGGGGGGAAGTGCGGTCAATACTCATGGTTTATTCCTCATTGAGGGCGCTTTATCATTTGTTGCTTATTTATCGGCAATGGACGGGCAATCTTTAATAGCTTACAGGTTTATAAGAATATTCCCATCGGCATCCACTACGCCACTGACTACTTGACCCGATATCATTCTCACGCGGGCCTTTTGCGCGACAGAAGCGTTATTCAGCGCCAGACCTTCAGCATTTGCACTGAACCCATCGCCACTGGCAATCACGTTAACACGTTGTCCTGCTTTTACCCGCCAGGCCTGACGCAGCATAGTCAGCTGTATAGGTTGTTCGGGGACCAAATCGCGCAGGCTAACCGCATCAACCAGTTGATTAGCATCCAGAACGGTACGCGGCGGTAGTGTATCCAGTCTGCCACGTTTAAGTTTTACACTGCCTGCGTCAAGCTTTCCCCCACGCACAACTGGCATTGCTGCAACAACATAATTCCCTGTCGCCTGTACATTCACTTGCACGTAATGCTTATCGTTGCCACAACGTGCCAGCACATTCACATTGCCCCACAGGCGGGCGTTATTAGTCATGGAAAGCAGCGGCTGTTCGCATGGCGGCAATAAATTGGGTGCAGTACGAATAGAAACGTGGACCTCATCACTTAGCCCTGCAAGTTGTGCAACGAAAAAGGTTTGCAATTGTGAGGGGAAATCGCCAGCCGCACTAAGTGGACTGAACAACATCGTGATGATCGCCACACAGCGCATTATTGTCAGCATTTTTGCCCCCGGCCATTTTCACAGCCTGAATTGTACCCGTACGCAATGACCATCAACGGCATAAATAGCAACCCATTTTGCTTTTATTCCGCCGATAACGCGCGCGTAAAGTCTTTAAGCTGACGGCAGAATTTTGATATCTGCGGAGGAGATATGCTCGATAAGCTCGACGCCGCCTTACGTTTTCAAAAAGAGGCACTCAATCTGCGCGCCCAGCGTCAGGAAGTGCTGGCGGCAAATATCGCCAATGCCGATACCCCTGGTTATCAGGCGCGCGATATGGATTTTGCCAGTGAACTTAAAAAAGTGATGCAGCGCGGGAGAGATGAAACCAGCGTGGTCGCGCTGACGTTGACCTCGTCGCAGCATATTCCAGCACAGGCGTTGTCACCTCCTGCCACAGAATTGCAATACCGTATTCCGGACCAGCCTTCATTGGACGGCAATACCGTGGATATGGATCGCGAACGCACCCAGTTTGCCGATAACAGCCTGCAATACCAGATGAGCCTTAGCGCGTTGAGCGGACAAATCAAAGGCATGATGAACGTATTACAAAGCGGAAATTAACGGATGGCACTGCTGAATATTTTTGACATCGCCGGATCGGCGTTAACCGCTCAGTCTCAGCGTCTGAACGTGGCTGCCAGCAACCTGGCCAACGCCGACAGCGTGACGGGGCCAGATGGTCAGCCCTATCGGGCAAAACAGGTGGTGTTCCAGGTGAACGCCGCGCCAGGGGCAGCGACGGGCGGAGTCAAAGTGGCTGACGTGATTGAAAGCCAGGCCCCGGACAAACTGGTCTATGAACCGGGTAATCCGCTGGCGGACGCGAAGGGCTACGTGAAAATGCCAAACGTCGATGTGGTAGGCGAGATGGTTAACACCATGTCGGCGTCGCGCAGCTATCAGGCCAACGTTGAAGTACTCAATACGGTGAAAAGCATGATGCTGAAAACCCTCACGCTCGGTCAATAAAGGAGAAAGTCATGTCCATTGCGGTAACCACCACCGATCCGACAAATACCGGCGTCAGCACTACCAGCAGTAGTTCGATTACGGGCAGTAACGCCGCCGATTTACAGAGCAGCTTTCTGACGTTGCTGGTGGCGCAACTGAAAAACCAGGATCCGACCAATCCAATGGAAAACAACGAGCTGACGTCACAACTGGCGCAAATCAGCACGGTCAGCGGGATTGAAAAGCTCAACACCACACTCGGTTCGATTTCCGGGCAGATTGATAACAGCCAGTCGCTACAGGCCAGCAACCTGATTGGTCACGGCGTGATGATCCCCGGCACCACCATTCTTGCCGGTACTGGCAGTGAAGAAGGGGCGGTGACCACCACCACGCCGTTTGGTGTTGAACTGCAACAGGCCGCAGACAAAGTGACCGCAACCATAACCGATAAAAATGGCGCAGTTGTGCGCACCATTGATATTGGTGAGCTCAGCGCCGGAGTCCACAGTTTCACCTGGGACGGCACGTTGACTGATGGTACGACCGCGCCGAACGGTTCTTATAACGTGGCAATTAGTGCCAGCAACGGCGGTACGCAGTTGGTTGCCCAGCCATTGCAGTTTGCGCTGGTACAGGGCGTGATTCGCGGCAATAACGGTAACACGCTGGATCTCGGCACTTACGGCACCACCACCCTCGACGAAGTACGGCAGATAATTTAAGCCTTCACATTTCAGGAGTCAGTCATGGCCTTTTCTCAAGCGGTTAGCGGATTAAACGCTGCCGCCACCAATCTCGATGTCATTGGCAACAATATCGCCAACTCCGCCACCTATGGCTTTAAATCCGGCACGGCTTCTTTTGCTGATATGTTTGCTGGTTCGAAAGTGGGACTGGGGGTAAAAGTTGCTGGCATCACTCAGGATTTTACCGATGGCACGACCACAAATACTGGCCGTGGCCTGGACGTCGCTATCAGCCAGAACGGTTTTTTCCGTCTGGTAGACAGCAACGGTTCGGTGTTTTACAGCCGTAACGGGCAATTCAAACTGGATGAAAACCGTAACCTTGTGAATATGCAAGGTTTACAGTTGACCGGGTATCCGGCAACCGGTACGCCTCCGACCATTCAGCAAGGGGCGAATCCAGGCAGTATTTCGATTCCAAATACCTTGATGGCGGCGAAGTCCACGACCACGGCGTCTATGCAGATTAACCTTAACTCCAGTGATACGCTTCCTACCGTTACGCCATTCAGCGCCAGTGATGCCGATAGCTATAACAAAAAAGGTTCGGTAACGGTGTATGACAGTCAGGGTAATGCCCATGACATGAGCGTCTACTTTGTGAAGACGCAAGATAATACCTGGGATGTCTACACCCAGGATAGTAGTGCTCCAAACAGCATTGCAACGATAGCGACAACACTGGAATTTGATGCCAATGGTGTTCTGACGTCGGATCCAACAAAGGATATTACCACTGGCGCGATTAACGGCGCGGAACCTGCGACATTCTCCCTCAGCTTCCTCAACTCTATGCAGCAAAACACCGGCGCTAACAATATTGTGGCAACCACCCAGAACGGTTACAAACCGGGCGATCTGGTGAGTTATCAAATCAACGATGACGGCACGGTAGTCGGGAACTATTCGAACGAACAAACCCAATTGCTGGGTCAGATTGTGCTGGCCAACTTTGCCAACAACGAAGGGCTGGCATCAGAGGGGGACAACGTCTGGTCTGCAACGCAATCTTCTGGTGTAGCGCTGCTGGGAATCGCCGGGACCGGCAATTTTGGCGCACTGACCAACGGCGCCCTGGAAGCGTCTAACGTCGATCTCAGCAAAGAACTGGTCAATATGATTGTCGCCCAGCGTAACTATCAGTCTAACGCCCAGACCATCAAAACTCAGGACCAGATCCTCAACACGCTGGTTAACTTACGCTAATTGCTGACGGGATAGCTCGATGGATCACGCAATCTATACCGCGATGGGCGCCGCCAGCCAGACGCTGAATCAACAGGCGGTGACCGCCAGCAATCTGGCGAATGCCTCCACTCCCGGTTTTCGCGCGCAGTTAAACGCCTTACGTGCGGTGCCGGTGGAAGGGCTTTCTCTGCCCACACGCACTCTGGTGACGGCATCTACGCCAGGTGCAGATATGACGTCCGGCAAGATGGATTACACCTCGCGTCCCCTGGATGTTGCGTTGCAGCAGGATGGCTGGCTGGCCGTGCAGACCGCTGACGGCAGCGAGGGGTATACGCGTAATGGCAGCATTCAGGTTGATCCCGGTGGACAACTGACGATTCAGGGGTATCCGGTGATTGGCGAAGCGGGGCCGATTGCCGTGCCGGAAGGGGCGGAAATTACTATCGCCGCCGATGGCACCATTTCGGCGCTCAATCCGGGCGATCCGGCAAATACCATTGCGCCAGTAGGACGGTTGAAACTGGTGAAAGCCATGGGCAGTGAAGTGCAGCGTGGTGATGATGGGATCTTTCGTTTGAGTGCGGAAAGTCAGGCCTCGCGTGGTCCGGTGTTACAGGCTGACCCAACGTTACGGGTGATGTCGGGCGTGCTGGAAGGTAGCAACGTCAATGCCATTTCGGCAATGAGCGACATGATTGCCAGTGCGCGGCGTTTTGAAATGCAGATGAAGGTAATAAGCAGCGTCGATGATAACGCTGGTCGCGCCAACCAACTGCTGTCGATGAGTTAATTGAAAGGATAAATGACAAGCATAAGTTGCCCGAAGCGCAAGCTTATCGGGCCTACGGGATAAATCGCAATTTATTGATTTTGCGAGCTCTTGTAGGCCGGATAAAGCGTTTACGCCGCATCCGGCAAGAAGACAGATGCGATTTGTCAGCAATCCACTACAGGACATTTTATGATCAGTTCATTATGGATCGCCAAAACGGGCCTCGATGCCCAGCAAACCAATATGGACGTCATTGCCAACAACCTGGCAAACGTCAGTACCAATGGTTTCAAGCGCCAGCGGGCGGTGTTTGAAGATCTGCTTTATCAAACCATTCGCCAGCCTGGCGCACAGTCTTCCGAACAAACTACCTTGCCATCCGGGTTACAAATCGGTACGGGAGTACGTCCGGTCGCCACTGAACGCTTACACAGCCAGGGCAACCTGTCGCAAACCAATAACAGCAAAGATGTGGCGATTAAAGGGCAGGGCTTTTTCCAGGTCATGCTGCCGGATGGCTCATCAGCGTATACCCGCGACGGCTCTTTCCAGGTGGATCAGAACGGGCAACTGGTGACGGCGGGCGGTTTTCAGGTGCAGCCAGCAATCACCATTCCGGCGAATGCGTTAAGCATTACCATTGGTCGTGATGGCGTGGTCAGCGTTACCCAGCAAGGACAGGCCGCTCCGGTTCAGGTTGGACAACTCAATCTGACCACGTTTATGAACGACACTGGCCTGGAGAGCATTGGCGAAAACCTCTACACCGAAACACAATCCTCCGGCGCACCGAACGAAAGCACGCCAGGTCTGAACGGCGCTGGGCTGTTGTATCAAGGATATGTTGAAACGTCTAACGTCAACGTGGCGGAGGAACTGGTCAACATGATTCAGGTACAGCGCGCCTACGAAATCAACAGTAAAGCGGTATCCACCACCGACCAGATGCTGCAAAAACTGACGCAACTCTAAAGCATACCGGTAGGGCAACTTACCGGTTTATTGATTTTTGAAGATGATAGCCATGCGAAAAAAATACGGTATTTCCACCTTGTTGGTGCTTTCACTGACCGGCTGCGCCTGGATCCCGTCTACCCCGCTGGTGCAGGGGGTGACCACGGCACAACCTGTACCCGGCCCGACGCCCGTCGCCAATGGTTCCATTTTTCAGTCTGCACAGCCGATTAATTATGGCTATCAGCCGTTATTTGAAGATCGCCGACCACGCAATATCGGCGATACGCTGACTATTGTGTTGCAGGAAAATGTCAGCGCCAGCAAGAGTTCGTCTGCTAATGCCAGCCGCGACGGAAAAACCAACTTCGGGTTTGATACTGTGCCGCGCTATTTGCAAGGGCTGTTTGGTAATGCCCGTGCCGATGTCGATGCCTCTGGCGGTAATAGCTTCAATGGTAAAGGCGGGGCGAATGCCAGCAATACCTTTAGCGGTACCTTGACCGTGACGGTTGATCAGGTGCTGGTCAACGGCAACCTGCATGTGGTGGGCGAAAAACAGATAGCCATTAATCAGGGTACGGAATTTATTCGTTTCTCCGGCGTGGTCAATCCACGCACTATCAGTGGCAGCAACACTGTACCGTCAACCCAGGTGGCAGACGCGCGTATTGAGTACGTTGGCAATGGCTACATTAACGAAGCACAAAACATGGGCTGGTTACAGCGTTTCTTCCTTAACCTGTCTCCAATGTAAGTGAGGCTGTGGTGATTAAATTTCTCTCTGTATTCATTCTTCTGCTGGTAGCGACCGTTGCACAGGCTGACCGCATCCGCGATCTCACCAGCGTACAGGGCGTACGGCAAAACTCGCTGATTGGTTATGGTCTTGTTGTTGGCCTTGACGGTACGGGCGATCAGACGACCCAGACACCGTTTACCACTCAAACGCTTAATAACATGCTCTCACAGTTGGGAATTACCGTTCCGACTGGCACCAATATGCAGCTAAAAAACGTCGCTGCGGTAATGGTGACGGCGTCACTTCCGCCGTTCGGACGCCAGGGGCAAACCATCGATGTGGTGGTTTCTTCCATGGGCAATGCCAAAAGCTTGCGTGGCGGTACGTTGTTGATGACACCGCTTAAGGGCGTCGACAGCCAGGTTTATGCGCTGGCGCAGGGCAATATTCTGGTCGGTGGCGCGGGGGCATCAGCGGGAGGTAGCAGCGTTCAGGTTAACCAACTGAATGGCGGGCGGATCACCAACGGTGCGATTATTGAGCGCGAATTGCCCAGCCAATTCGGCACTGGCAATACCCTCAATTTGCAGCTAAATGACGAAGACTTCGCGATGGCGCAGCAGATCGCCGATACCATCAACCGCACCCGAGGATTCGGCAGTGCCACGGCGTTAGATGCCCGAACTATTCAGGTTCGCGTGCCGAGCGGTAATAGTTCCCAGGTGCGTTTCCTTGCCGATATCCAGAATATGCAGGTCAATGTCACCCCGCAGGACGCCAAAGTAGTGATTAACTCGCGCACCGGTTCGGTGGTGATGAATCGTGAAGTGACCCTCGACAGCTGCGCGGTGGCGCAGGGCAATCTCTCGGTTACGGTAAATCGTCAGGCCAATGTCAGCCAACCAGATACGCCGTTTGGTGGCGGGCAGACCGTGGTAACGCCACAAACACAGATCGACTTACGCCAGAGCGGCGGTTCGCTGCAAAGCGTGCGTTCCAGCGCCAGCCTCAATAACGTGGTGCGCGCGCTCAACGCCTTGGGAGCCACCCCGATGGATTTAATGTCCATACTGCAATCTATGCAAAGCGCGGGATGTCTGCGGGCAAAACTGGAAATCATCTGATGATTAGCGACAGCAAACTGCTGGCGAGCGCCGCCTGGGATGCACAATCACTTAACGATCTGAAAGCGAAAGCGGGCGAAGATCCAGCAGCAAATATTCGCCCGGTAGCTCGCCAGGTGGAAGGGATGTTTGTGCAGATGATGCTAAAAAGCATGCGTGAAGCCTTACCGAAAGATGGCCTGTTCAGCAGCGAGAATACCCGGCTCTACACCAGCATGTATGACCAGCAGATAGCCCAACAGATGACAGCAGGCAAAGGTCTGGGACTTGCGGAGATGATGGTAAAACAGATGACGCCAGAGCAGCCATTGCCAGCAGAAGAAATGCCTGCCGGACCGATGAAATTCCCACTTGAAACAGTGATGAGTTTTCAAAATAAAGCGCTCAAGCAGATGGTGCAAAAAGCTTTACCGCACAATTTTGATGCTTTGCTGCCTGGTGACAGCAAAGCGTTCCTTGCACAGCTCTCGCAGCCAGCTCAATTGGCAAGTCAGCAAAGCGGTGTGCCACATCACCTGATCCTCGCCCAGGCTGCGCTGGAATCCGGCTGGGGACAACGACAAATTCGTCGCGAAAATGGCGAGCCGAGTTACAACGTGTTTGGCGTAAAAGCGTCAGGTAACTGGAAAGGGCCAGTTACTGAAATCACTACCACCGAATATGAAAACGGCGAAGCGAAGAAAGTAAAGGCGAAGTTTCGTGTTTACAGTTCTTATTTCGAAGCATTGTCAGATTACGTTGGGCTGTTAACCCGTAATCCACGCTACGCCGCCGTGACTCGCGCTGCCAGCGCCGAGCAGGGGGCGCTGGCATTACAGGATGCAGGTTATGCCACCGATCCTGAGTATGCCCGCAAACTCACCAATATGATTCAGCAATTGAAATCGGTAAGCGACAAGGTGAGCAAAACCTACAGTATGAGTATCGATAATCTGTTCTGAATAATTCAAGTCCGGCGGGTGTCTGCCGATAATGCTCTGTAATTGAAGGCTTACAAGGAACCTCCATGTCCAGCTTGATTAATAACGCCATGAGCGGACTTAACGCTGCCCAGGCGGCGTTAAATACGGCGAGTAATAATATTTCCAGCTATAACGTTGCCGGATATACCCGACAAACCACCATTATGGCGCAGGCTAACAGTACGTTAGGTGCGGGCGGTTGGGGAGGCAATGGCGTTTATGTTTCTGGCGTGCAACGTGAATACGATGCGTTTATTACCAATCAGTTACGTGCGGCCCAGACCCAGAGTAGCGGCCTGACTTCCCGTTATGAGCAAATGTCGAAAATCGACAATATGCTCTCTGGCAGCACCACGTCGCTGGCAACGCAAATGCAGGACTTCTTTACCAGTTTGCAAACGCTGGTCAGTAACGCAGAAGATCCTGCTGCACGGCAGGCGCTGATTGGCAAGGCAGAAGGTCTGGTAAATCAGTTTAAAACCACTGACCAGTATCTGCGCGACCAGGACAAACAGGTCAATATCGCTATAGGTGCCAGCGTTGACCAGATCAATAATTATGCCAAACAAATCGCCAGCCTGAACGATCAGATCTCCCGTTTAACAGGTGTGGGAGCAGGGGCTTCACCCAACGATCTCCTTGATCAACGCGATCAACTGGTGAGTGAATTAAACCAGATCGTTGGTGTTGAGGTCAGTGTTCAGGATGGCGGTACTTACAATATCACCATGGCCAATGGGTATTCGCTGGTTCAAGGCAGTTCGGCACGTCAGCTTGCAGCTGTCCCGTCCAGTGCCGATCCTTCTCGTACGACAGTCGCTTATGTTGATGGGACGGCGGAAAATATCGAGATCCCGGAGAAATTGCTGAATACGGGGTCGCTGGGCGGCATTCTGACATTTCGTTCTCAGGATCTTGATCAGACGCGCAATACGCTCGGGCAACTGGCGCTGGCATTTGCCGAGGCTTTCAATGCCCAACATAACAAGGGGTATGATGCCAATGGTAAAGAAGGGGGGGATTTCTTTGCTATTGGTAAGCCCGCTGTTCTGGAAAATAGCAAAAACAAAGGTAGCTCCGCGATCGGTGCTACGGTGACCGATAGTTCCGCTGTGCTGGCGACAGATTACAAAATCACGTTCCAAGATAATCAGTGGCAGGTCACCCGTCTGGCAAGCAATACCACTTTTACGGTGGTGCCGGATGCCGACGGTAAAGTCTCATTTGATGGTCTGGAACTGACCTTCACCGGAACGCCAAAACCAAACGACAGCTTCACGTTGAAACCGGTAAGCGATGCCATCGTCAATATGGATGTACTAATCACTGACGAAGCGAAAATCGCCATGGCCAGCGACGAAACTGCCGGTGAAAGCGACAACCGCAATGGTCAGGCGCTGCTGGATTTGCAAACTAATGGCAAAACGGTCGGCGGGGGGAAATCCTTTAACGATGCCTATGCCTCGTTGGTTAGCGATATCGGGAATAAAACCGCTACGTTGAAAACCAGCAGCACTACTCAAAGTAATGTGGTGACGCAACTTTCTAATCAGCAGCAGTCTATCTCTGGCGTCAATCTCGACGAAGAGTACGGCAATCTGCAACGTTTTCAGCAGTATTATCTGGCCAATGCCCAGGTTCTGCAGACGGCGAATGCCATTTTTGATGCGCTGATTAACATTCGCTAAGGGGAGATAAGATGCGTTTCAGTACCCAGATGATGTACCAGCAAAATATGCGCGGTATCACCAATTCTCAGGCGGAATGGATGAAGTACGGCGAACAGATGTCGACGGGTAAGCGAGTCGTTAACCCTTCTGACGATCCCATTGCAGCATCACAAGCCGTGGTTCTCTCCCAGGCGCAGGCGCAAAACAGCCAGTACACACTGGCGCGGACTTTCGCGACCCAAAAGGTGTCGCTGGAAGAAAGCGTGCTTGGCCAGGTGACGACGGCAATCCAGAATGCCCAGGAAAAAATTGTTTATGCCAGCAACGGCACGTTAAGTGATGATGACCGGGCATCGTTGGCAACGGATATTCAGGGGATTCGCGACCAGTTGTTAAACCTGGCGAATACCACGGATGGGAACGGGCGTTACATTTTTGCCGGTTATAAAACAGAATCCGCGCCGTTTAGTGAGGCTGACGGTGATTATGTCGGCGGAACAGAGAGTATTAAGCAGCAGGTCGATGCCTCTCGCTCAATGGTGATAGGGCATACAGGTGACAAAATTTTCAACAGTATCACCAGCAACGCGGTAGCGGAACCTGACGGTAGCGATTCTGAAACTAACCTGTTTGCTATGCTGGATAGCGCCATCGCGGCGCTAAAAACGCCAGTTGCAGATAGCGAAGCGGATAAAGAAACCGCCGCAGCGGCATTGGATAAAACCAACCGTGGCCTGAAAAACTCACTGAATAATGTCCTGACCGTACGCGCGGAACTCGGCACGCAACTGAATGAACTGGAGTCGCTGGATTCATTAGGTAGCGATCGCGCTTTAGGGCAAACGCAGCAGATGAGCGATCTGGTTGATGTGGACTGGAATGCGACTATTTCATCTTACATCATGCAGCAAACGGCGTTGCAGGCGTCGTACAAAGCGTTTACAGATATGCAAGGATTGTCGCTTTTCCAGCTCAACAAATAAGCTCGTTTTTAAGCATATCTTGAAACTGGGTATGTTTTGTCTGCCTGCTCTGGGATCGCCGGGGCGGGCATTTTTTTGCTATGAGGCATAAAGAACTATTACAGACATGCCTGCAAATCAGCCAATGTTGCCATCAGTATCATAGAATCGACAGGTGACGGCTCAAAACCCACTCGCAGATAAAACTCGCGGGCCTGGTCTGATAACGCATGGACCAACATTCCGCGAATACCAATGACTTCAGCTGCCTGTAGTACTCGTAGACCGGCATCTCTGACCATCGCGCGACCGATACCCTGACCCTGTAATGATTTATCTATTGCCAAACGACCAAGTACTACAACAGGGATCGGTTCTGGCATATTACGGCGAAATCGTCCTGTTGCGACATGCATTTCGACGGCGCTTGAGGCAAGCGAATAATAAGCCAAAACGTTGCTATGAGTATCACAGCCAACAAATGTACGTGATGCACCTGCAAGCTGATTTTTTAGGGCCCTCTGCTTTAGCCAGTTATCCATCGTTTCTACCCCCGAGCAAAAAGAGGTGAATTGATGCTTTGCCTGGAGTGGTTCGGGGGCCTGAATCATTTTTTCTGTTCCCACGGCGCGGGTGTTTGCATGGTTTTGCGTAATGCAGAATTGGGCGCGGGTGGCTGATCCAGCCGATTCAAAAATAGCTGATAATCATCAGAATCCATCCTGAAAATTCGCTGCTCAATGAGCGCCTCTTCAGCTGCGGCTCTGGCGGCCTCAAGGACAAATTCGGTGCGATTTTTTCCTCGGGCTTTAGCGGCCCGGTCGATAAGATCGCGTTCTGCGGGTTTTATGCGCAGATTTAAAGATTCGCGCCTGGCTGGAATGTTGTTGGCGGCTGGCATAAAAAAATCCTTCAGCTTTATATGGATAATAATTATACAACATATGTAACGCTAATGTCATTACAGCAAAGGCACTGCCCCTGAAATAAAAAGCCCCGGCGGTTGCCAGGGCTTGATCACTTTGAGTTAAGTTTTACTCAACAGGTTGCGGACGCGCAGGGCCAGCAGATGCATGATGTGTTGCTGCATGACCACCTGCCGCACCTTTACCTTCAAAGGCAAAGCTTGGGCGCTGCCAGTCACTGTGACGCGGTGCTTCCGGAACATATTCCGGTGCCGGAGCGCGTGTCATCGGCGCAGTGGCGTGGTTATGTTCAACGATTGCCTCGGATACAACAGGAGATACCGTTTCAACCTCTGCTGCGACTTCAGCGACGACCGGGGCGGCAGGTTGAGCTACAACTTCAGGTTCGGCAACCACAACCTCGGCAGTTTCGGCAACTTCTTCAATGTCTGCCGTCTCTTCCTGCGGTTCAACTACCGGTTCTGCGTGCTCTGCAACGTCCTGCGCTACGGCAACATCGGCCTCGGCAATCACCTGAGGCTGTTCTGTTACCGCTGCGGCAATCACTTCAGGATGCGTTGTTTCAACAACTTCTGGTTGCGGTTCTGCAACCTGAACAGGTGTTTCTACAACTTCAGCCACCTCTTCAACAACCGGCGCAGCAACAACCGGTTCGACAGAGGCAGCAACAGGGACTTCTGTCACCATCGGCTGCACCTGCACTTCTTCCTGTTCGCGTTGCTCCTCAACCTGTACATCTTGCGGACGTACAACCGGATAACGGATCCATACTTTGCCAGAGGCCAGTTCCGGAGATGCGCACGCTACGGTTAACGGCATCGGTGACTGGGACGGATAACGCTCGTCACGATAGCGACGACGACGCTGACCACTCACGCGCAGGTGACGAGGCGAACGGCGAGAACGACGCGGCATGCCACCGTTGTCACGGTTATCGGCATTGTTCTCTTCTTGCTGTTCCGGCGCAGTTTGCGCTACGACTGGCAGCGGTACTTTCACCAGTTCAGTGCTCGGGGCTTGTGCTTCCTGAGTAACAGGCTCGGCAGCGACAGTTTCTTCAACCACCGGTGCGGCTACCACTTCTTCTGCAACGCTTTGTTCATAGCGCACTTTCTGATTCAGCTGACGTTGTTTACGACGCGGCTGAACCGGACGTACACGTTCTTCCTGTTCGGTTTCCTGAACAGATTGCTCTTCAACATTCAGCGCCTTCACTTCTTGTTGCGCCTGACGTTTATCATCGTTACGGCGGCGGCTACGCTCACGACGCGGCGCTTGCTGTTCGTCAGTGGTACGCGCTTTTTCCGTTACATCAGCCTGCTGACGGCTATCACGCGTCTCAGCCGTTTGCTGCTGCGCCTGGCGACGATTACGACGGTTTTCTTCGCGATTATCGCTACCCTCCGTACGTTCGCTACGCGTGTCGCGGCGTTCATTACGGTCACGGCGGTTGTTCTGACGAGGCTTACGGCGATCCTGTTGGCGTTCCGGTTTCGCTTCCTCTTTTGGTGCAGGTTGCTCGACCGATTTGGTTTCTTCACCGCCACTGAACAGCGATTTCAGTACACTGAAAAGGCGGCTCAACAGACCCGGTTGTGCCGGAGCTGCTGGCGTTGCTGGTGCCGCTTTAGGTGCCGGGGCTGCTGCAGGCGCTACAGGTTCAGCCGGAGCTGGCGCTGGTGGCACATCTGGCATAGCAAAGGTTGCCAGTGCAGGTTGTTCAGGACGCTTACGTTCCGCGAACTCTTCTTCAGACGGCAACGCCATCGCTTCTTCATGCAGTTTCGGCAGCATGTAGCTTAAGGTCGGCGTTTCTTCCCCTTTACGCACGCGCAGCACGTGGTAGTGCGGAGTTTCCATCTGATCGTTTGGTACAATCACACAGCGCACGCCGTCCTGACGAGTTTCAATGGCATTTACCGCAGAACGTTTTTCGTTCAGCAGGTAAGAAGCGATTGGTACAGGAACAATGGCGTGAACTTCCTGAGTGTTCTCTTTCAGCGCTTCTTCTTCAATCAGACGCAAAATAGAGAGTGACAGGGATTCATTGTCACGCACGGTGCCAGTACCAGAACAACGCGGACAAACGTGATGACTGGATTCACCCAGCGACGGGCTCAGGCGCTGACGGGACATCTCCAGAAGGCCGAAGCGAGAAATATGGCTGATTTGAATACGAGCACGGTCCTGACGCACCGCTTCGCGCAGACGGTTTTCTACCGCACGCTGGTGGCGTACAGGCGTCATGTCGATGAAGTCGATAACAATCAGACCACCGAGGTCACGCAGACGCAGCTGACGAGCAATTTCATCAGCAGCTTCCAGGTTGGTGTTAAACGCAGTTTCTTCGATATCGCCGCCGCGAGTTGCACGTGCGGAGTTGATGTCGATGGCGGTTAACGCTTCGGTGCTGTCGATAACAATAGAGCCACCAGACGGCAGACGGACTTCACGCTGGAAGGCGGACTCAATCTGCGATTCAATCTGGTAGTGGCTGAACAGCGGAATTTCACCGGTGTACAGTTTGATTTTGCTACTGAAGTCCGGGCGACCTAATGCAGCGATATGCTGACGTGCCAGTTCGAGCACTTTCGGATTATCGATAAGAATTTCGCCGATGTCCTGGCGCAAGTAATCGCGGAATGCGCGAACGATTACGTTGCTCTCCTGGTGAATCAGGAACGGAGCAGGGCGACTTTCAGCCGCTTTTTTGATGGCTTCCCAGTGCTTCAGACGGAAGCTTAAATCCCATTGCAGCGCCTCAGCAGATTTACCGACGCCTGCGGTGCGCACGATAAGCCCCATGCCTTCCGGCAGTTCCAGGCTTGCCAGTGCTTCTTTTAATTCGGTACGGTCGTCGCCTTCGATACGGCGAGAAATGCCACCCGCGCGCGGGTTGTTCGGCATCAGAACCAGATAGCTACCCGCCAGGCTGATAAAGGTAGTTAATGCCGCGCCTTTGTTGCCGCGCTCTTCTTTATCAATCTGAACAATAACTTCCTGGCCTTCACGCAACACATCTTTAATGTTGGGACGACCATGAGCACTATAGTTAGCTGGGAAATATTCGCGGGCAATTTCTTTAAGAGGGAGGAAACCGTGACGTTCAGCGCCGTAATCAACAAAAGCAGCTTCCAGACTCGGTTCAATGCGGGTGATTTTACCTTTGTAGATGTTAGCTTTTTTCTGCTCATGCCCCGGGCTTTCGATATCCAGGTCATACAGACGCTGCCCATCTACAAGGGCAACGCGCAACTCTTCCTGCTGAGTTGCGTTAATTAACATTCTTTTCATCGTAACTTACTCATTATTCTTACATTGACGACTAAGCTGCGGGCAAAGTAACGCCTTGCCGGGTGTGAACCGATGGCCTCGTGTCTAGTCGCGTCGCCAACCTCACGGTTATCGTCAGCTCAAAGAGGCGCAGAGTGTCGGTTGCCCGTTTTTCATGCGGAAAAACAGCGCAATTATCAGAGAAACAGACTGGGTATTACTCTCCAGAAATATTTCCATCTACCGGTAAGGACTGCAACCCGCAGCCCGCTAACTGCCTGAAAGATCAATACGTCTTACGCCATTGCTGCGTTGATGATCGGTCGGGCAAAATGGGTTATTCCGTAAAATTTCTTGTTTTAACAAGGTTGGACACGGAAACGTTCTCATTATTCCATTGCAAGCCTTGTTATAGCAAGATGACTTTTACCATTTATCACCCACTTACTCACAGTTTTTTCACTTCTTGCTGGCGATTGGTTTAATAACCACCAATTAGGTGATCACCCTGCGAAGTAATAAGGTGCAAAACTAAATATAAGCATAGAAAAATGAGTGGCGCGAATCCTGCTGGCTATTTAGAATCGCCCACCATGAAAACAGAGACTCCATCCGTAAAAATCGTTGCTATCACTGCTGACGAAGCAGGGCAACGTATCGATAATTTTTTGCGTACCCAACTGAAAGGCGTACCAAAAAGTATGATCTACCGTATTTTGCGTAAAGGTGAAGTACGGGTGAACAAAAAACGTATTAAACCTGAATATAAACTCGAAGCTGGCGACGAAGTGCGTATTCCGCCAGTTCGCGTTGCCGAACGGGAAGAAGATGCGGTGTCGCCACATCTGCAAAAAGTGGCGGCGCTGGCGGATGTCATCTTATATGAAGATGATCATATTCTGGTGCTGAATAAACCGTCCGGCACGGCGGTACATGGCGGCAGTGGTTTAAGTTTCGGCGTTATTGAAGGTTTGCGGGCGTTGCGCCCTGAAGCGCGGTTCCTCGAACTGGTGCATCGACTCGACAGGGACACTTCAGGCGTGCTGCTGGTGGCGAAAAAACGCTCGGCGTTACGTTCGCTGCATGAGCAGTTACGTGAAAAAGGCATGCAGAAAGATTACCTGGCGCTGGTGCGTGGTCAGTGGCAGTCACACGTGAAGAGTGTACAAGCGCCGTTGCTGAAGAATATTTTGCAAAG
Source organism: Escherichia sp. E1130 (assembly GCF_005781065.1). Taxonomy (NCBI): domain Bacteria; kingdom Pseudomonadati; phylum Pseudomonadota; class Gammaproteobacteria; order Enterobacterales; family Enterobacteriaceae; genus Escherichia; species Escherichia sp. E1130. Next base: position 236,351 of record NZ_VATL01000016.1, read on the forward strand.
CGGTGAGCGTATTGTGCGTGTGAGCCAGGAAGGTAAACCATCCGAAACGCGTTTTAAAGTGGAGGAACGCTATGCGTTTGCCACTCTGGTGCGTTGTAGCCCGGTTACCGGACGTACTCATCAGATCCGAGTGCATACTCAGTATGCCGGTCATCCTATAGCGTTTGACGATCGTTACGGCGACCGTGAATTCGATAAACAACTGACTGAAGCGGGAACGGGGTTAAATCGCTTGTTCCTGCATGCGGCGGCGCTGAAGTTTACCCATCCGGGGACCGGTGAGGTGATGCGTATCGAAGCGCCAATGGATGATGGTTTGAAGCGTTGTTTGCAGAAACTGCGTAACACGCGTTAATGCGAGCATATAAACCTGCTAGTAGGCGGTTGGCCTGATAAGGCGTTTACGCCGCATCAGGCAGTCAGCACCAATTGCCGGATGCGGCGTAAACGCGTCCGGCCCATAAAATTATCCCATCAGCGGGTTTTGCCCTTCCCGGCGCAACATCTGACAGAGCGCGATAAGCGGCAAACCCACCAGCGTGTTAGGGTCACGCCCCTCTAAGCGCTCAAACAGCGTAATACCAAACCCTTCACTCTTAAAGCTGCCTGCGCAGTGCAGAGGATGCTCTTTACGCACGTAATTATCAATCTCCGCCTCGCTCAGGTGACGGAAATGGACGTCAAAAGGTTCAACTTCTGTTTGCAGATGCCCATTCGCCGAATTAAACAGCGCCAGCCCGGTATAGAAGGTGACAATATTGCCACTGGCTTTACGTAATTGCAGACGGGCATTTTCTTCCGTTAACGGTTTGCCAGTGATTTCACCGTCCAGTACACACACCTGATCAGAACCAATAATTAAATGATCCGGATAACGTGACGCCAGAGATTGCGCTTTTTCCTGCGCCAGTCGAAGCACCAACTGGCGCGGTGATTCATCGCTGCGCGGGGTTTCGTCGACCTCCGGCGCGGCACATTCGAAAGAGATTTGCAGTTTTTCCAGTAGGACGCGGCGCCAGGGCGATGTGGAGGCTAAAATAAGTTTAGGCATATTTTTTTCCATCAGATATAGCGTATTGATGATAGCCATTTTAAACTATGCGCTTCGTTTTGCAGGTTGATGTTCGTGGTCAGCACTGAACGAAAATAAAGCAGTAACCCGCAATGTGTGCGAATTATTGGCAAAAGGCAACCACAGGCTGCCTTTTTCTTTGACTCTATGACGTTACAAAGTTAATATGCGCGCCCTATGCAAAAGGTAAAATTACCCCTGACTCTCGATCCGGTTCGTACGGCTCAAAAACGCCTTGATTACCAGGGTATTTATACTCCTGATCAGGTTGAGCGCGTCGCCGAATCTGTGGTCAGTGTGGACAGTGATGTGGAATGCTCCATGTCGTTCGCTATCGATAACCAACGTCTCGCGGTATTAAACGGCGATGCGAAGGTGACGGTAACGCTCGAGTGTCAGCGTTGCGGGAAGCCGTTTACTCATCAGGTCTACACAACGTATTGTTTTAGTCCTGTGCGTTCAGACGAACAGGCTGAAGCACTGCCGGAAGCGTATGAACCGATTGAGGTTAACGAATTCGGTGAAATCGATCTGCTTGCAATGGTTGAAGATGAAATCATCCTCGCCTTGCCGGTAGTTCCGGTGCATGATTCTGAACACTGTGAAGTGTCCGAAGCGGACATGGTCTTTGGTGAACTGCCTGAAGAAGCGCAAAAGCCAAACCCATTTGCCGTATTAGCCAGCTTAAAGCGTAAGTAATTGGTGCTCCCCGTTGGATCGGGGATAAACCGTAATTGAGGAGTAAGGTCCATGGCCGTACAACAGAATAAACCAACCCGTTCCAAACGTGGCATGCGTCGTTCCCATGACGCGCTGACCGCAGTCACCAGCCTGTCTGTAGACAAAACTTCTGGTGAAAAACACCTGCGTCACCACATCACTGCCGACGGTTACTACCGCGGCCGCAAGGTCATCGCTAAGTAATCACGCGTCTGCGTGATGAAGCTTAGTGAGGATTTTCCCCAGGCAACTGGGGAAAGACCAAACCGGGCGGCGACGATACCTTGACACGTCTAACCCTGGCGTTAGATGTCATGGGAGGGGATTTCGGTCCTTCCGTGACAGTGCCTGCAGCTTTGCAGGCACTGAATTCTAATTCGCAACTCACTCTTCTTTTAGTCGGTAATCCCGACGCCATCACGCCATTACTTGCTAAAGCTGACTTTGAACAACGTTCGCGTCTGCAGATTATCCCTGCGCAGTCAGTTATCGCCAGTGATGCCCGGCCTTCGCAAGCTATTCGCGCCAGTCGTGGTAGCTCAATGCGCGTGGCGCTGGAGTTGGTTAAAGAAGGTAGAGCACAAGCCTGCGTCAGCGCTGGTAATACCGGAGCGTTGATGGGACTGGCAAAATTATTACTCAAGCCCCTTGAGGGGATTGAGCGTCCGGCGTTGGTGACGGTGCTGCCGCATCAACAAAAGGGCAAAACGGTGGTCCTTGATTTAGGGGCCAACGTCGATTGTGATAGTACAATGTTGGTGCAATTCGCCATTATGGGCTCTGTTTTGGCTGAAGAGGTGGTGGAAATTCCCAATCCTCGCGTGGCGTTGCTCAATATTGGTGAAGAAGAAGTGAAGGGTCTTGACAGCATTCAGGATGCCTCAGCTGTGCTGAAAACAATCCCTTCTATCAATTACATCGGCTATCTTGAAGCCAATGAGTTATTAACTGGCAAGACAGATGTGCTGGTCTGTGACGGCTTTACAGGAAATGTCACATTAAAGACGATGGAAGGTGTTGTCAGGATGTTCCTTTCTCTGCTGAAATCTCAGGGTGAAGGAAAAAAACGGTCGTGGTGGCTACTGTTATTAAAGCGTTGGCTACAAAAGAGCCTGACGAGGCGATTCAGTCACCTCAACCCCGACCAGTATAACGGCGCCTGTCTGTTAGGATTGCGCGGCACGGTGATAAAAAGTCATGGTGCGGCCAATCAGCGAGCTTTTGCGGTCGCGATTGAACAGGCAGTGCAGGCGGTGCAGCGACAAGTTCCTCAGCGAATTGCCGCTCGCCTGAAATCTGTATACCCAGCTGGTTTTGAGCTGCTGGACGATGGCAAAAGCGGAACTCTGCGGTAGCAGGGCGCTGCCAGCGAACTCGCAGTTTGCAAGTGACGGTATATAACCGAAAAGTGACTGAGCGTACATGTATACGAAGATTATTGGTACTGGCAGCTATCTGCCCGAACAAGTGCGGACAAACGCCGATCTGGAAAAAATGGTGGATACTTCTGACGAGTGGATTGTTACTCGTACCGGTATTCGCGAACGCCATATTGCTGCGCCAAACGAAACCGTTTCAACCATGGGTTTTGAAGCGGCAACGCGTGCAATTGAAATGGCAGGCATCGATAAAGACCAGATTGGCCTGATTGTTGTGGCAACGACTTCTGCCACCCACGCCTTCCCGAGCGCAGCATGTCAGATCCAAAGCATGCTGGGCATTAAAGGCTGCCCGGCGTTTGACGTTGCCGCAGCCTGCGCAGGTTTCACCTATGCATTGAGCGTGGCCGATCAATACGTGAAATCTGGCGCGGTGAAGTATGCTCTGGTCGTCGGTTCCGATGTACTGGCGCGCACCTGCGATCCCACAGATCGCGGGACCATTATCATTTTTGGCGATGGCGCGGGCGCTGCGGTGTTGGCTGCCTCTGAAGAGCCGGGAATCATATCTACCCATCTGCATGCCGACGGTAGTTATGGTGAATTGCTGACGCTGCCAAACGCCGACCGCGTGAATCCAGAGAATTCAATTCATCTGACCATGGCGGGCAACGAAGTCTTCAAGGTTGCGGTAACGGAGCTGGCGCACATCGTTGATGAGACGCTGGAAGCAAATAATCTTGACCGTTCCCAACTGGACTGGCTGGTTCCACATCAGGCGAACCTGCGTATTATCAGCGCAACGGCGAAAAAACTCGGCATGTCAATGGACAATGTCGTCGTGACGCTGGACCGCCATGGTAATACCTCTGCCGCTTCTGTACCGTGCGCGCTGGATGAAGCCGTACGCGACGGGCGTATTAAGCCGGGGCAGTTGGTTCTGCTTGAAGCCTTTGGCGGTGGATTCACCTGGGGCTCCGCGCTGGTTCGTTTCTAGGATAAGGATTTAAACATGACGCAATTTGCATTTGTGTTCCCTGGTCAGGGTTCTCAAACCGTTGGCATGCTGGCTGATATGGCGGCGAGTTATCCAATTGTCGAAGAAACCTTTGCTGAAGCTTCTGCTGCGCTGGGTTATGACCTGTGGGCGCTGACCCAGCAGGGGCCAGCTGAAGAACTGAATAAAACCTGGCAAACTCAGCCAGCACTGTTAACTGCCTCTGTTGCACTGTACCGTGTATGGCAGCAGCAGGGCGGTAAAGCACCGGCAATGATGGCCGGTCACAGCCTGGGTGAATACTCCGCGCTGGTTTGCGCTGGTGTGATTGATTTTGCTGATGCGGTACGTCTGGTTGAGATGCGCGGCAAGTTCATGCAAGAAGCCGTACCGGAAGGAACTGGCGCAATGGCGGCAATCATCGGTCTGGATGATGCGTCTATTGCGAAAGCTTGTGAAGATGCAGCAGAAGGTCAGGTCGTTTCTCCGGTAAACTTCAACTCTCCGGGCCAGGTGGTTATTGCTGGTCACAAAGAAGCGGTTGAACGTGCTGGCGCTGCCTGTAAAGCTGCGGGCGCGAAACGTGCGCTGCCGTTGCCGGTGAGCGTACCTTCTCACTGTGCGCTGATGAAACCCGCTGCCGACAAACTGGCGGTTGAATTAGCGAAAATCACCTTTAACGCGCCGACCGTTCCGGTTGTGAATAACGTTGATGTCAAATGCGAAACCAATGGCGATGCCATTCGTGATGCACTGGTACGTCAGTTGTATAACCCTGTTCAGTGGACGAAATCCGTTGAATACATGGCAGCGCAAGGCGTTGAGCATCTTTATGAAGTGGGACCGGGCAAAGTGCTTACTGGCCTGACGAAACGTATTGTCGACACCCTGACCGCCTCGGCGCTGAACGAACCTTCAGCGATGGCAGCGGCGCTCGAGCTTTAAAAGAGGAACAACATGAATTTTGAAGGAAAAATCGCACTGGTAACCGGTGCTAGCCGCGGGATTGGCCGTGCAATCGCTGAAACGCTCGCGGCTCGTGGCGCGAAAGTTATCGGTACTGCGACCAGTGAAAGCGGCGCTCAGGCGATCAGTGATTATTTAGGCGCCAACGGTAAAGGTCTGATGTTGAATGTGACCGACCCGGCATCTATCGAATCTGTTCTGGAAAAAATTCGCGCAGAATTTGGTGAAGTCGATATCCTGGTCAATAATGCCGGTATCACTCGTGATAACCTGTTAATGCGAATGAAAGATGATGAGTGGAACGATATTATCGAAACCAACCTTTCATCTGTTTTCCGTCTGTCAAAAGCGGTAATGCGCGCTATGATGAAAAAGCGTCATGGTCGTATTATCACTATCGGTTCTGTGGTTGGTACCATGGGAAATGGCGGTCAGGCCAACTACGCTGCGGCGAAAGCGGGTTTGATCGGCTTCAGTAAATCACTGGCGCGCGAAGTTGCGTCACGCGGTATTACTGTAAACGTTGTTGCTCCGGGCTTTATTGAAACGGACATGACACGTGCGCTGAGCGATGACCAGCGTGCGGGTATCCTGGCGCAGGTTCCTGCGGGTCGCCTCGGCGGCGCACAGGAAATCGCCAACGCGGTTGCATTCCTGGCATCCGACGAAGCAGCTTACATCACGGGTGAAACTTTGCATGTGAACGGCGGGATGTACATGGTCTGACCGCGATTTGCACAAAATGCTCATGTTGCGCGCAGTCTGCGTGGTTATGAGTAATAATAAGTGCAAAATGATTTGCGTTGTTGGGGGGTATGGCCTCAAAATAACGTAAAATCGTGGTAAGACCTGCCGGGATTTAGTTGCAAATTTTTCAACATTTTATACACTACGAAAACCATCGCGAAAGCGAGTTTTGATAGGAAATTTAAGAGTATGAGCACTATCGAAGAACGCGTTAAGAAAATTATCGGCGAACAGCTGGGCGTTAAGCAGGAAGAAGTTACCAACAATGCTTCTTTCGTTGAAGACCTGGGCGCGGATTCTCTTGACACCGTTGAGCTGGTAATGGCTCTGGAAGAAGAGTTTGATACTGAGATTCCGGACGAAGAAGCTGAGAAAATCACCACCGTTCAGGCTGCCATTGATTACATCAACGGCCACCAGGCGTAAGTGAACATCTCCAGGCGGTCGTTCGACCGCCTGAGTTTTTTCTTTTTTGTCCCACTAGAATCATTTTTTTCCCTCCCTGGAGGACAAACGTGTCTAAGCGTCGTGTAGTTGTGACCGGACTGGGCATGTTGTCTCCTGTCGGCAATACCGTAGAGTCTACCTGGAAAGCTCTGCTTGCCGGTCAGAGTGGCATCAGCCTAATCGACCATTTCGATACTAGCGCCTATGCAACGAAATTTGCTGGCTTAGTAAAGGATTTTAACTGTGAGGACATTATCTCGCGCAAAGAACAGCGCAAGATGGATGCCTTCATTCAATATGGAATTGTCGCTGGCGTTCAGGCCATGCAGGATTCTGGCCTTGAAATAACGGAAGAGAACGCAACCCGCATTGGTGCCGCAATTGGCTCCGGGATTGGCGGCCTCGGACTGATCGAAGAAAACCACACATCTCTGATGAACGGTGGTCCGCGTAAGATCAGCCCATTCTTCGTTCCGTCAACGATTGTGAACATGGTGGCAGGTCACCTGACTATCATGTATGGCCTGCGTGGCCCAAGCATCTCTATCGCGACCGCCTGTACTTCTGGCGTGCACAACATCGGTCAAGCTGCGCGTATTATCGCGTATGGCGATGCTGACGTGATGGTTGCAGGTGGCGCAGAGAAAGCCAGTACGCCGCTGGGCGTTGGTGGTTTTGGCGCGGCACGTGCATTATCTACCCGCAATGATAACCCGCAAGCGGCTAGCCGTCCGTGGGATAAAGAGCGTGATGGTTTCGTACTGGGCGATGGCGCCGGTATGCTGGTACTTGAAGAGTACGAACACGCGAAAAAACGCGGTGCGAAAATTTACGCTGAACTCGTTGGCTTTGGTATGAGCAGCGATGCCTACCATATGACGTCGCCGCCGGAAAACGGCGCAGGCGCAGCTCTGGCGATGGCAAATGCTCTGCGTGACGCAGGAATTGAGCCTGGCCAGATTGGCTACGTGAACGCGCACGGTACTTCTACGCCAGCTGGCGATAAAGCTGAAGCGCAGGCCGTGAAAACTATCTTCGGTGAAGCTGCAAGCCGTGTGCTGGTAAGCTCCACGAAATCCATGACCGGTCACCTGTTAGGTGCAGCAGGTGCAGTAGAGTCCATCTACTCCATCCTGGCGCTGCGCGATCAGGCTGTTCCGCCGACCATCAACCTGGATAACCCGGATGAAGGTTGCGATCTGGATTTTGTGCCGCATGAAGCGCGTCAGGTCAGCGGAATGGAATACACCCTGTGTAACTCCTTCGGCTTTGGTGGTACCAATGGTTCTTTGATCTTCAAAAAGATCTAAGTCGCCATTTTCCACCTACATAAAAGGTCCGCTTGCGGGCCTTTTTTCTTAGATTTTATTCAGACTTGTTCCGCAGTGAACATGCTGCCACACTTACAATCCTATTATAAGGAGCCGGTATGTTCTTAATTAACGGTCATAAACAGGATTCGCTGGCAGCAAACGATCGGGCCATACAGTTTGGCGATGGCTGTTTCACGACAGCCAGAATTATCGACGGTAAAGTCAGCTTATTATCCGCGCACATGACGCGACTACAGGAAGCCTGTCAGCGATTAATGATCGTTTGTGACTTCTGGACGCAGCTTGAGCACGAGATGGCGACTCTGGCGGCAGAGCAGCAAAATGGCGTGCTGAAAGTGGTGATCAGTCGTGGCAGTGGTGGGCGAGGTTACAGTACGTTAAACAGCGGACCGGCAACGCGCATGCTCTCAGTTATGGCTTACCCAACGCATTACGACCGCTTACGCAAAGAGGGAATGCTGCTGGCACTAAGCCCGGTACGCCTGGGACGCAATCCTCATCTTGCGGGAATTAAACATCTTAATCGTCTTGAGCAAGTGTTGATTCGCTCTCATCTTGAGCAGACAAACGCCGACGAGGCGCTGGTTCTTGACAGTGAAGGGTGGGTTACGGAATGCTGTGCAGCTAATTTGTTCTGGCGTAAAGGCAACGTGGTCTACACGCCGCGTCTGGATCAGGCTGGAGTTAACGGTATTATGCGACAATTCTGTATCCGTTTACTGGCACAATCCTCCTATCAGATTGCCGAAGTGCAAGCCTCGTTGGAAGACGTGATGCAGGCAGATGAAGTGATGGTTTGTAATGCGCTGATGCCAGTTATACCTGTGCGTGCCTGTGATGATGTCTTCTTTTCGTCAACAACGCTATATGAATATTTAGCCCCACTTTGTGAGCACCCGAATTAGTCATGAAAAAAGTGTTTTTGATTATCCTGTTATTGCTGATGGTACTGGGTATCGCCGCTGGTGTGGGCGTCTGGAAGGTTCACCATCTTGCCGACAGCAAATTACTTATTAAAGAAGAGACGATATTCACCCTGAAACCTGGAACCGGAAGAATGGCTCTCGGTGAACAATTGTATGCCGATAAAATCATCAATCGCCCCCGAGTCTTTCAGTGGTTGCTGCGTATTGAGCCGGACCTTTCCCATTTCAAAGCCGGGACTTATCGCTTTACGCCGCAGATGACCGTGCGCGAAATGCTGCAATTGCTGAAAAGCGGGAAAGAAGCGCAGTTTCCGCTACGCCTGGTAGAAGGGATGCGTCTGAGCGACTACCTCAAACAATTGCGTGAGGCACCCTATATCACGCACACGTTAAGCGACGATAAATACGCTACCGTGGCGCAGGCCCTGGAACTTGAAAATCCAGAGTGGATTGAAGGCTGGTTTTGGCCAGACACCTGGATGTATACCGCTAATACCACTGATGTCGCGTTACTCAAACGAGCGCACAAGAAAATGGTGAAAGCGGTCGATAGCGCCTGGGATGGACGAGCGGATGGTCTGCCGTATAAAGATAAAAACCAGTTGGTAACGATGGCGTCGATAATCGAAAAAGAAACCGCAGTTGCCAGCGAGCGCGATCAGGTTGCCTCAGTATTTATCAACCGTTTACGTATCGGCATGCGCCTGCAAACCGACCCGACGGTGATTTACGGGATGGGAGAGCGTTATAATGGCAAACTTTCTCGTGCAGATCTGGAAACGCCGACAGCGTATAACACCTACACCATTACTGGTCTGCCGCCAGGCGCGATTGCTACGCCGGGGGCGGATTCGCTGAAGGCTGCTGCGCATCCGGCGAAAACGCCGTATCTCTATTTTGTGGCCGATGGTAAAGGCGGTCACACGTTTAATACCAATCTTGCCAGTCATAACAAGTCTGTGCAGGATTACCTGAAAGTGCTTAAGGAAAAAAATGCGCAGTAAGTATATCGTCATTGAAGGGCTGGAAGGCGCAGGCAAAACCACCGCGCGAAACGTGGTGGTTGAGACGCTTGAGCAACTGGGGATCCGCGACATGGTTTTCACTCGAGAACCCGGCGGTACGCAGCTGGCGGAAAAATTAAGAAGCCTGGTGCTGGATATCAAATCGGTAGGCGATGAAGTCATTACCGATAAAGCCGAAGTACTGATGTTTTATGCCGCGCGCGTTCAGCTGGTGGAAACTGTCATCAAACCGGCGCTGGCGAAAGGCACCTGGGTGATTGGCGATCGGCACGATCTCTCCACTCAGGCGTATCAGGGCGGCGGTCGTGGGATTGACCAGCATATGCTGGCAACGCTGCGTGATACTGTTCTGGGGGATTTTCGCCCTGACTTGACGCTTTATCTTGATGTGACCCCAGAAGTGGGGCTAAAACGCGCCCGTGCGCGTGGCGAACTGGATCGCATTGAGCAAGAGTCATTCGATTTCTTTAATCGTACTCGCGCTCGCTATCTTGAACTGGCGGCACAGGATAAAAGCATTTACACCATTGATGCCACTCAGCCACTGGAATCAGTGATGGAGGCGATTCGCACCACCGTGACTCACTGGGTTAAGGAACATAACGCATGAGATGGTATCCGTGGTTAAGACCCGATTTCGAGAAACTGGTAGCCAGCTATCAGGCCGGAAGGGGTCACCATGCGCTACTCATTCAGGCGTTATCTGGCATGGGCGATGACGCCTTAATCTACGCTTTAAGCCGTTACCTCCTGTGCCAACAACCAGAAGGGCATAAAAGCTGCGGCCACTGTCGTGGATGTCAGTTGATGCAGGCGGGAACGCATCCCGACTATTACACCCTTGCTCCCGAAAAAGGGAAGAACGCGCTGGGTATTGATGCGGTGCGTGAAGTCACCGAAAAACTGAATGAGCACGCGCGTTTAGGCGGTGCTAAGGTTGTCTGGATAACCGATGCCGCCTTGCTGACCGACGCTGCGGCGAACGCTTTGCTAAAAACACTGGAAGAGCCGCCGGCAGAAACCTGGTTTTTCCTTGCTACCCGGGAGCTTGAACGTTTACTGGCGACATTACGTAGTCGTTGTCGGCTACATTACCTCGCACCACCGCCAGAACAGTACGCCGTGACCTGGCTTTCACGTGAAGTGACAATGTCACAGGACGCGTTACTTGCCGCACTGCGCTTAAGCGCCGGTTCGCCAGGCGCGGCGTTGGCGTTGTTTCAGGGAGATACCTGGCAGGCCCGCGAAACACTTTGCCAGGCGTTGGCTCACAGTGTGCAATCTGGCGACTGGTATTCCCTGTTGCCCACACTTAATCATGAACAAGCTCCGGCGCGTCTGCACTGGCTGGCAACCCTGATGATGGACGCGCTCAAGCGCAAGTATGGCGCTTCGCAGGTTACCAATGTTGATGTGCCGGGCGTTGTTGCTGCGCTGGCAAACCAGCTTTCTCCCGCGCGCCTGCAGGCTATACTGGGGGATGTTTGTCACACTCGTGAGCAGTTAATTTCTGTCACTGGCGTAAACCGCGAGCTTCTCATCACCGATCTTTTACTGCGTATTGAGCATTACCTGCAACCGGGCGTTGTGCTACCGGTTCCTCATCTTTAAGAGAGACATCATGTTTTTAGTCGACTCACACTGCCATCTCGATGGTCTGGATTATGAATCTTTGCATAAGGACGTGGATGACGTTCTGGCGAAAGCCGCTGCGCGCGATGTGAAATTTTGTCTGGCGGTCGCCACGACATTACCGGGTTATCTGCATATGCGGGATCTGGTAGGCGAACGAGACAACGTCGTATTTTCTTGCGGCGTGCATCCGCTCAACCAGAACGATCCCTATGATGTGGAAGATTTGCGCCGCCTGGCGGCGGAAGAGGGCGTTGTTGCTCTCGGGGAAACCGGGCTGGATTATTATTACACGCCGGAAACTAAAGTGCGTCAGCAAGAGTCTTTCATCCACCATATCCAGATTGGTCGTGAACTGAACAAGCCGGTTATTGTCCATACGCGTGACGCCCGCGCCGATACGCTGGCAATTCTGCGCGAAGAAAAGGTGACGGATTGCGGTGGCGTACTACACTGTTTTACAGAGGACAGAGAAACGGCAGGCAAATTACTGGATCTTGGATTTTACATCTCCTTCTCCGGCATTGTGACTTTCCGTAATGCAGAACAACTACGTGATGCCGCGCGTTATGTGCCGCTCGACCGGTTACTGGTCGAAACTGACGCGCCTTATCTGGCACCTGTGCCGCATCGAGGAAAAGAGAATCAACCTGCAATGGTTCGTGATGTTGCTGAATACATGGCTGTGTTGAAAGGTGTTGCCGTTGAAGAGCTGGCGCAGGTAACCACCGATAACTTCGCCCGCCTGTTTCACATCGACGCTTCCCGCCTTCAATCCATCCGTTAAATGAATTTATTTTAAGGCTCGTAATTAATTACTAAAACGAGTAAAGTTCACCGCCGCAAATTGGGCGGTGAATAACCATGTTTGATGCATTATGGCATTTATTTTGTCAATACGTGCAACTTCGCTAAAGGTCCGAAGTTGAAACGTGATAGCCGTCAAACAAATCGATAATGAATTATTTTACTCTGTGTAATAAATAAAGGGCGCTTAGACGCCCTGTACACGGCAAGGTTCTCCCCCCCTTGCCACGCGTGAGAACGTTAAAAGCACCCATACTCAGGAGCACTCTCAATTATGTTTAAGAATGCATTTGCTAACCTGCAAAAGGTCGGTAAATCGCTGATGCTGCCGGTATCCGTACTGCCTATCGCAGGTATTCTGCTTGGCGTCGGTTCCGCGAATTTCAGCTGGCTGCCCGCCGTTGTATCGCATGTTATGGCAGAAGCGGGCGGTTCCGTTTTTGCAAACATGCCACTGATTTTTGCAATTGGTGTCGCCCTCGGCTTTACCAATAACGATGGCGTATCCGCTCTGGCCGCAGTTGTTGCCTACGGCATCATGGTAAAAACCATGGCCGTGGTTGCGCCGCTGGTACTGCATTTACCTGCTGAAGAAATTGCCGCTAAACACCTGGCGGATACGGGCGTACTCGGGGGGATCATCTCCGGTGCGATTGCAGCGTACATGTTTAACCGTTTCTACCGTATTAAGCTGCCTGAGTATCTTGGCTTCTTTGCCGGTAAACGCTTTGTGCCGATCATTTCTGGCCTGGCTGCCATCTTTACTGGCGTTGTGCTGTCCTTTATTTGGCCGCCAATTGGTTCCGCCATTCAGACCTTCTCCCAGTGGGCTGCTTACCAGAACCCGGTAGTTGCGTTTGGCATCTACGGCTTCATCGAACGCTGCCTGGTACCGTTTGGTCTGCACCACATCTGGAACGTACCTTTCCAGATGCAGATTGGTGAATACACCAACGCCGCAGGTCAGGTATTCCACGGTGACATTCCGCGTTATATGGCGGGTGACCCGACTGCGGGTAAACTGTCTGGCGGCTTCCTGTTCAAAATGTACGGTCTGCCGGCTGCCGCGATTGCTATCTGGCACTCTGCTAAACCAGAAAACCGCGCTAAAGTGGGCGGTATCATGATCTCCGCGGCGTTGACCTCGTTCCTGACCGGTATTACCGAGCCAATCGAGTTCTCCTTCATGTTCGTTGCGCCGATCCTGTACATCATCCACGCGATTCTGGCAGGTCTGGCATTCCCGATCTGTATCCTGCTGGGTATGCGCGATGGTACATCGTTCTCGCACGGTCTGATCGACTTCATCGTCCTGTCTGGTAACAGCAGCAAGCTGTGGCTGTTCCCGATTGTCGGTATCGGTTATGCGATTGTTTACTACACCATCTTCCGCGTGCTGATTAAAGCTCTGGATCTGAAAACCCCGGGCCGTGAAGACGCAACTGAAGATGCGAAAGCTACCGGCACCAGCGAAATGGCACCGGCTCTGGTTGCTGCATTTGGTGGTAAAGAAAACATCACTAACCTTGACGCATGTATTACCCGTCTGCGTGTTAGCGTCGCTGATGTGTCCAAAGTGGATCAGGCTGGCCTGAAGAAACTGGGCGCAGCGGGCGTAGTGGTTGCTGGTTCCGGTGTTCAGGCGATTTTCGGTACGAAATCCGATAACCTGAAAACCGAAATGGATGAGTACATCCGCAACAACTAATCCGTAAGACGTTGGGGAGACTGAGGCAGCCGAATGGCTGCCTTTTTTACAGCCGCTAATCAGACCGGTCATCATTAAATTGCGTGTTGCGCCGGGACGATAGTTCCTTTCACGTTGATATCGTAGGTTTTGTCGAGCAGATTATTTCCAGCAATGAGACGTTTGGGGTTGCCTGATAACAGGCGAACAGTTCCACCTGCGCATAGCAATTTTGCCCGGCAGTGGAAGGAAACTGTCAAAGCAATGCTGGTGGTAGCAGGAAGGGCCTGGTAGCCTATATCCCTGTTATTATCTAAACCAAAGAGAAAAGGTGTTTTCGGCCCATTCATAGGCAAAAATGGGAATAATGGCGATGTATACGGCAGTAAAACGATTTTTTGCTTATAAATCGTGGCTTAAGGTTGAAAGAGCAGGTTTAACTCGACCATACTCTATACTCGCAGTGTGGCGCGGCGTAGCATGGCGCAACGCATGGCAATTTGAAAAAGGAAAATGTCGTGGCAGAAGAAACTATTTTCAGCAAAATTATTCGTCGTGAGATCCCCTCCGATATCGTCTACCAGGATGAGCTGGTAACGGCGTTTCGCGATATTTCGCCGCAAGCGCCAACGCATATTCTGATCATTCCAAATATCCTTATCCCTACCGTGAACGACGTGTCAGCTGAGCATGAGCAGGCGCTGGGACGCATGATAACCGTAGCGGCAAAAATTGCTGAGCAAGAAGGTATTGCCGAAGATGGCTATCGTTTGATCATGAATACCAACCGTCATGGCGGACAAGAGGTCTATCACATTCATATGCACCTGCTGGGTGGCCGTCCGTTGGGACCAATGCTGGCGCATAAAGGCCTGTAACGATGAGAAAAGGATGCTTTGGACTGGCGTCTTTGGCGTTGCTATTGCTGGTCGGTTGTCGTTCACATCCGGAAATCCCGGTGAATGATGAACAGTCACTGGTGATGGAGTCATCTTTGCTGGCAGCGGGCATTAGCGCAGAAAAGCCCGTTCTTTCAACGTCTGATATTCAGCCTTCAGCATCCTCGACGCTTTATAACGAAAGGCAAGAACCCGTTACCGTTCATTATCGTTTTTACTGGTATGACGCCAGGGGGCTTGAGATGCACCCTCTGGAAACGCCGCGCAGCGTCACCATTCCCGCACGTTCAGCGGTGACTCTGTACGGCAGCGCCAATTTTCTTGGAGCGCACAAAGTCAGACTTTATCTTTATTTGTAAGGGGTGAATCTTGATGACAAAAATGAGTCGCTACGCCTTAATCACCGCGCTGGCGATGTTTCTTGCCGGGTGTGTGGGGCCACGTGAACCCGCACCGGTAGAAGAGGTAAAACCTGCGCCGGAGCAACCGGCTGAGCCGCAACAGCCAGTACCCACAGTGCCATCAGTGCCGACGATCCCGGAGCAGCCAGGGCCAATTGAGCACGAAGACCAAACCGCACCGCCTGTGCCGCATATTCGTCATTATGACTGGAATGGCGCAATGCAGCCGATGGTCGGTAAGATGCTTGGGGCCGATGGCGTGACCGCAGGCAGCGTCTTGCTGGTTGATAGCGTCAATAACCGCACCAATGGTTCTTTGAATACCGGGGAAGCGACAGAAACGCTGCGCAATGCACTGGCTAATAACGGTAAATTTACCCTCGTTTCCGCCCAGCAGCTTTCGATGGCCAAGCAGCAGTTAGGTTTGTCGCCGCAGGATAGCTTAGGCACTCGTAGTAAAGCCATTGGTATTGCTCGCAACGTGGGGGCTCATTACGTGCTGTACTCCAGCGCCTCTGGCAACGTTAACGCTCCGACCCTGCAAATGCAGTTGATGCTGGTGCAGACGGGCGAAATTATCTGGTCAGGTAAAGGTGCCGTTCAGCAACAATAATCCCATCACGCGCGACGAGTTATTGTCGCGCTATTTCCCGCAGTATCACCCCGTCGCGACGTTTAACAGTGGACTTAGCGGCGGGAGTTTTCTCATTGAACATCAGGATCAGCGTTTTGTTGTGCGTCAGACTCACGATCCTGATGCGCCGCAGTCCGTGTTTCTGCGCCAGTACCGGGCGTTATCAAGATTACCGGCATACCTTGCACCGAAGCCACGTCTCTATCTCCGTGGCTGGATGGCGGTCGACTATTTGCCCGGCGAGGTAAAAACGCAATTGCCGGATACCGACGAACTGGCAGGCTTGCTGTATTATCTGCATCAACAACCGCGTTTTGGCTGGCGAATAACCCTGCTGCCGTTACTGGAACGGTACTGGCAGCGAAGCGATCCGGCGCGGCGAACAGCGGGATGGTTGCGACTGTTAAAACGTCTGCGTAAAGCGCGCGAACCACAACCGTTACGATTAAGTCCGTTGCATATGGATGTTCATGCAGGGAACTTAGTCTATACCTCGTCAGGGCTAAAACTCATTGACTGGGAGTATGCCGGTGATGGCGATATCGCTCTGGAACTGGCGGCGGTGTGGGTGGAAAATAGTGAGCAGCACCGGCAATTAGTTAATGACTATGCCGTGCGGGCAAATATTAATCCGGCGCATTTGTGGCATCAGGTCAGGCGCTGGTTTCCCTGGTTACTGATGCTGAAAGCAGGGTGGTTTGAGTACCGCTGGCAACAAACCGGCGATCAACAATTTATCAGGCTGGCCAATGACACCTGGCGGCAGCTATCAATAAAACAATAAGGAGAGCAGTGTGGGTCCAGTAATGTTGGATGTTGAAGGTTATGAACTGGACGCGGAAGAGCGCGAAATACTTGCGCATCCGCTGGTGGGAGGGCTGATTCTCTTTACACGTAACTATCATGATCCAGCACAGTTGCGCGAACTGGTACGCCAGATCCGCGCAGCTTCACGCAATCACCTGGTGGTGGCGGTGGATCAGGAAGGTGGACGTGTGCAGCGTTTTCGTGACGGTTTTACCCGCTTACCGGCAGCGCAATCATTCGCTGCGCTGTTAGGAATGGAAGAGGGGGGCAAACTGGCGCAAGAGGCAGGTTGGCTGATGGCCAGCGAAATGATCGCTATGGATATTGATATCAGCTTTGCGCCAGTGCTGGACGTAGGACATATCAGCGCGGCGATTGGTGAACGTTCTTATCATGCCGACCCAGAAAAAGCCCTGGCAATCGCCAGTCGGTTTATTGATGGGATGCATGAAGCCGGAATGAAAACCACCGGTAAACATTTTCCTGGTCACGGTGCCGTAACTGCAGATTCACACAAAGAGACGCCGTGCGACCCACGCCCGCAAGCGGAAATTCGTGCCAAAGATATGTCGGTTTTCAGTACGTTAATTTGCGAAAATAAACTCGATGCCATTATGCCCGCGCATGTGATCTACAGCGATGTTGATCCGCGTCCGGCGAGCGGTTCTCCCCACTGGCTGAAAACTGTTTTACGTCAGGAGCTGGGGTTTGACGGCGTGATTTTCTCTGACGATTTATCGATGGAAGGTGCCGCGATTATGGGCAGTTATGCCGAGCGTGGACAGGCATCACTGGATGCAGGTTGCGATATGATCCTGGTCTGCAATAATCGTAAAGGGGCCGTCAGCGTGTTAGATAATCTGTCACCGATCAAGGCAGAACGTGTTACACGTTTGTATCATAAAGGTTCATTTTCGCGACAGGAACTGATGGACTCGGCTCGCTGGAAAGAGATCAGCGCCCGTCTGAATCAGTTACATGAACGCTGGCAGGAAGAGAAGGCAGGTCATTAACCCTGGCTTATGTGAGGAAGCGATGATTATCTATTTGCACGGTTTTGACTCTAACAGTCCGGGTAACCACGAGAAAGTCTTA
Source organism: Escherichia sp. E1130 (assembly GCF_005781065.1). NCBI lineage: Bacteria > Pseudomonadati > Pseudomonadota > Gammaproteobacteria > Enterobacterales > Enterobacteriaceae > Escherichia > Escherichia sp. E1130. The sequence goes on from NZ_VATL01000016.1 coordinate 253,926, forward strand.
CAATTGCAGTTTATTGACCCGGATGTACGGCTAATAAGCTACAGTACGCGGCATCCGAAACATGATATGCAGCATTTGCTCAAAGAAGTGGACAAAATGCTGCAACTGAACGTCGACGAGCGCCCGCTCATTTGTGGTGTTGGTCTGGGCGGTTATTGGGCAGAGCGGATTGGTTTTCTCTGTGATATTCGCCAGGTGATCTTCAATCCCAATTTGTTCCCTTATGAGAACATGGAAGGGAAGATTGATCGCCCGGAAGAGTATGCCGATATTGCCACCAAGTGTGTGACCAACTTCCGTGAGAAGAATCGCGATCGTTGCCTGGTGATTTTGTCGCGTCACGATGAAGCGCTTAACAGTCAGCGGACATCTGAAGAGTTGCATCATTATTACGAGATTGTCTGGGACGAAGAGCAGACACACAAATTCAAAAATATCTCTCCGCATTTGCAGCGCATTAAAGCATTCAAAACCCTCGGTTAATTGGCATCGTCGCATCAGGTAACCTGGCCGGTACCTGATGCGGCCCCGGATTCTGTAGGTCGGATAAGGCGTTCACGCCGCATCCGACACTGGCAATGTGCCTGATGCGACGCCGTTCGCGTCTTATCAGGCCTACCAAACGCCCTCCATATACGCATCACTCTCCTGAATTAGCTCGAATAATAAACAATAAACTCTGTTTTTTGATCTCAACAGGTAAAGCCGCCTATCTTTTCAGCAACAAAACTTGATTAACATCAATTTTGGTATGACCAATGCACCATTCATGTTATTCTCAATAGCGAAGAACATTTTCATTGCTGTAACCTGTTGTTAATTAAGAGCTATGTTAATAACCATTAGTTAACAATTGGTTAATAAATTTAAGGGGGTCACGTTGACTACGCCATTGAAAAAAATTGTGATTGTCGGCGGCGGTGCTGGTGGGCTGGAAATGGCAACACAGCTTGGAGATAAGCTGGGGCGCAAGAAAAAAGCCAAAATTACGTTGGTCGATCGTAACCACAGCCACCTGTGGAAACCGTTGCTGCACGAAGTGGCGACCGGATCGCTCGATGAAGGCGTTGATGCGCTGAGCTATCTGGCCCATGCGCGTAATCATGGTTTCCAGTTTCAGCTGGGATCTGTGGTTGATATCGATCGTGAAGCGAAAACAATCACCATTGCTGAACTGCGCGACGAAAAAGGTGAATTGTTAGTTCCAGAGCGGAAAATTGCTTACGACACGCTGGTGATGGCGCTGGGTAGCACCTCTAACGATTTCAACACGCCGGGCGTAAAAGAGAACTGCATTTTCCTTGATAACCCGCATCAGGCACGTCGTTTCCATCAGGAGATGCTGAATCTGTTCCTGAAGTTTTCTGCTAACCTGGGCGCCAATGGCAAAGTGAATATTGCGATTGTTGGCGGCGGCGCGACCGGCGTAGAGCTCTCTGCCGAATTGCACAATGCCGTGAAACAACTGCACAGTTACGGTTACAAAGGGCTGACCAACGAAGCCCTGAACGTTACTCTGGTGGAAGCGGGAGAGCGAATTTTGCCAGCGTTACCGCCGCGTATCTCTGCTGCGGCTCACAATGAGTTAACGAAACTGGGCGTTCGCGTGCTGACGCAAACTATGGTTACCAGTGCCGATGAAGGCGGTTTGCACACTAAAGATGGTGAATATATTCAGGCCGATCTGATGGTGTGGGCTGCCGGGATAAAAGCACCAGATTTCCTGAAAGATATTGGTGGTCTTGAAACCAACCGTATCAACCAACTGGTGGTGGAACCGACGCTGCAAACCACGCGCGATCCAGACATTTACGCTATTGGTGACTGTGCGTCATGCCCGCGTCCGGAAGGGGGCTTTGTACCGCCGCGTGCTCAGGCCGCACATCAGATGGCGACCTGCGCAATGAACAACATTCTGGCGCAGATGAACGGTAAACCGCTGAAAAATTATCAGTATAAGGATCACGGTTCGTTGGTATCGCTGTCCAACTTCTCCACCGTCGGTAGCCTGATGGGTAACCTGACGCGCGGTTCAATGATGATTGAAGGACGAATTGCGCGCTTTGTGTACATCTCGCTATACCGAATGCATCAGATTGCGCTGCATGGCTACTTTAAAACCGGATTAATGATGCTGGTGGGCAGTATCAACCGCGTTATCCGTCCGCGTTTGAAGTTGCATTAATCGGCGTACACTGGCGGATGTGGCGTAAACGCCTCATCCGCCCTTGAGGAACAGTGCGATCGGTAGCCGCGTCGTATCAGGTATCCTTTCAGACTTCTCTGAATCCTTCAGCTTTTCCTGCTATTCCCACGCTTTTCATCTTCTGTCTGATAGCTGCTTTCCCCCTTCGCTTGCATGATTGTCATAACTGCAAAGAAGGAGGTGTTCCCGTGAATAAATCAATGTTGGCGGGTATCGGGATTGGTGTAGCGGCTGCGCTTGGCGTAGCGGCAGTGGCCAGTCTGAACGTGTTTGAACGTGGCCCGCAATACGCTCAGGTTGTTTCTGCAACCCCAATCAAGGAAACGGTTAAAACACCGCGCCAGGAGTGCCGCAATGTCACGGTGACCCATCGCCGACCGGTACAGGATGAAAACCGCATTGCTGGTTCGGTCCTCGGGGCCGTCGCTGGCGGGGTGATAGGGCATCAGTTTGGTGGTGGTCGCGGTAAAGATGTCGCCACTGTTGTGGGGGCGCTGGGCGGTGGATATGCCGGTAACCAGATCCAGGGCTCTCTCCAGGAAAGCGATACTTACACTACTACGCAGCAGCGTTGTAAAACGGTGTATGACAAGTCAGAAAAAATGCTCGGTTATGATGTGACCTATAAGATTGGCGATCAGCAGGGCAAAATTCGGATGAACAGCGATCCGGGTACGCAAATCCCATTAGATAACAATGGGCAACTGGTTCTGAATAACAAAGTATAACAAGGCTGTACTCTGCAATTTAGCCCCTCATTCGCTCAGGCTGAGGGGCTTTTTTTGCGTCTTACTTCACCAGTTCAGGCCATAAACGCAGCGTTGTCCGGGCAATCAGCATCAGTTTTTCCAGCGATGCGCCTTCACGGGCGCTTATCGACATCCCCTGAATAATACAATTAAGAAATTCCGCAAGATGCGTTACGTCACAGTGGGCGGGAATTTCCCCGCGTGCCTGGCGTTGACTTAAAAACTGCTGCAAGGTGCGTTCTTGCATTGCGTGACGTGATTTCACCGTATGAGCAATATCGCCCGAATCCGCTGAAAGCGTGGTGCAGTTGTTAATCATAAAGCAACCCGCGGGGGTGTCTTTGCTGGTAAAGCAGCTGGCGACGGCAGCGAAATAGTCCGCCAGTGCAGACTCCACGCTTTTTTCTTCACAAAACAACTGCGCTTCATGCTTAGCGGCAAAGCGATCGATATAACGGTCGAGTACGGCGCGAAATAACCCCTCTTTGTTGGTAAATTCCGCGTAGAGCGTTGGCGCTTTGGCTCCGGTCGCTTCAACGAGGTCCGCAAGGGAAGTCGCTTCATAACCGTGCTGCCAGAACAATTTCATGGCCTTATCAAGCGCGGCGTCCCTGTCGAACACTTTTGGGCGGCCACGGCTTTTTTTTACACAATGTGTTGAGTCTGTTGCCATGATGCCATTGTACCTGGTGGCTGTGAATGAATGGTTATTATAAAAATAATCACCTCCCTTCACCAGTCCAGAAAATAGAAAAATAAAAACTCTCTATTTAACTGAAATTTAAAGTTTTTTAATTTAATTAATGATTGTTATAAAAAACTTCTTGTATGTGATCAAGATCACATCTATCATTTAGTTATCGATCGTTAAGTAATTTCTTGCGACGCCATTCACCTGCATAAGGCCACTATTATGAAAAACGTAAAAACCCTCATCGCTGCGGCGATTTTAAGTTCCATGTCATTTGCCAGCTTTGCTGCTGTCGAAGTTCAGGCAACACCAGAAGGCCAACAAAAAGTGGGTACAATTAGTGCTAACGCGGGGACAAATCTGGGATCGCTGGAAGAACAGCTGGCACAAAAAGCGGATGAGATGGGCGCAAAATCTTTCCGTATTACTTCAGTAACCGGTCCGAATACCCTCCACGGAACGGCAGTCATTTATAAATAAGCATTAACCCTCATTAATGCCCGCTATTGCTGCTTTTTTCCCCGCGACATACTGTGCCGCGGGGATTTTTTTATCCGGGAGTTACAGCGATTGTGGGCTCAGTTGATGGCGGCGCACATCTACCGGCATCCCGGAACGGACATCCATCACATGCTGCATCACTTCAGCATCAGTTTGTGCTGCATCTTTAAATGATTGCATTGCGCTATTCAGCGTAATCGGCAATAGCTGCGGATCGTCATCAATCTTCTCTGACAGCGGCTGATGCACTTCAACCAGACGCGCACCGTTTGGTTCGGCAGAGACTTTTATCGGCGTGTTGATGATATTCACTTTGGTGCCTGGGGTGACCTGGCTAAAGAGTGTTTTGATATCGTCATCACGCAGACGAATACAGCCAGAACTTACCCGCATGCCAATACCGAAATCGGCGTTCGTACCGTGAAGCAAATAAACGCCGCCATAGGCCGCCAGACGAATCGCATGATGGCCCATTGGGTTATCTGGTCCAGCAGGAACTACCGCAGGCAACTCAATTCCCTGTGCTTTATAACGGGCGCGGATGTTTGCGGTTGGCGTCCAGGTTGGGTTTGCACGTTTGTCAGAAACGGTGGTCACCATTGTCGGTGTCAGCGTGTCACCACCTAACTGACCAATACCTATTGGATACACGGTTACCGAATTTTTACCCGGCGGGTAGTAATAGAGACGCAGCTCCGCAATGTTGATCACAATGCCTTCGCGCGGCGCGTCTGGTAGTAGAGTTTGCAACGGAATCGTTAACACGCTACCCGCGCGTGGCACGTAAGGATCAACGCCGGGGTTAGCCTGTAACAGAGCGAGAAAGCCGACGTTATATTTTTTGGCGATGGCTTCCAGCGAACCACCGTCATTTTCCACCACATGAAATTTATTTTCGCCAACCAGACGACTGCCCGCTGGCGGGAGCGGCCAGGTGTTGGCTTTTGCCGGTAGCGTCAGCGCCACGGCAGCGGCGAACGTAAAAAACGTTAGCCAGCGAGAAAAACGCGTTTTGATCATCACCAAAAGTCCATAATAAATATAAGGTTATTGTAATAAAAAGATAAGCCTGAATTATGGATGGTGACAGTGTCGGATAGTGCAGGGAAGTGCAAAGAATTTGTAAATGTTACAGATGGGGGCGCAGAAACGCCCCCGATATCACCATTAAGCGATCGCGTTCTCTTCCAGTTCACGCATAAACTGGCGAACCCATTCGATACGCGTTTTCCGCTCGCTCAAATCCTGAATAAACTTCAGGCGCGTCGGGCCATCAAGGCGATAATGCTGCGGCTGTTTTTGCAGCAAACCAATCAGCCAGGCTGGATTCACGTGATTCTTCTCGGCAAATTCGATCACGCCGCCTTTCTCATTACCTTCCAACTTCCTGATCCCCAGTTTCTGCGCTTGCTGACGCAGACGGGCAATATCCAGCAGGGTACGCGCCGGATCCGGCAGCAGGCCGAAGCGATCGATAAGCTCGACTTTGATCTCTTCCAGTTCGTTTTCCGTTTTGGCGCTGGCAATACGTTTATAGAACGACAAACGCGTATTCACGTCAGGGATGAAATCATCTGGCAATAGCGACGGCATCCGCAGCTCGACTTCTGTTTGCTGGCTGGTGAGATCTTCCAGCGACGGCTCGCGTCCGGCTTTCAGTGCATCGACGGCGTTTTCCAGCAACTCCATATACAGCGAGAAACCGATGGTTTCCATCGAGCCGCTCTGTTCTTCGCCAAGCAATTCACCCGCGCCGCGGATCTCCAGATCGTGCGTTGCCAGCGCAAAGCCTGCCCCGAGATCTTCCAGCGAGGCAATCGCTTCAAGACGTTTTTGCGCATCGGTAGTCATCGCTTTCGGATGCGGCGTCAGCAGCCATGCATATGCCTGATGATGCGAACGTCCGACGCGACCGCGCAACTGGTGCAGCTGCGCCAGACCGAAGTGATCCGCGCGTTCAATGATAATGGTGTTGGCGGTAGGGATGTCGATTCCGGTTTCGATAATGGTGGTACAAACCAGCACGTTGAAACGTTGATGATGGAAATCATTCATCACCCGTTCCAGTTCGCGCTCACGCATCTGCCCGTGACCGATGGCAATCCGCGCTTCTGGCACCAGTTCCGCCAGCCGCTCGGCGGCTTTCTGGATGTTTTCCACATCATTGTAGAGATAATAAACCTGCCCCCCGCGCAAAATTTCACGCAGAATCGCCTCCCGAACCACCAGACTGTCATACTCGCGGACAAACGTTTTAACAGCCAGACGACGGGCGGGTGGCGTGGCGATAATCGACAGGTCACGCATTCCGCTCATCGCCATATTCAGCGTACGTGGGATTGGCGTAGCGGTAAGCGTCAGAATATCCACGTTCGCCCGCATCGCTTTAATGCGCTCTTTATGACGCACCCCGAAGCGGTGTTCTTCATCGACAATCAGCAAGCCTAAATCTTTAAACTTGACGTCATTTTGCAGCAGTTTGTGCGTACCGATCAGAATATCGATTTTCCCTTCCGCCACTTCCGCAAGGATTTGCGTCTGCTCTTTGGCGCTGCGGAAACGGGAGATCATTTCGATGCGTACCGGCCAGTTGGCGAAACGGTCGCGGAAGTTGTCGTAATGCTGTTGCGCGAGAAGGGTGGTTGGCACCAACACCGCCACCTGCTTGTGATTCTCTACCGCCAGGAAAGCGGCGCGCATCGCGACTTCTGTTTTACCAAAGCCAACATCGCCGCACACCAGACGATCCATTGCCAGCGGCTGACACATGTCGCTAAGCACAGCATTAATGGCTTGCGCCTGATCCGGCGTGGTTTCAAACGGGAAGCTATCGCAGAACAATTGATATTGCTCACGATCGTGCTTAAACGCGAAGCCCTCTTTGGCGGCGCGTTGCGCGTAGATATCCAGCAATTCCGCCGCCACATCACGCACTTTTTCCGCCGCTTTCTGCCGCGCGCGTGACCATGCATCGCCGCCAAGTTTATGCAGCGGGGCGTTTTCTTCCGCGCCACCCGCGTAACGGCTAATCAGATGCAGTGACGACACCGGAACATACAGTTTGGCATCGTTGGCATAGGTGAGCATCAAATACTCGCCAGTAATGCCGCCAGCTTCCAGCGTGGTCATTCCGGCATAGCGCCCGACGCCGTGCTCCAGATGCACCACTGGCTGACCAATATGCAATTCCGCAAGGTTGCGGATCAGTGTATCGGGGTTGATGGCACGGCGAGAATCCTGACGACGGCGGGCAACGCGTTCACCGAGCAGATCGCTTTCGCAGATCAGCGCCAGATTACGCACCGTATCGACAAAACCATGTTCGGCAGCGCCAATCATCAAATAACGCCCACGGTCGCTGGCTTCATCAAGACGCATAATGCGTTGCGGGGCAATTTTAATTCGCGCGAGCAGTTCACCCAGCGCTTCACGGCGACCTTCACTTTCTACCGAGAACACCACCGGACCGTCGAAAGACTCGAGGAACTTACGCAGCGCATCCAGCGGCGCTTTTTGTTGCGCCTGAACGGCCAGGTCTGGCAGCTTCTCGAAGCCTAAATTGGCATTCGCTGCTTTTGTCGGTAAATGTTCAGCTTTTAGCTGCACGCGGGGCCAGTTTTTCAGCTCTGAAAAGAGCTCGTCCACCCGCAGCCAGAGCGATTGTGGCGGTAACAGCGGTCGCATTGGATCGACGCCACGGCTTTCAAAACGCGCCAGCGTGTCAGCCTGGAAACGTTCGGCACTGTTTTCCAGATCGCCAGTATTCACCAGCAATGTATTGGCAGGGAAATAACTGAACAGTGGCGGCAGCGGTTCGCTGAAGAATAGCGGCTGCCAGTACTCGATCCCGGCAGGCAATGTGCCTTTACTCACTTGCTGGTAAATATGTTCCGGATCGCGCTTCACTTCGAAGGTATCGCGCCACTGGCTGCGGAACAGTTCAATTGCCGCTTTATCGGTCGGGAATTCGTGTGCGGGCAGCAGGTTGATGGCTTCAACTTCTTCCAGCGTGCGCTGGCTATCGACGTCAAATACACGCAGGCTGTCGATTTCATCATCAAAGAAATCAAGACGATAAGGTAGCTCGCTGCCCATCGGGAAGAGATCCAACAACGCGCCGCGCGTGGCGTATTCGCCGTGCTCCATCACCTGATCAACATGGCGATAACCTGCGCTGTCCAGTTGGGTTCGTAATGCATCTCGTGACAGGCGCTGACCTTTTTTCATCACCAGCGCATGACCGTGGAGAAAACTGTGCGGGCAAACGCGCTGCATAAGCGTATTCACCGGAACAATCAGTACGCCACGCTGCATCGTCGGTAGCTGGTAAAGGGTGGAAAGGCGCGAGGAGATAATGTCCTGATGAGGCGAAAAACTGTCGTAAGGGAGTGTTTCCCAGTCCGCCAGATTCATCACCATCTGATCGGTAAACTGGCTGATTTCATCATGCAAACGCAGAGCATTTTGCATATCTGGTGCAATGAGTACCACCGGACCGGCGTGACGTTCGGCAATTTCCGCCACCAGCGTCGCGCAGGCAGCGCCAGTTAACTCGCCCAGCAGACGCTGCTCACCCGCTTTGACGGGCAGCGTATAACGATATTGTTCAGGCATAACGGTTGTCAGAGTCTCGTTAGGATATGCCCCAACATATGGGGGCCTATCTCTGATAAGCAATGCTGTTCATTATCCGTAATCGAGATGGTTTAGCAAATTGAATCGCCCCGGCTGGGGCGATGGCTTAACGAGAGTAACTGGTGGCAGGCAGAGAAGGCGGGGAGAACAACAGGTCGCTGAATGCGCGTTGTGAAAATTTTCGCACCAGTAATCCAGCAACAGTACAAATCAACAAACTGACAAAAGGATAAACCAGCAGGAGCGTTAGTTCGAGTTGCGGCGACCAGCGGGCTGCATTCATTTGCGGAATCAGACTTAAGCTGAATATCTCTACCAGAATGCGATGGGTGGTGTAGATGGCAATGGTGTTAGAACCAATCACATTCAGTAGGCTGGAGGAACGCATACCGAAACGCTGCTCGTACTGATAAAACAGTTTCATGATCACTACAATCGATACCAGCGACAACAGCAGCGAGATATTAAACAACCAGGCAGCAACCGCCAGAACGGCCAGCAAAGAAGCCATCAGCAGATGGCGGCGCAACGGCACCTCTTTAACACAGGTCATTAATGTTGCGCCAAACCATGTACCAAGGCTGTAATAAGGCAAATTGCGGATCACACTGTTCATTCCCCACCATGGCGTGGGAACGAAATTAACCGCCACACTCATCAGCACAAACAGAACGAATAACGGCAGTGCCAGGCGGTTAAAAATTTTACATATCACGAAATAGACAATTAAAGCATACAGATACCACAAGCTGGTGCTGGCGGTGATCATCCCGTGCAGGAATTCGCCGGTGGAATCGGCATAAGCAGCATTGGAGGCATTACTTAAATCGCGCTCAGGCGCCAGCCACGGGTTCAGCGCACTTAACGCCAGCCACTGCACCACGCCCCAAAGCGCCAACACCCAGAAGATGTTCCAGATGCGTTTATCGAGACAATTTCCCCAGGGTACGCTGTCGATATAGCGGCGAATCAAGTAGCCGGAAATAAAGAAAAAAACCGGCATACGAAAGGGCGCAAGGTAAAGATTGAAATAGATCCAGCATTTGCTCAGGACTTCCGATAACGGATGCTGGAAAGTGGTCAGATGCGGATAAAAGGTAATGACCGAGTGATAAATTACCACCAGACAAATACATAACCCTTTGATCTGGTTAATCCATAGCTCTTTTTGTTTCATCAGGACAACACGCTCTTTTTATTTAACATGCTGTTAATCCTGCGGGGCGAGTCGCGTGGTGTAATGCGTATCTGTCTGTATTTGGTTATTTTTCAGATAAAGATCAGGCCACAAGGCCGATGAGAAAATGAGGCCCTTTAGCCGATTGATTTGCTGGTACTTTTCAGATTAGCCCTGACGATCACTTACAGTTCAGACGTTTACCCATCTTGCTTTCGCTTATATACTCGTGTCTTTGCTAACAGCAACCAGACGGATTTCATGTACCAACCTGTCGCTCTATTTATTGGCCTGCGTTACATGCGTGGGCGTGCAGCGGATCGCTTCGGTCGTTTCGTCTCCTGGCTTTCTACCATCGGCATTACCCTCGGGGTGATGGCGCTGGTCACAGTATTGTCAGTGATGAACGGCTTTGAGCGCGAGCTGCAAAACAACATCCTTGGCCTGATGCCACAGGCAATTCTCTCTTCTGAGCATGGCTCTCTTAACCCGCAGCAACTCCCGGAAACGGCAGTCAAACTGGACGGCGTTAATCGCGTCGCACCTATCACTACCGGTGATGTGGTACTGCAAAGCGCGCGCAGCGTGGCGGTCGGGGTGATGCTGGGTATCGACCCGGCGCAAAAAGATCCACTAACGCCGTATCTGGTCAATGTGAAACAAACTGACCTCGAGTCGGGGAAATATAATGTCATCCTCGGTGAACAGCTGGCCTCACAGTTGGGCGTTAATCGCGGTGATCAAATTCGCGTGATGGTGCCATCTGCCAGCCAGTTCACGCCAATGGGGCGTATTCCAAGTCAGCGCCTGTTCAATGTGATCGGCACTTTCGCCGCCAACAGTGAAGTCGATGGCTATGAAATGCTGGTGAACATTGAGGATGCCTCGCGTCTGATGCGTTATCCGGCAGGCAATATTACCGGCTGGCGTTTGTGGCTGGATGAGCCGCTGAAAGTGGATTCTTTAAGCCAGCAAAAACTGCCAGAAGGCAGCAAATGGCAGGACTGGCGTGACCGTAAAGGCGAGCTGTTCCAGGCCGTACGCATGGAAAAAAATATGATGGGCTTGCTGCTGAGCCTGATTGTCGCCGTTGCGGCGTTTAACATTATTACCTCGCTGGGGCTAATGGTGATGGAGAAGCAGGGCGAAGTAGCGATCCTGCAAACGCAAGGCTTAACTCCGCGACAAATCATGATGGTCTTTATGGTGCAAGGGGCCAGCGCCGGGATTATCGGTGCAATCCTCGGAGCAGCGCTTGGCGCACTGCTTGCCAGCCAGTTGAATAATCTGATGCCGATAATCGGCGTCCTGCTTGATGGCGCAGCGCTGCCGGTGGCTATCGAACCTTTACAGGTCATTGTTATTGCGCTGGTGGCGATGGCTATCGCGCTGTTGTCTACGCTTTACCCTTCCTGGCGCGCTGCCGCCACTCAACCCGCTGAGGCTTTACGTTATGAATAAGATCCTGTTGCAATGCGACAACCTGTGCAAACGCTATCAGGAAGGCAGTGTGCAAACCGATGTGCTGCACAATGTCAGTTTCAGCGTGGGCGAAGGTGAAATGATGGCGATCGTCGGTAGCTCTGGTTCTGGTAAAAGTACCTTGCTGCACCTGTTAGGCGGGCTGGATACGCCAACCTCCGGCGATGTGATTTTTAATGGGCAGCCAATGAGCAAACTGTCGTCGGCGGCGAAAGCGGAACTGCGCAACCAGAAGCTGGGCTTTATTTATCAGTTTCACCACTTGCTGCCAGATTTTACCGCCCTGGAAAACGTGGCTATGCCGCTGCTGATTGGCAAGAAAAAGCCCGCTGAAATCAACAGCCGCGCGCTGGATATGTTAAAAGCGGTGGGGCTGGAGCATCGTGCGAATCACCGCCCGTCAGAGCTTTCCGGCGGTGAGCGCCAGCGTGTGGCGATTGCCCGTGCGCTGGTCAATAACCCGCGCCTGGTGCTGGCGGATGAACCTACCGGTAACCTTGACGCGCGTAACGCAGACAGCATCTTCCAGTTGCTTGGGGAGTTGAATCGCTTGCAGGGCACCGCCTTCCTGGTGGTCACTCACGACCTGCAACTGGCGAAACGCATGAGCCGCCAACTGGAGATGCGTGATGGTCGTCTGACGGCGGAACTAAGCCTGATGGGGGCGGAGTAATGGCGATGCCTTTATCGTTATTAATTGGCCTGCGTTTTAGTCGCGGACGGCGGCGCGGCGGCATGGTGTCGCTGATCTCCGTCATTTCTACCATTGGCATTGCACTTGGCGTGGCGGTATTGATCGTCGGCTTAAGCGCGATGAATGGCTTTGAACGCGAACTGAACAACCGCATTCTTGCTGTGGTACCGCACGGTGAAATTGAGGCGGTAGATCAGCCGTGGACTAACTGGCAGGAAGCACTGGATAAAGTGCAGAAAGTGCCGGGTATTGCCGCCGCTGCGCCGTATATCAATTTCACCGGGCTGGTGGAGAGTGGCGCGAATCTGCGCGCTCTGCAGGTTAAAGGCGTTGATCCGCAACAGGAACAGCGTCTGAGCGCGCTGCCATCATTTGTCCAGGGCGATGCCTGGAACAATTTTAAAGCGGGCGAACAGCAAATTATCATCGGCAAAGGCGTGGCGGATGCGCTGAAAGTGAAGCAGGGCGATTGGGTGTCGATTATGATCCCAAACTCGAATCCCGAGCATAAGCTGATGCAGCCGAAACGTGTGCGTTTGCACGTTGCGGGTATTTTGCAGTTGAGTGGCCAACTCGATCACAGTTTTGCCATGATCCCGCTGGCGGATGCCCAACAATATCTTGATATGGGTTCCAGTGTGTCAGGCATTGCCCTTAAAATGACGGATGTTTTTAACGCTAACAAACTGGTACGTGACGCGGGTGAAGTAACCAACAGCTACGTTTATATTAAAAGCTGGATTGGTACTTACGGCTATATGTATCGCGATATCCAGATGATCCGCGCCATTATGTATCTGGCGATGGTACTGGTGATTGGCGTGGCCTGTTTCAACATCGTCTCCACGTTAGTGATGGCGGTGAAAGATAAGAGTGGCGATATCGCAGTATTAAGAACGCTGGGGGCGAAAGACGGTTTAATTCGCGCCATCTTTGTCTGGTATGGATTGCTGGCAGGTCTGTTCGGCAGCCTCTGTGGTGTGATTATCGGCGTAGTGGTTTCACTGCAACTTACCCCGATTATTGAGTGGATTGAAAAGCTGATTGGTCATCAGTTCCTCTCCAGCGATATCTATTTTATTGACTTCCTGCCATCGGAATTGCACTGGCTGGACGTCTTCTACGTACTGGTCACAGCATTGTTGCTGAGTCTTTTGGCAAGTTGGTATCCGGCGCGACGCGCCAGTAATATTGACCCTGCGCGAGTCCTTAGCGGCCAGTAAAGGCAGTACATTAAAACAAGGAGCGGCAATGTATTACGGGTTTGATATTGGTGGAACGAAAATTGCGCTAGGCGTGTTTGATAGCGGTCGGCAGTTGCAGTGGGAAAAGCGGGTGCCGACACCGCGTGACAGCTATAACGCATTTTTAGATGCAGTGTGCGAACTGGTGGCTGAAGCCGATCAGCGTTTTGGCTGTAAAGGTTCTGTCGGCATCGGTATTCCGGGAATGCCGGAAACAGAAGATGGCACGCTGTATGCCGCCAATGTCCCCGCCGCCAGTGGTAAACCGCTGCGTGCCGATCTGAGCGCCCGCCTTGAACGCGATGTGCGCCTTAATAACGACGCCAACTGCTTTGCCCTTTCTGAAGCCTGGGACGATGAATTTACCCAATATCCACTGGTGATGGGACTGATCCTGGGGACTGGCGTTGGCGGTGGACTGGTATTCAACGGTAAACCGGTAACGGGTAAAAGCTATATTACGGGTGAATTTGGGCATATGCGCCTTCCCGTCGATGCATTAACCATGATGGGGCTGGATTTCCCGTTACGTCGCTGCGGCTGTGGTCAGCACGGTTGCATTGAAAATTATCTGTCTGGTCGCGGTTTTGCGTGGCTGTATCAACACTATTATCATCAACCGTTGCAGGCTCCCGAAATTATTGCGCTTTATGAGCAAGGCGATGAGCAGGCAAGGGCGCACGTTGAGCGTTATCTGGATTTATTAGCGGTTTGTCTGGGAAATATCCTGACCATTGTTGACCCTGATTTGCTGGTCATTGGCGGTGGCTTATCGAATTTCCCGGCAATCACAACACAACTGGCGGACAGGCTGCCTCGTCATCTCTTACCTGTAGCTCGTGTTCCGCGCATTGAACGCGCGCGTCACGGGGATGCAGGAGGAATGCGTGGTGCGGCCTTCCTACATCTAACCGATTAATCAACAGAGGTTGCTATGTTGTCGCGTCGGGGTCATCGGTTAAGTCGTTTTCGTAAAAATAAACGCCGCCTGCACGAGCGTTTGCGTCAGCGTATTTTTTTCAGAGATAAAGTGGTGCCGGAAGCAATGGAAAAACCAAGAGTACTCGTACTGACAGGGGCAGGAATTTCTGCGGAATCAGGTATTCGTACCTTTCGCGCAGCAGATGGCCTGTGGGAAGAACATCGGGTTGAAGATGTGGCTACACCGGAAGGTTTTGATCGCGATCCTGAACTGGTGCAAGCGTTTTATAACGCCCGTCGCCGTCAACTACAGCAGCCAGAAATTCAGCCTAACGCTGCGCATCTTGCTCTGGCTAAACTGCAAGACGCCCTCGGCGATCGCTTTTTGCTGGTGACGCAGAATATCGATAATCTGCATGAACGCGCAGGTAATACCAATGTGATTCATATGCATGGGGAATTGCTGAAAGTACGTTGTTCGCAAAGCGGTCAGGTTCTCGACTGGACCGGAGACGTCACGCCAGAAGACAAATGTCATTGCTGCCAGTTCCCGGCTCCGCTGCGCCCACACGTAGTGTGGTTTGGCGAAATGCCACTCGGCATGGATGAAATTTATATGGCGTTGTCGATGGCCGACATTTTCATTGCTATTGGCACATCCGGGCATGTTTATCCGGCGGCTGGGTTTGTTCACGAAGCGAAGCTGCATGGCGCGCATACGGTTGAACTCAATCTCGAACCGAGTCAGGTCGGTAATGAATTTGCCGAGAAATATTACGGCCCGGCAAGCCAGGTGGTACCAGAGTTTGTTGAGAAGTTGCTGAAGGGATTATAAATCAGGAGTAATTGGCTGATGCGCTACGCTTATCAGGCCTACGAGCGGACCACAATTAATTGAATTTGTGGGGTTTGTAGGCCGGATAAGGCGTTCTCACCGCATTCGGCACAATACACGCGCACTTTTCCGGCCTCTTTTCCTTTAACTCGTCTATAGCAGCGATACATTATTCCTGACTCATTAGTCACTTCCTTGCTAAATAAAAAACGGGCGGTAATACCACCGCCCGCTTGCTGAATTAACGTCCTGCTTTCAGCTTCTGATAATACTCTTCATAAATGCTGCTGGCTGGGCCAACGTCACTCTGCCATTCGCCATTTTTAATGGTTTCAGCATCCGGGTAGAGCGTCTTGTCGTTCGCTATTTCCGGACTTAACAGTTTGCGCGCGGCGAGGTTTGGCGTTGGATAACCGATAGTTTCGGCAACCTGTTTTGCCACATCCGGGCGCAGCAGGAAGTTGATCAGTTTCAGCGCGCCTTCTTTGTTTTTGGCATTTGCCGGAATCGCCAGGCTGTCCATCCAGAAAATGCCGCCTTCTTTCGGCCACACCACGTCAATTGGCGTACCCGCCTGGCGAGCAACGAAAGCAGAGCCGTTCCAGATCATGCCGAGGTTAACTTCGCCTTCCATGTACGGGTTTGCCGGGTTATCGGAGTTAAACGCCGCGACGTTTGGCATCAGTTTTTTCAGCTCGTTATACGCAGCTTCAATCTCTTTCGGATCGGTGGTGTTACCGGAGTAGCCCAGCTTACGCAGCGCCATCTGGAACACTTCACGGGCATCGTCGGTCAGCAGCAGGCTGCCTTTGTACTCAGGCTTCCACAGATCGGCCCAGCTGGTGACAGATTTCGGATCCACCGCATCACCGTTAACGCCAATCGCCGTCGCACCCCAGATATACGGAATGGAGTAGTCGTTATTCGGATCAAACGGCTTGTTGAGCATCTCTGGATCGAGGTTGCCAAAGTTTGTTAACTTCGACTTGTCGATCTTCTGGATCATCCCTTCTTTACGCATTTTATCAACGTAATAGGTTGAAGGAACCACCAGGTCATAGGCACCGTCTTTGTACGTTTTCAGCTTGGCGTACATGGTTTCGTTCGACTCGTAAGTCGAATAGATAACCTTAATACCGGTTTCTTTGGTGAACTGTTCAAGCAGTCCAGGCGGCACGTACTCGGTCCAGTTGTAGAAATACAGTGTGTTGTTGTCATCAGCGTGAGCGGCGCTCATGCCCAGTGCCAGAGCACCCGCCGCGAGCAGGTGGCGTGACCATTTTTTCATTTAACGTCCCCTGTGTTACCTTTCGTTTTATCACGAGCAATAAGCTGGCTGGCAATAACCATCACCAGCGACAGCACCAGTAATATGGTTGCCAGCGCGTTAACTTCCGGCGATACGCCGACTTTGACCATCGAATAAATTTTTAACGGCAGAATTTCATAGCTTGGGCCGGTGACGAACGAAGAAACTACCACATCGTCCATCGACAGGGTAAAGCTTAACACCCAGCCCGCCGCCACCGCTGGCATTGCCAGTGGCAGGATGATTTTCCGCAGAATGGTAAATTCACTGGCACCGAGATCTTTCGCCGCTTCCAGCATTCGCACGTCAAAACCTTTCAGGCGCGAATACACCGTCACCACCACAAACGGTAGGCAGAAGGTGATATGCGAGAACAGCAGCGACCAGAAGCCAAGCTGAATACCCAGCAGCATAAACAGCACCAGCAGAGAAATTGCCATCACGATATCTGGCGACATCATCACCACAAACAGCATTCCGCTAACGAACGGCTTACCGCGAAAGCGATAGCGGTACAGCGCAACGGCCGTCAGTGAACCGATAAGCGTGGCAAACGTCGCCGAAAACACCGCCATCGTCAGTGAATGCTGCGCTGCCTGTAACAGACTGTCGTTGTTCATCAGCAGGCTATACCATTTGGTGGTAAAACCCTGCCAGTTGATGCCAAAGCGCGAGCTGTTGAAGGAGTTCACAATCAAAATAATGATTGGGATATACAGGTACGCGTAGATAGCGGTCATAAAACCGCCGCGAAGCAGTCGACCGATCATTCGAGTTCCACCTTCTTATTCAGCAAACGAGAAGCGCGCCAGTAAACCAGCAACATCAGGCCCATTACGATAGTCAGCGTAATGCTGGTAGCTGCACCAAACGGCCAGTCACGAATATTAAGGAACTGGACCTTGATGACGTTACCGATCAGCAGGTTTTTCGCACCGCCCATCAGGTCGGACACATAGAACAGGCCCATCGCTGGCAGCATCACCAGCAGACATCCGGCAATAATCCCCGGCATCGTCAGTGGAATAATGATGCGGATAAAAGTCTGCAACTTGCTGGCACCGAGATCGCGCGCCGCCTCCAGCAACGGCTTATCCAGTTTTTCGATACTGGAGTACAGCGGCATCACCATAAACGGCAGCAGAATGTAAACCAGACCGATAATCACCGCACTGGGCGTGAACATGATACGAATTGGTGTGTCGATAACGCCCAGCCAGAGCAAAAACTCGTTGAGATAGCCTTTGGTGCTGAGGAAAATTTTCAGCCCGTAGATGCGAATCAATGAGTTGGTCCAGAAGGGAACAATCAGCAGAAAAAGTAGCAGCGGACGCACCTTGTGCGGCAGCTTCGCCAGAAACCAGGCAAACGGATAGCCCAGAACCAGGCAGGCGAGGGTGGCGATCAGCGCCATATTCAGCGAGTGCAATAGCACTTCAAAATAGAGCGGATCGAGCAGACGTGCGTAGTTTTCCAGCGTAAAGACCATTTTGACGAAACTGGCGTCGTCGCGGGTCAAAAAGCTGGTGCCAATGATCATCAGGTTGGGCAGAAAGACAAACAACACAAGCCAACCGACAATAGTGACAATCACTACATTCTGGAACTTACTTGTGTTCTTCATCAGCCAGTACGACCTCCCAGCTTTCTACCCAATTAATGGCCATTTTTTGGTCGAGAGAGTGGTCAAAGTCAGGATCGTCTTCATTGAAGAATTCGCTGACCATCACCATCTTGCCATTTTCCAGTTCAACAACCGACTCCAGCGTCATGCCTTTGTAGTTACGCTCGCGAACGTAACCAATCAGCCCTTCAGCATGGTTGTCGTCGTTAATCTCTTCAACACGTAAGTCTTCCGGGCGCAGCAGAACATGCAGTTTTTGCCCCGGTTCAACGGCGAAGTTAACGTAGATATTACACTCGCGACCTTCAACGTTAGCCCGCACGCGCTGCTCGTCGAGACGTTCGATGACAGTGGCGTTGAACATATTGATTTCGCCAATGAATCCGGCAACAAATAAATTCTTCGGCTCTTCGTAAATTTCGCGCGGCGTACCATCTTGCTCAATACGACCCTCGCGCATCACCACAATCCTGTCTGACATGGTGAGTGCTTCTTCCTGATCGTGAGTGACAAAGACGAAGGTAATGCCAAGCTTACGCTGTAACGCTTTCAGCTCGTTCTGCATTTGCTTGCGCAGTTTGTAATCCAGCGCCGAGAGCGACTCATCAAGCAGCAGCAGGCGAGGCTTGTTAACCACCGCGCGGGCAATGGCGACGCGTTGCTGTTGACCGCCTGAGAGTTGATGCGGTTTGCGTTGAGCGAAGCTTTCCAGTTGCACCATCCGCAAAGCTTCCATCACGCGAGGCGTAATTTCAGCAGCAGGGGTTTTTTGCATACGCAAACCAAAGGCCACATTTTCGAATACGGTCATGTGGGGGAATAGCGCGTAGCTTTGGAAAACGGTGTTCACATAGCGGTTTTCCGCCGGAACGTGGGTGATGTCCTCGTTATCCAGCATGATGCGTCCAGAATCAACAGTTTCCAGACCCGCAATCAGGCGAAGAACGGTTGTTTTACCGCAGCCAGAAGGGCCAAGCAGCGTGAGGAACTCGCCATTGTTGATAGTCAGATCCAGCTGGGGAATGACCTCTTTACCATCAAAGCATTTGCGAATTCCCGCCAATTGCACCAGCGGTGAAAGCGAACTCGGTTGTTTATTCAATTTTTTACTCTGTCCCATGTAAACGCAACGGATGGCTTACCGAAGCGGGGTTTGTGGTTAACCACCTTGGTGACTCTTAAAGAGGGCCGTAATTCTACGGCAAACTACTTGGATCGCCAATCCTTGTTGTGAATTACTGGCTTAGCTTTATATTCATTAAGGTAATGTTGATAAATATTCCCGATTGCAGGGGTAAAAGTGACCTGACGCAATATTTGTCTTTTCCTGCTTCTTAATAATGTTGTCACGAAAAGTGAGGGTGACTACATGGATAAACTACTTGAGCGTTTTTTGAACTACGTGTCTCTCGATACCCAATCAAAAGCGGGGGTGAGACAAGTTCCCAGCACGGAAGGCCAGTGGAAATTATTGCATCTGCTGAAAGATCAGCTGGAAGAAATGGGTCTTATCAATGTGACCTTAAGTGAGAAAGGAACGTTGATGGCGACGCTACCGGCTAACGTTCCTGGCGATATTCCGGCGATTGGCTTTATTTCTCATGTGGATACCTCACCGGATTGCAGCGGTAAAAATGTGAATCCGCAGATTGTTGAAAACTATCGTGGCGGCGACATTGCGTTGGGCGTCGGCGACGAAGTCCTGTCACCGGTCATGTTCCCGGTACTGCATCAACTGCTGGGACAGACGCTGATCACCACTGACGGTAAAACATTGTTGGGTGCTGACGACAAAGCAGGTATTGCAGAAATCATGACCGCGCTGGCGGTATTGCAGCAGAAAAATATTCCGCATGGCGATATTCGTGTTGCCTTTACGCCAGATGAAGAAGTGGGCAAAGGGGCGAAACATTTTGATGTTGAAGCCTTTGATGCCCGCTGGGCTTACACCGTAGATGGTGGTGGCGTAGGTGAACTGGAGTTTGAAAACTTCAACGCTGCTTCGGTGAATATCAAAATCGTCGGCAACAATGTTCACCCAGGTACGGCAAAAGGTGTGATGGTGAATGCGCTGTCGCTGGCGGCACGCATTCATGCGGAAGTACCGGCAGATGAAAGCCCGGAAGCCACGGAAGGTTATGAAGGCTTCTATCACCTGACAAGCATGAAAGGCACTGTTGAGCGCGCCGATATGCACTACATCATCCGTGATTTCGACCGTAAACAGTTTGAAGCGCGTAAACGTAAAATGATGGAAATTGCCAAGAAAGTGGGCAAAGGGTTACACCCGGATTGCTACATTGAACTGGTGATTGAAGACAGTTACTACAACATGCGCGAGAAAGTCGTTGAGCATCCGCATATTCTTGATATTGCCCAGCAGGCGATGCGCGATTGCGATATTGAACCAGACCTGAAACCGATCCGTGGTGGTACTGACGGTGCGCAGTTGTCGTTTATGGGATTACCGTGTCCAAATCTGTTTACCGGCGGTTATAACTATCATGGTAAACATGAGTTTGTCACTCTGGAAGGAATGGAAAAAGCGGTGCAAGTGATTGTGCGTATTGCCGAGTTAACGGCGAAACGGAAGTAAGCGAAATTGGATGCGGCATATGATGCCGCATCCGGCTTCAATTCAAATTTACCCTTCGAAGAACCAATACCCGCTATTGACCAGCGCCGCGAGCATCGCGAGGAATGAGGGATCTTCCAGTGCGTCGCCAAAATTCTCGGCGGTCAGTGCAATGTTGCTGGCGAGTGCCTCCAGCGCCGGACGGTGCGGGGAATCAATTTTCTCACCATTAGCATAAACATCGTCGCCAATGCGCAAGACGCGCAGACCACCCAGACGCACCAGTACATCACCTTGTTTCAGCGCGTCGTAGATTTCATCCGGTTGATACGGTGGCTCTGGCGGAGCGATATCCAGTTCATGACGTGACTGCGAAATAAACTCGCCAAACCACTGCTTAAAGTGTTCTGGCTGGTTGATCAACTCAAGCATCATCTCACGCAGTTTATCCATCTCCTGCGGCAGAACGTCTGCCGGATGATCGCGAGGAGGGACATCCGGATCGCTGTAGTAATTACCGCCCAGCTCACGTTGCAGCACGTAATCGGCAAATCCGCTGATCAGTTCCCGCGTATTCGGCGCACGAAAACCAACGGAATAGTTCATCGCATTTTCCAGCGCGTAGCCTTCGTGCGGGAACCCTGGCGGAATATAAAGAATATCGCCTGGCTCCAGCTCTTCATCAATAATCGCTTCAAACGGATCAACCTGTAACAGATCCGGGTGAGGGCAGTGCTGCCTCATGTGCAGTTTTTCACCTACCCGCCAGCGACGGCGACCTGTACCCTGAATAATAAATACATCGTACTGATCGAGATGCGGACCGACGCCGCCGCCAGGCACGGAAAACGAGATCATCAGATCGTCAATGCGCCAGTCCGGTAATTCACGGAACGGACGCATCAGCGCGGCGGCCGGTTCATGCCAGTGATCAACCGCCTGGACCAGCAATGACCAGTTGGTTTCACCCAGATGGTCGTAGCTTTCGAATGGCCCGTGACTGACCTGCCATTTGCCATCCTGATGACTGACCAGCCGACTGTCGACTTCACTTTCCATCGCCAGGCCCGCCAGCTCGTCGGGAGAAATAGGGTCAATAAAATTATTAAAGCCGCGTTTTAACACCACGGGACGTTTCTGCCAGTGGCGTTCAAGAAAATCGGGCCAATTAAGGGTGAGTTGGTATTCCATGTTAAGCGTCCATAGGCGGGTATCTGCAACCGATTATAACGGATGCATACTGTAATGCGCGAACAAAGGACATATTTATTCATCTTTCGACAAGGAATGCTGGCGACCAAAAATCACCTCCATTCGCGCACCGCCGAGCATGCTCTCTCCGGCGATGATTCTTCCGTCGTACTGTTCAGTAATTTCACGAGCGACCGCCAGCCCCACGCCTTGCCCGGGGCGTAAGGTATCAACACGCTGACCACGGTCGAAAATCACCTCACGCTTGCTTTGCGGGATCCCCGGTCCATCATCTTCGACCACGATGTAGAGATGTTTGTCAGTTTGCCTTGCGGAGATTTCGACAAATTCGAGACAATACTTACAGGCGTTATCCAGTACATTGCCCATTACCTCAACAAAATCGTTCTGCTCACCGACAAAGCTAATTTCTGGCGAGATATCGAGGGAAATATTGACGCCTTTACGCTGATAAACTTTATTCAGTGCCGATGTGAGATTGTCCAACAACGGGGCCACTGGATGTAGTTCGCGGCTAAGTAATGTCCCTCCACGCATACTGGCTCGGTGTAGGTAGTAACCAATTTGTTGCGAGATACGGCTAATTTGTTCCAGCATCACCGGTTCCGCCTCACTGACGTTCATCTTTTCACTTCGCAAAGAACGTAGCGTACTTTGTAGCACCGCCAGAGGCGTTTTCAGGCTGTGAGTCAGGTCAGTGAGCGTTGTGCGGTATTTGTCGTAACGCTCACGCTCGCTTTTTAAAAGTCGGTTCAGGTTACCCACCAGGCTGGTCAGTTCTCTCGTTGTTGTAGGGTTGAGCAGTTCACGGTGGTGTTCTTCCAGTTCGCGGACTTCTCGCGCCAGGGCTTCAATAGGGCGTAAGCTCCACCAGGCGGCGATCCACAGTAACGGGATCACTAACAACAGGTTGGCCAGGAGTACATAGAGAAACCAGCTCCATACCGTATAGGAACTTTTAAGCTCTACGGGAATGGTATCGACCACCACAATGGTGAGTTTTGGCATTCGCGCCGTTGCCGGATAGACATTAACGGCTACCGAGTGGGTCATTTCTGCATCGTCGTCGTCTTCCCGAACTTCCTGCAACTGCTGCTGAATAGAGAGATCGTTACTCAGTAGCAGGCTGGTATCGTTCACGTCAGCCTCTATTTCGTGAAAACCATTGGATTTCAGCCAGTCAGGCTGGATCATTTTCATCAGCCAGGGAACGTCACGCTGCGCCCACAATAGTTTGCCGTTCTCGTCATAAATCAGAGACATCGTGGGACTTTGCTTGTCGATATTTTCCGGCAGTTCAACGTGTAGCTTATTGTTTTCCCATTTCGCCAGTGTATAGAATAAATTGCTCTCGCCGCGTAACAGACGAAACGTCGTTTTATCGAAACTAACGCTATAACCGATCAGGGCAACCATACCGTAGGAAAGTGAAAGCACTAGTACTACCGCGGCCGTCGCCAACAGAAAACGTACCCGCAGCGAGAGCGGGAAAAAAACACGCAGTAATTTTTTCATCAGCGCAATTCGAAAAGATAACCCTGGCCGCGAACGGTGGTAATCACCTCGTGCGGGTATTGCGCCTGAATTTTTTTGCGCAGTCTGCCCATCAGAACATCAATGGTATGACTTTCCCGCAGTTCGGCATCCGGGTAGAGCTGTAGCATCAATGAATCTTTACTGACCACTTTGCCGTTGTTACGGATCAAGGTTTCCATAATGGTGTATTCAAATGCGGTCAGTTTGATGACTTCGTCACTAATGGATAATTCGCGACGGGAGAGATCAACCTGAAACGGCGGCAGCGAAATAACCTGTGAAGCCAGGCCGCTATTACGCCGCATTAATGCCTGCATTCGTGCCATCACCTCTTCAATATGAAAGGGTTTAGTCACGTAATCATCAGCACCGGCGCTTAATACTTCAACTTTGTCCTGCCAGCTTTCACGGGCGGTTAAAACCAGAATTGGCAGTGAAACATCATTACTACGCCAGCGACGGATCAGCGACAAACCATCTTCGTCAGGCAAACCGAGATCGACAATCGCAATATCCGGTAAATGTTCGTTGAGATAATAATCGGCTTCTTTGGCATCTTCTGCGTCATCGACCTGATGACCCGCGTCCTGAATCTGAACTTTAAGATGGTGACGTAACAACGCATTGTCTTCGACAACCAGTACGCGCATTTTTATTTCTCCCTGTCTTAATTATAAAAATAGTGTAACGCGATTATGTGGTTGTGGGGGTAAACATTAAATAAACCAGTGGGGAAGGGAGGTGTAAATAGAAAAGCGGATTATCTTAATAAACAGGCCGGACGGCATCACCATCCGGCACTGATACGAGGCTTATTTCAGCTCATCAACCATAGTGATGGCACGGCCAATATAGTTAGCCGGCGTCATCGCTTTCAGGCGTGCTTTTTCTTCTTCCGGCAACGCCAGACCATCGATAAATTGCTTCATGCCTTCGGCGTCAACGCGTTTACCGCGAGTCAGCTCTTTCAGCTTCTCGTATGGCTTCTCAATCCCGTAACGGCGCATTACCGTCTGGATCGGTTCTGCCAACACTTCCCAGTTGTGATCCAGTTCATCCAGTAGATGATCACGGTTCACTTCCAGTTTGCTCACACCTTTCAGGGTGGACTGGTAAGCAATCAGCGCATAACCGATACCCACGCCGAGGTTACGCAGCACGGTGGAGTCGGTCAGGTCACGCTGCCAGCGGGAAACCGGCAGTTTGCTTGCCAGGTGCTGCAATACCGCGTTGGAAAGCCCCAGATTGCCTTCGGAGTTTTCGAAGTCGATCGGGTTAACTTTATGCGGCATGGTGGAAGAACCAATCTCACCAGCAATGGTTTTTTGTTTGAAGTGGTTAAGGGCGATATAACCCCAGACGTCACGGTCGAAGTCGATCAGAATGGTGTTAAAGCGCGCAACGCAATCAAACAGCTCGGCGATGTAGTCGTGCGGTTCGATTTGGGTAGTGTACGGGTTCCACTGAATACCCAGCGAGGTGACGAACTCTTCGCTGAACTGATGCCAGTCAACTTCCGGGTAAGCGGCGATGTGGGCGTTATAGTTACCGACCGCGCCGTTGATTTTGCCGAGGATCTCCACCTGGTTAAGCTGGCGGTACTGGCGCTCCATGCGGTAGGCAACGTTTGCCATCTCTTTACCGATGGTTGACGGCGTGGCTGGCTGACCGTGGGTACGGGACAGCAGCGGGATATCGCGATACTGAACGGCGAGATCTTTAATGCCGTCAATCAGTTGACGCCAGTACGGCAGGATCACTTCATCACGCGCGGTTTTCAGCATTAATGCGTGGGAGAGGTTATTGATATCTTCCGAAGTACAGGCAAAGTGGATGAATTCAGAAACCGCGTGCAGTTCCGGGATCTCCGCCACTTTTTCTTTCAGGAAATACTCAACCGCTTTAACGTCGTGGTTAGTGGTACGCTCGATGGTTTTGATTCGCGACGCATCTTCTTCACTGAAATTAGCGACGATTGCATCAAGGTAACCGATTGCGTCGGCAGCAAAAGCAGGAACTTCCTTGATCGCTGTGTGCGCGGCCAGTTTTTGCAGCCAACGTACTTCGACTTGTACACGGAATTTCAGCAAACCGTATTCGCTGAAAATCCCGCGCAGCGCGCTGACTTTATCGCCGTAGCGTCCATCGACAGGGGAAACGGCGGTCAGTGAGGATAATTCCATAGATCACAACTCCGGGGTTAAATGAGCAAGAATTTGTTTTGCCTGAGTGGTCAGGCGATTACGAGAAAACATCAGTTGCAGACGTCCGCCGCCAACCTGGTGCCAGAGCACGGCGGCGCGAATGCCTGCCAGCAGGGTTGCGCGAACTTTCGCCTGCACCTGTGGGCTTTGCAGTACGGCAGGGGAGCCGGTGACCTGAATGCGCGGGCCAAGCGGGCTTATCACATCAACATAGATGGCGGCCATCGCGCTCATCAGCGTTTCGGACTGTAAATCGAAGTGTTCGAGTTGGCGTTGCAGGCCGTTGATCCGGTTGCCCAGAGTGTCGAGCGCACCTTTCGCTGAGGAGAGTTTGCGCTCAAGCACCATCAGGCTGAGTGTGTAGCGGGTTAACTCAGCGTTTAAGCCCTGGCGACTGCTGGCATTGAGCACGCCGAGCAGGGTTTCCAGCCCGACGCGCAGGTTGGCTTCGCTACCGCCAAAAACCGCCAGCGTCGAGCTGGGGTTCATATCAATAATACTGTTGAGTGAGACGTGTAGCGCATCGGCATCACAATGCCCCTGGTGAGCGAGTTGTTGCACCAGGCGTGCCGACTGACAAATACCGGCCAGGGCGAGGGTGATGTCATAGTAATTCTTTGCCACGTTCACTGCTTCCTTGTTGTAATTAAAGACAATAATCAGACCGGCAGCGGCAGACGCTGCTCAATGATACCGCCACCGAGGCACACTTCACCGTTATAGAAGACGGCAGACTGGCCCGGCGTCACGGCGGCAACTGGCTCATCGAAAATCACTTCAATGCGATCGTCGTCCAGCGCCTTGACGGTGCACGGAATGTCGGTCTGGCGATAGCGGGTTTTTACCGTGCAACGCATAGTGCCGGTGAACGGTTCGCGATCGACCCAGTGTAGCTGCTGGGCAATCAGACCGACAGACATCAGACGCGGGTGTTCATGGCCCTGCGCAACAATCAGAATGTTGTTTTCGACGTCTTTATCGACCACATACCACGGTTCTTCGGTGCCTTCTTTAGTGCCACCGATACCCAGACCTTTACGCTGACCGAGGGTGTGATACATCAGCCCCTGGTGCTCACCAATTTCATCGCCATCGACGGTAATGATTTTGCCCGGTTGCGCCGGGAGATAACGGCCCAGGAACTCGCGGAATTTACGTTCGCCAATGAAGCAAATGCCGGTAGAGTCTTTTTTCTTCGCAGTGACCAAACCGAGATCTTCAGCAATCTTACGCACCTGCGGTTTTTCCAGTTCGCCGACCGGGAACAGGCTTTGCGCAATCTGCTCATGGCCGAGCGTATAAAGGAAGTAGCTCTGGTCTTTATTGCTGTCCAGACCACGCAGCAGGCGGCTCTTGCCATCGACATCAGCCCGACGCACGTAATGACCGGTAGCGATATAATCGGCACCTAAATCTTCGGCGGCAAATTCGAGGAAGGCTTTAAATTTGATCTCTTTGTTGCACAGAATATCCGGATTCGGCGTGCGACCGGCTTTATATTCAGCAAGGAACAGTTCGAAGACGTTGTCCCAGTACTCGGCAGCAAAGTTAACGGTGTGCAGTTCAATGCCGAGCTTATCGCAGACCGCCTGGGCATCAGCCAGATCCGCTGCCGCTGTGCAATATTCCTCACCGTCGTCTTCTTCCCAGTTCTTCATAAACAGGCCTTCGACCTGATATCCCTGTTGTTGCAACAGCCAGGCAGAAACGGAGGAATCGACACCGCCGGACATGCCGACGATCACTTTTTTTGCGGTTTCAGACATTGGATTACTCACGACATTGAACTTCAAGGCGGCGTATTCTATCACGCAGCCTTTTAGATGACACCCTTTGTAAAAGGCCAGTTAAAATCGCCAATCATCTCCAGCGGATAGCGTTGCCCGCTTTGATAACAACGAATACTTTCTGCCACCAGCGGCGAACGAAGATTTGACGCCTGTAAAATTTCTTCGGCGCTGACCCAACGGCAGCAGTCGATATCGCTGTCATGAGGCTGGGTCGGGCATATTTGCTCAAGTTCAATGGCAAACAGGAAACGCAAAAACGGCGTTTTATCTGGCGCAATCCACTGATGCATGCGGATAAAGTGTTGCGGTCGCGCGCTGATGCCGGTTTCTTCCCACAGCTCACGCGCAGCCGCTTCTACTAGCGTCTCATCCGCCTCCAGATGTCCCGCCGGTTGGTTCCATAACGCTTTACCGTTAATCGTCTCTTCAACAACTAAAAATTTGCCCTCTGCATGTACCACGCAGGCGACGGTAACGTGCGGTTTAAACATTGTGCATCCTTATTCTGTTGCTTCTCGCCATTCGCCGTTAGCGAGATTATCCAGTGTGTAATTGCCCATGGCATAACGAATCAGTCGCAGCGTAGGGAAACCGACATGGGCGGTCATGCGGCGCACCTGGCGATTACGTCCTTCATATAAAGTAATCTTCAGCCAGCTGGTGGGAATACTTTTACGTTCACGAATTGGCGGATTACGTGGCCATAACCACTCTGGTTCTTCAACCAGCTCCACGCCTGCGGGCAGGGTAGGACCATCATTTAAGGGTACGCCATTGCGTAAGGCTTCAAGAGCGTCTTGTGTGGGAATGCCTTCCACCTGCACATAATAGATTTTCCCGGTGCGTTTGCCCGGCTGAGTTAAACGAGCCTGTAGTGCACCATTATTGGTCAGCACCAATAACCCTTCGCTATCTCTGTCGAGACGACCCGCCGCATAAACACCCTGAACCGGGATGAATTCTTTTAATGTTTTGCGCCCAGCTTCATCGGTGAACTGTGGCAGGACATCGTAAGGTTTATTAAACAGGATCACACGCGTGGGCTGGTTTTCTGGTTTGCGTTTGTTAGTGCGTTGCGAGCTGAATCGCTTAACCTGGTGATTTCTAAAAGAAGTTTTTTGCATGGTATTTTCAGAGATTATGAATTGCCGCATTATAGCCTAATAACGCGCATCTTTCATGACGGCAAACAATAGGGTAGTATTGACAAGCCAATTACAAATCATTAACAAAAAATTGCTCTAAAGCATCCGTATCGCAGGACGCAAACGCATATGCAACGTGGTGGCAGACGAGCAAACCAGTAGCGCTCGAAGGAGAGGTGAATGGAAAGTAAAGTAGTTGTTCCGGCACAAGGCAAGAAGATCACCCTGCAAAACGGCAAACTCAACGTTCCTGAAAATCCGATTATCCCTTACATTGAAGGTGATGGAATCGGTGTAGATGTAACCCCAGCCATGCTGAAAGTGGTCGACGCTGCAGTCGAGAAAGCCTATAAAGGCGAGCGTAAAATCTCCTGGATGGAAATTTACACCGGTGAAAAATCCACACAGGTTTATGGTCAGGATGTGTGGCTGCCTGCTGAAACCCTTGATCTGATTCGTGAATATCGCGTTGCTATTAAAGGCCCGCTGACCACTCCGGTTGGGGGCGGTATTCGCTCTCTGAACGTTGCCCTGCGCCAGGAACTGGATCTCTACATCTGCCTGCGTCCGGTACGTTACTATCAGGGCACCCCAAGCCCGGTTAAACACCCTGAACTGACCGATATGGTTATCTTCCGTGAAAACTCGGAAGACATTTATGCAGGTATCGAATGGAAAGCAGACTCTGCCGACGCTGAGAAAGTAATTAAATTCCTGCGTGAAGAGATGGGCGTGAAGAAAATTCGCTTCCCGGAACACTGCGGTATCGGTATTAAGCCATGTTCTGAAGAAGGAACCAAACGTCTGGTTCGTGCCGCGATCGAATACGCAATTGCTAACGATCGTGACTCTGTGACCCTGGTGCACAAAGGCAACATCATGAAGTTCACCGAAGGCGCGTTTAAAGACTGGGGCTACCAGTTGGCGCGTGAAGAGTTTGGCGGTGAACTGATTGACGGCGGCCCGTGGCTGAAAGTTAAAAACCCGAATACCGGCAAAGAGATCGTCATTAAAGACGTGATTGCTGATGCATTCCTGCAACAGATCCTGCTGCGTCCGGCTGAATATGATGTTATCGCCTGTATGAACCTGAACGGTGACTACATTTCTGACGCCCT
Organism: Escherichia sp. E1130; assembly: GCF_005781065.1. Classification (NCBI taxonomy): domain Bacteria; kingdom Pseudomonadati; phylum Pseudomonadota; class Gammaproteobacteria; order Enterobacterales; family Enterobacteriaceae; genus Escherichia; species Escherichia sp. E1130. Next base: position 283,574 of record NZ_VATL01000016.1, read on the forward strand.
GGCAGCGCAGGTTGGCGGTATCGGTATTGCCCCTGGCGCAAACATCGGTGACGAATGCGCCCTGTTTGAAGCCACCCACGGTACTGCGCCGAAATATGCCGGTCAGGACAAAGTAAACCCAGGCTCTATTATTCTCTCCGCGGAGATGATGCTGCGCCATATGGGCTGGACTGAAGCGGCTGACCTGATTGTTAAAGGTATGGAAGGCGCAATCAACGCGAAGACCGTAACCTATGACTTCGAACGTCTGATGGAAGGCGCTAAACTGTTGAAATGTTCAGAGTTTGGTGACGCGATCATCAAGAACATGTAATCTCTACATGTGTTAAATATTGAAACGGGCGTGTTATACGCCCGTTGTTTTATGATGATGTAAAATCTTCCCCAAAACTTTCCCCAAAACCCTTCCCCAAAACTGGCTATTTTCTATGCTGTTTTGATATCTACGATAACCCAGTCTTTACCACGATCATCATTGTATCGGTCGGTCATTTTTCTGGATTTATGGCCTAACAACTTTTGCGTATCCAGACCCTGTTCCCGATATAACCGTTCTGACAGAGATCGCTGCTCATGAAATGTGGGCGCAGTTCCTTGCTCCCATTTTATGCCACATTTTTCCCTGGCCTTTTTAAAAGCCGTTGTCAGAGTATTTGCAGAAACCTGGTCTCCTCTGTTTGCTTGAGAGGTAGTGTGACGGTAATGGACCAGATATTTACTAACAACAGCATCCCTGCACTGAGATATAACTTCACGAAGGGTAATATTCAGAGCATCGCATTTCAGGTTAAGCGGAATAGCAAGTTTTGAACCGGTTTTTTCCTGAGTAATGTGCAACATGTCGTCCCAGATATCAGAGAATTTCAAATTGCAGATATCACCTAAACGTTGTCCAGTAACAAGAGCAAGTAGCATGCCGCATTTTAAATAGGGCTGCCGTCTGCTTACGCTTTCAAATATTGCCTGCCATTCGGGCAGTGACAATCTTTGGCGGTTTACTCGATTTCGCGGTTGTTTTGTTGCCTGTGCTGGGTTAAATCCTGGCGGAACATGTCCTGCGTGTTGTGCTTCTTTGAAGACGTCGATCAACACCATTCTCACGACTTGCGCCATCCTGTTATGACCTTCAGCCTTTACAGCATCAATTATTTCGGCAATATCAAGTGCGGTAATATCCTTGAGGTGTTGCATTCCACAATGCTCACGGAAAAGACGAATGGGTTTGCCTTTTTGCCGATAGGAGTTGGGTCTTAGTTCATTATGTTGCAGCCTGTCCTCCTGGATAGAAATATATTTATCAAGCCATTCTGTCACCGTAATGTCTGAGCGCCTGCCTTTCATTCTTTCCAGACGCTCATTGACGCTTAATATTTGTCGGGTACGTTGTTCAGCAATAATGGTATTTGCTTCAGTAGCAACTTGTTTTGCTTCATTCTCATCAGTTCCTAAGCTATGAAAACGACCGGATAGTGGATGTTTGTATTGCCAATATACCTTTCCGGTTCGCTTATCTAATTTGCAATATAAATTGGGTATAGAGATTTTGTGAGATCGGGGTCTAGCAGCCATCAGCGATTATCCGTTGGAGTTTTGGGTTTGCGTTTATTGGGAGTTGCGGTTCTGCAAGCGTTCCTACAAAACGGGAATTTCGGTCAATCATCCAGTAGCGACCAACTTTTATAGCGGGTGGGGCCATCATTTTCCCTTGCGCGTATTTTTTCAGAACTCGCTCACTTGGTGCTAAGTCCCCAAATTCTTCTTTAGCCCAGTCCTGTAAAGTGATTAGTCGAGACATTTGTCCTCCTCTTAGCTGCTGAGGGAGTTTGTGACCGATATATCTGACATGATATTAAGCTCATGGCAGGTACATCTCTTGACTGGTCATAGAGATAAATTTAATGCTGAGAAATGCAGTATTGAATTTATCAATTTTTCTATTTCCTGCGTATGGCACGTAACTTCTTAATGTGTTCTGCTGTATCGATCTCTTCGGCTATCCGCTCTGATTCCACTTTACTCACAGGTTCAAAGTCATGATTAAAGCGGAACATGCTGGCGATACATGTTCTGCCTTTTCGGATGTAGTGAACTTTGTTGTGGGTAGAACGCAGGATTTTGCAGGGAGTGCCGTGGTGGTCGACGTACCAGGTGTTAGGAAAAATGATTCTGAACATTTTTACACCCCAGTTGGACGATGTTGAAATTTGCTGCTTTGAGGCCATCACAGTCCCCATTGTTTGTTCTTAAGTTCGATCTCCTCCTGGCAACTTGCACAAGTCCGACAACCCTGAACAGCCAGGCGTCTTCGCTCATCTATCGGATCGCCACACTCACAACAATGAGTTGCGGATACAGTCTGGTAGTTCAGACGACGCATTTTTATTGCTGTATTGCGCTGTAATTCTTCGATTTCTGATGCTGAATCAATGATGTCTGCCATCTTTCATTAATCCCTGAATTGTTGGTTAATACGCTTGAGGGTAAATGCGAATAATAAAAAAGGAGCCTGTAGCTCCCTGATGATTTTGCTTTTCATGTTCACCGTTCCTTAAAGACGCCGTTCAACATGCCGATCGCCAGGCTTAAATGAGTCGGTGTGAATCCCATCAGCGTTACCGTTTCGCGGTGCTTCTTTAGTACGCTACGGCAAATGTCATCGACGTTTTTATCCGGAAACTGCTGTCTGGCTTTTTTGATTTCAGAATTAGCCTGACGGGCAATGCTGCGAAGGGCGTTTTCTTGCTGAGGTGTCATTGAACAAGCCCCATGTCGGCAAGCATAAGCACACAGAATATGAAGCCCGCTGCCAGAAAAATGCATTCAGTGGTTGTCATACCTGGTCTCTCTCATCTGCTTCTGCTTTCGCCACCATCATTTCCAGCTTTTGTGAAAGGGATGTGGCTAACGTATGAAATTCTTCTCTGTTTCTACTGGTATTGGCACAAACCTGACTCCAATTTGAGCAAGGCTATGTGCCATCTCAATACTCGTTCTTAACTCAACAGGAGATGCTTTGTGCATACCGCCTCCCGTTTATTATTTATCTTCTCAGCCAGCCGCTGTGCTTTCAGTGGATTTCTGATAACAGAAAGGCCGGGAAATACCCAGCCTCGCTTTGTAACGGAGTAGACGAAAGTGATCGCGCCTACCCGGATATTATCGTGAGGATGCGTCATCGCCATTGCTCCCCAAATACAAAACCAATTTCAGCCAGTGCCTCGTCCATTTTTTCGATGAACTCCGGCACCATCTCGTCAAAACTCGCCATGTACTTTTCATTCCGCTCAATCACGACATAATGCAGGCCTTCACGCTTCATGCGCGGGTCATAGTTGGCAAAGTACCAGGCATCTTTTCGCGTCACCCACATGCTGTACTGCACCTGGGCCATGTAAGCCGATTTTATTGCCTCGAAACCACCGAGCCGGAATTTCATGAAATCCCGGGAGGTAAACGGGCATTTCAGTTCAAGGCCGTTGCCGTCACTGCATAAACCATCGGGAGAGCAGGCGGTGCGCATACTTTCGTCGCGATAGATGATCGGGGATTCAGTAACATTCACGCCGGAAGTGAATTCAAACAGGGTTCTGGCGTCGTTCTCGTACTGTTTTCCCCAGGCCAGCGCCTTAGCATTAACTTCCGGAGCCACACCGGTGCAAACCTCAGCCAGCAGGGTGTGGAAGTAGGACATTTTCATGTCAGGCCACTTCTTTCCTGAGCGGGGCTTTGCTATCACGTTGTGAACTTCTGAAGCGGTGATGACGCCGAGCCGTAATTTGTGCCATGCATCATCCCCCTGTTCGACAGCTCTCACGTCGATCCCGGTACGCTGCAGGATAATGTCCGGTATCATGCTGCCACCTTCTGCTCAGTGGCTTTCTGTTTCAGGAATCCAAGAGCTTTCACTGCTTCGGCCTGTGTCAGTTCTGACGATGCGCGAATGTCGCGGCGAAATATCTGGGAACAGAGCGGCAATAAGTCGTCATCCCATGTTTTATCCAGGGCGATCAGCAGAGTGTTAATCTCCTGCATGGTTTCATCGTTAACCGGAGTGATGTCGCGTTCCGGCTGACGTTCTGCAGTGTATGCGGTATTTTCGACAATGCGCTCGGCTTCATCCTTGTCATAGATACCAGCAAATCCGAAGGCGAGACGGGCACACTGAATCATGGCTTTATGCCGTAACATCCGTTTGGGATGCGACTGCCACGGCCCCGTGATTTCTCTGCCTTCGCGGGTTTTGAATGGTTCGCGGCGGCATTCATCCATCCACTCGGTAACGCAGATCGGATGATTGCGGTCCTTGCGGTAAATCCGGCATGTACAGGATTCATTGTCCTGCTCAAAGTCCATGCCATCAAACTGCTGGTTTTCATTGATGATGCGGGACCAGCCATCAACGCCCACCACCGGAACGATGCCGTTCTGCTTATCAGGGAAGGCGTAAATTTCTTTCGTCCACGGATTAAGGCCGTACTGGTTGGCGACGATCAGCAATGCGATGAACTGCGCATCGCTGGCATCGCCTTTAAATGCTGTCTGGCGAAGAGTGGTGATCAGTTCCTGTGGGTCGACAGAATCCATGCCGACACGTTCAGCCAGCTTCCCTGCCAGCGTTGCGAGTGCTGTACTCATCCGTTTTATACCTCTGAATCAATATCAACCTGGTGGTGAGCAATGGTTTCAACCATGTACCGGATGTGTTCTGCCATGCGCTCCTGAAACTCAACATCGTCATCAAACGCACGGGTAATGGCTTTTTTGCTGGCCCCGTGGCGTTGCAAATGATCGATGCATAGCGATTCAAACAGGTGCTGTGGAAGACCTTTTTCCATGTCGTCTGCCAGTTCTGCCTCTTTCTCTTCACGGGCGATCTGCTGGTAGTGACGCGCCCAGCTCTGAGCCTCAAGACGATCCTGAATGTAACAAGCGTTCATGGCTGAACTCCTGAAAATGGCTGTGAAAATATCGCCAGCGAAATGCCAGGCTGATTAGAAAAACAGGAAAGGGGATTAGTGATTCAGGCCGTTGCCGCGTCCGTCAAGAAAAACTTCCACGAGCAAGTCACGGGTATAAGTGCGCTCGATGCCGCGATGCAGATAAAGCCGTCCGCGTAAATTAGCTGATGCTGTCCAGGTACCATCTTTGTGTTTGACCAGCATTCCTGGCATGACCGCACCGCGATTAACGGTCTGCGTTCCGTAATGTTGATGAACCATAAAAACCCCTGCCCGTAAGCTGGGCTGCTGAACATATAGAGACTTCTGCGCGTATTCAGGCGGTGGATGGCCGCCGGTGTCATAACTAAGCCGCCTCGTTGAAGCGACTGAGGTATGAAGTATCGAGTTGATTTCAGCTGGTCACACCGACGTTCACGCGTCCGTTTCACCCCTCGCACTCCCCGTAGCCTGCTGAAATTCAAACTGCGGATCTAAGCGGTCATCGCAACGGTGAAACAGGTGGTTGCCGTATCGTTGTGTTGTTGCGATGAATTTATTTAAAACTATAGTTGTTTTGTCGTCAACAACAAAAGTTGTTTTGTCGGTTATTTTAAATATAACTGGTTGTATTTAGGATGGATTTATTTTGTGACTTGCATCGCATAGCGATAACTGAAGCGAGGTTGTGGTGTTTTTTTGAACGGTGTGTGATGAGGGTAGGGCAAAAGAAAACCCGGGCCCGTGAACTGTCCAACTTTCGGGGGGCAGTTCACGGGGGCAGGGTTTAGATGATTGGTTAAGAAAGGGTAATAGGGAATGAAAAATCGCTTTGCCTAATGCAAGGTGGCGAGCAGTTTCTTAAGCACTAAAGAAAAAAGTACATTGATAGCTTATAAAGTCCTGTTCCTGCAGCGATGATTGCTGGAACACCAAGCAATACCGCAAGCTTTGCGTCTGAAATCTTTCTATCGACAGCATCGATGGATGGTTTTTTGGCTAGTGACTCTTTTATTGAATCGAGTCGCTCCAGAACAGCGATCATGTTTCTGTCGATAGATTTGACATCTGTCTTGAGCTCATCAACGTCACGTCGGATGTAGGACACATCAGACTCAAGCTTTGCAACTTTCGATTCAAGCACATTATTACTCCCAGAGCCACCGCTACCACTTGATTGTAGCATAGGTACATTACCGCCAGACATACCAGCTGATTGAGAAAATGCTGCGGTGTGCAAAGATGATGATCTTGCCGCTTGTTCAAGCTTTTCAGTTAGGTTTGGAGCTTCGTAATAACCGTGTTTCATTGTTAATATTATGACTTATTGGTTTTAGCTCTATCATGCTGATCGCGAATAAAGTCAGCGAGTTTAAGCATTAAATCTTCCGTCATGCGAATTGTTGCAATGTTGTACTTTACGCTTTCAGTGTCATTACTACCATCAGCGTCCCATTCTGTAACATGCTGAAAGAAAGATATGGAGCCTAAGCGATCGTCATCTTCCCCAAAAGATGAATATCCAAATGCATCAGCATATGCATCTACACAGTTATTTGATTTTTTAATAAGTTTTTTATCACTCATTTTTTGCCTTTCCCGTAATGTTATTTTTATAAAGAATTCTTTCAGCGCATTACCCAAAAGCCTCATCAGCACGCAGCTGATTATCCGTGTTTCCTGTACGTCTGCGGCATGCTCCCAATAACCTTACCGAATATGAATACCCGATTCATCTCGTCTTTCTCGATCGGGTCCCACGGTGAGTAGCTCTTGTTATCAGAGATAACCAGCAGCTTATCCTTCATCATTTGCAGGCGCTTTACATGGGCTGTGTCGTCGTACAGAAACGCATAGATGCCATCACCGTCGAAAGATTTAACAGTGATATCAACGAACAGCAGGTCACCTGGTTCGATCGTCCCTGACATGCTGTCACCGCGCACGTTAATGATGCGGATATTTTCCGCCTTCCTGCCATCGAACATGTGACGAGCATCGTCAAACGAGTACTCAACCGAGCGTAGAACTTCCACAAACTCACGGTTGATGACACCCGGTCCGGCACTGACTTCTATATCAAGAACGTCAATCTTGAAGTATTTTGAATGGCTGACAGTTGATTGTATTGGTTGCACGGTACTGTCTGACATATTTCCAACGCCAGAAGATAACCATTCTGCGCGCACACCCAAAGCGTTTGCGATCTCCACGATTTTAGTTGTTTGGTTAGCTTTCCCTGTTTCGATTTTCTGAATGGCAGCCTGGCTAACCCCGACCATATCCCCAAGCGCCTTTTGTGTAAGGCCTCGCGCTAATCTGGCTTCTTTAAGTCTTTCTGAGAGTGTTGTTTTCATAGTCCAAATGTACAACCAAGGTTTTATTCCATCAAACGAAAATGGTTGTTGACTAAAAACAACCATAGTTTTAATCTTGATTCAAATTAACCACGGAGGTTGTTATGAACCCAGCTATCAAAACAGCGATCAATATCGTTGGTTCACAAAAGAAACTGGGCGCTGCTTGCGAAGTTTCACAGCAGGCCGTCTATAAGTGGCTTCACAACAAAGCAAAGGTATCCCCTGAACATGTCGGCAGCATTGTTACGGCTACTGGTGGAGTAGTGAAGGCATACCAGATTCGCCCGGATCTTCCGAAGTTGTTTCCACACACCGAAAAGAACGCAGCTTAAATTTCCATTTAACGCTCTTTAACAATAAGCAATCAACTTAACAGTCAATTCAAACTAAAGGAGTCAATTATGCAACCACTTACATACCAACAGACTAGCGGATTTAGCCCGACTGCGGTGATAAATCGTTCTCAAACAAAACAGGTGCCAGGCCACGAAAAAATCCGTGATGCCGTCCGCGCTTGGTCGGCTGAAGATAATCAGGATGTCGTTGCCACACTCATTGTGAATGAGTATCGGGAGCAGGGCGGCGGCACCATCGATTTCCCTGATGATGTCAGCCGTGCACGCCAGAAGCTGTTCCGCTTCCTCGATAACAAATTCGATTCTGAAAAATACCGAAATAACGTGCGTGAACTGACCCCGGCAATTCTGGCGGTACTACCGCTGGAATATCGCGGTTACCTGGTTGAGCAGGATAGCTTCATGGCTAGGTTGGCTGAAATGGAAAAGGAACTCAGTGAGGCAAAACAGGCTGTCATTCTCAACGCACCACGCCACCAGAAACTGAAGGAAATTAGTGAAGGTATTGTGTCGATGTTTCGTGTGGACCCAGATCTGGCTGGTCCATTGATGGCGATGGTTACTACCATGCTGGGGGCGATATGACAGGTTCAGAAATGGCGAAAGCCGGTCTGCTGGAACAGAACCGACTTTCAGGTGCAAATCGTAACACACTCATTGCGGGAGGAATTATGGCAAACACTGCTGAGATATTCAATTTTCCAGTGCCGGATGCGGCACAAAAGGAGCCGCGCGTGGCAGATCTCGATGATGGTTATACGCGCATTGCAAATGAGTTGCTGGAAGCTGTGATGCTGGCCGGATTAACACAGCACCAGCTTCTGGTCTTCCTGGCTGTCATGCGCAAAACATATGGCTTTAATAAAAAACTGGATTGGGTGAGCAACGAGCAACTTTCCGAGTTAACCGGGATATTGCCGCACAAGTGTTCTGCTGCAAAAAGTGTTCTGGTAAAGCGTGGGATTTTAATTCAGAGCGGGCGGAATATCGGCATCAATAATGTGGTCAGTGAATGGTCAACATTACCCGAATCAGGTAAGAAAAATAAAGTTTACCTGAAAGAGGTAAATTTACCTGAATCAGGTAAGAAAAGTTTACCCAAATCAGGTAAAGGCACTTACCCGAATCAGGTAAACACAAAAGACAAACTAACAAAAGACAATATAAAACCTTTTTCGTCCGAGAATTCTGACGAATCCTCTGACCAGCCAGAAAACGATCTTCCTGTGGTGAAACCGGATGCTGCAATTCAGAGCGGCAGCAAGTGGGGGACAGCAGAAGACCTGACCGCCGCAGAGTGGATGTTTGACATGGTGAAGACCATCGCGCCATCAGCCAGAAAACCGAATTTTGCAGGGTGGGCTAACGATATCCGCCTGATGCGTGAACGTGACGGACGTAACCACCGCGATATGTGCGTGCTGTTCCGCTGGGCATGCCAGGACAACTTCTGGTCCGGTAACGTGCTAAGTCCGGCCAAACTCCGCGACAAGTGGACCCAACTCGAAATCAACCGTAACAAGCAACAGGCTGGCGTGACAGCCGGAAAACCAAAACTCGACCTGACGAACACTGACTGGATTTACGGGGTGGAGCTATGAAAAACATCGCCGCACAGATGGTTAATTTTGACCGTGAGCAGATGCGCCGGATCGCCAATAACATGCCGGAACAGTACGACGAAAAGCCGCAGGTACAGCAGGTAGCGCAGATTATCAATGGTGTGTTCAGCCAGTTACTGGCAACTTTCCCGGCGAGCCTGGCTAACCGTGACCAGAACGAACTGAACGAAATCCGCCGCCAGTGGGTTCTGGCTTTCCGGGAAAATGGGATCACCACGATGGAACAGGTTAACGCTGGAATGCGCGTAGCCCGTCGGCAGAATCGACCATTCCTGCCATCACCCGGGCAGTTTGTCGCCTGGTGCCGGGAAGAAGCATCCGTTAACGCCGGGCTGCCAAACGTCAGCGAGCTGGTTGATATGGTTTATGAGTATTGCCGGAAGCGTGGCCTGTATCCAGATGCAGAGTCTTATCCGTGGAAATCAAACGCGCACTACTGGCTGGTTACCAACCTGTACCAGAACATGCGGGCCAATGCGCTTACTGATGCGGAATTACGGCGCAAGGCTGCCGATGAACTGGCCTGTATGACCGCGCGAATTAACCGTGGAGAGGCGATACCTGAACCAGTAAAACAACTTCCTGTCATGGGTGGCAGGCCGCTTAATCGTGTTCAGGCGCTGGCGAAGATCGCCGAAATCAAAGCGAAGTTTGGGCTGAAAGGGGCGAGTGTATGACGGGCAAAGAGGCAATTATTCATTACCTGGGGACGCATAAGAGCTTCTGTGCGCAGGACGTTGCTGAGGTAACAGGCGCAACAGTAACCAGCATAAATCAGGCTGCGGCTAAAATGGCGCGGGCAGGAATCTTGGTCATTGATGGTAAGGTCTGGCGAACGGTGTATTACAGGTTCGCTACCAGGGAAGAACGGGAAGGAAAGGTGAGCACGAATCTGATTTTCAAGGAGTGTCGCCAGAGTGCCGCGATGAAGCGGGTTTTATTTGTTTATGCGGCGGGGGGAGGAAATCAGTGAGGTTGACGATAACTAATATCTGGCGCTATATTCTGTGTGTTGCCGCAAAATCGGCACACGGGATTGGCGTCCCGGATAAGGTAATCGCGACTACTACACGCCGCGAGCGTGTTTTTTATTGTCGTAAGCATACGCACATCTGAATTATGGTGGGGCGTGTAGGGCCGACTTCGGTCGGGCCGGTTGATTACCCCGGTTACGCCAACCCTACATGTCTCACCACCAAACTGATTGGCGTCAGCGGTGGTGGTTAACTTGATTTATAGGTAATCATCATGAGCACACAACTAGTCTTTCATCAAACAAAATTCCATCCTGTTAAACACAACAACAGTATCTGGCTTACTGCCGTTGAGATTGCTCAAGCTCTCGGATATAAAAAATCTGATGCCGTAACTCAGATCTACGATCGAAATTCCGATGAATTTAGGGCAGATATGACTGAGACCCTCAATTTGAGTGTCTCAGGGAACTACCAGAAAACAATACGCATTTTCTCCCTCCGTGGTGCCCATTTGATCGCTATGTTCGCCCGCACTCCTGTAGCCAAAGAATTCCGCCGCTGGGTTCTGGATATTCTCGATCGAGAAGTTCAACAATCCCCAATCACAAAACAATTCACTGATAACGAACTTTGCACACCCGCCTGGTTATGGCGAGCAGGGGATGTGATGTTAACCGCCTGCCAGAATGTTACTCCACTTCTTCAGGTTGCGGAGCATCGCGAAGCCGGTCGCTTTACTTCTATTGAGCAAGAATATCCCCAGATACTACATAAGGCGCGCGAAATCCTTGCCAGAGAAACGGCACATGTAAGATTCCAGCCGTGGCAGGATGATAAGTGGAGCCGAGTATTGCCGCATTTGCGTTCTGAGCAGTAGCAATAAAGTTTCCGGTGAGAAATGTCACCAGCATTTTGTTATGAAACGGGTATTGGCGGTATATGGGGGCGGGGCTTTAGTTATTAGGTGTCGAGAATTAATTGTTTGTAGCAATATAAAAAGGAACGCTTAAGTTCGTTTATTTTTTAAGCTTCATATACATAGTGGATAAAAATGAGAACCACCCGCTGAACGGGTGGTTTTGCGCAAGTTAAATTTTATAATTTCAGTGAATCTTTACGCGGTAATAATGCAAATGATAGTTGAAAAAAGCACTATCAGTCGATAGACTCACCGTAGGATGCAACTGCCTGAGCGCTGTATATAATAGAAGTATGCTGGGTATATCCAGTATCCATCAGACAAGAATAAGTATTATCATCTTTATTAAAAGCGTAAATGCTACAAACACCCTCAAGCTCACAACTTGTGTCCCATCCACTATTAGTTAACGTGCCCCACTCCTGGTAAAGTCCTGCGTTAACTTTTCGATTGATATGATGCCATCCGCTATTTTCATCAATATAGTCACTATCGATATCATGTATTCTAGGAAATTCTCCGTTCATGTTTTCAATCCACGGTAAAATCTTTTTAACTGAGTTATAAGTTTCAATGCTGTATTTGAAAAAACGCTTCACGATAAAAATATAGATGCCGGCAGATTTATTCGTTGATTTATCAGTGGCGAAAATGACAAAAATCTTCCCAACGCACTTTTCATCTACGCCCGGAAAAGTTACTGTGCCATCCTGGCTAACCGCCAGAACATTATTGTCTGCATTAGTGCCACAGGTCCATTTTACCTTGTCATTATTAATAGGGTCATTATCAATGACCATCTTGAAGGTTGCTCCTGGGAACAAACTGTTAGGGAAACAGTAACCACTCTCCATATCATTTTTAATATCATAGATATGGCTATCAACTAACACGCCTGTAATTTTGCTCATCATTGAACTCTCTTTGTTTGTTAAATAAAAAGTTTTATTCCTGAACAACGGAACACGCTGATATTAATGCAACCAATGAATTGTTGTTGTTATTTGGAGGTTATATAGTGGTATGAATGTTATTATACGATGTCTCTGAGTGATGGGGTAAGGATTATATGATTCGCTTTTGAGATTTACCTATGTCAGGCGTTGCTGTTCATGTTCGTCCCCGTTGTCAGTCTTCTTAGTCTGAGCTAATGTGATCATCAATGGGTTATCAGTTTTCTCTGAAGTTATATAATTAATTGAGCGCCATAGCACCATGGGGCATTGTTGAATTTCATCTTCAATTGATTTTCCATAATCAACTCGCCATAATCATGTCATCGGAGCCTGAACACCTCCGGTGACTTCTGCGCTAAACGGGGACGTTTATGCGCACACACAATCCAAACTCTCTTCTCCCTTCACAGATGCAGAAATGCACCTGCGATTTTTTGCATCCAACGTTTGACCTCTGCGGAGGTGAAGCGTGAACCTCCCACAAGACGGCATCAAATTGCATCGCGGTAACTTCACCGCTATCGGTCAGCAGATCCAGCCTTATCTGGAGGATGGAAAATGCTTTCGCATGGTGCTTAAACCGTGGCGGGAGAGACGCAGTCTTTCCCAGAATGCACTCAGCCACATGTGGTACAGCGAAATCAGTGAATACCTCATCAGCAGGGGGAAATCGTTCGCTACCGCAGCATGGGTAAAAGATGCTCTCAAACACACATACCTCGGTTATGAAACCAAGGACCTGGTTGATGTCGTAACCGGCGAAATCACTACTATCCAGTCGTTACGCCATACCTCCGATCTTGATACCGGAGAGATGTATGTCTTCCTGAGTAAGGTTGAATCTTGGGCGATGAGTATTGGCTGCCACCTGACTATTCCGCAGAGCTGCGAGTATCAGCTGCTGCGTGATAAGCAGGAGGCGTAATGGCTACACCGCTTATTCGTGTCATGAACGGACACATCTACAAAGTACCAAATCGTCGTAAGCGTAAACCTGAGCTGAAGCCATCCGAAATACCAACACTGCTCGGATATACCGCCAGCCTGGTTGATAAAAAATGGTTGCGACTGGCAGCAAGGAGGAATCATGGCTGATTTGAGAAAAGCAGCGCGTGGTCGGGAATGCCAGGTAAGAATCCCTGGCGTATGTAATGGCAATTCTGAAACGTCTGTACTGGCACATATCCGGCTGGCTGGATTGTGCGGTACCGGTATCAAACCGCCAGACCTGATTGCCACCATTGCATGTTCTGCCTGTCACGACGAAATCGACCGCCGCACACATTTTGTCGATGCTGAGTATGCAAAAGAATGCGCGCTGGAAGGTATGGCGAGAACGCAGGTTATCTGGCTGAAAGAGGGGGTAATCAAGGCGTGAATACTTACTACATCACACTACCCTGGCCGCCGAGCAATAACCGCTACTACCGCCATAATCGCGGGCGCACGCACATCAGCGCAGAGGGGCAGGTATACCGCGATAACGTCGCCCGAATCATCAAAGGCTCCATGCTGGATATCGGTCTGGCTATGCCAGTGAAAATCCGTATTGAGTGCCACATGCCGGATCGCCGTCGCCGTGACCTGGATAATCTGCAAAAAGCAGCTTTTGACGCACTCACCAAAGCAGGTTTCTGGCTGGATGATGCTCAGGTCGTTGATTATCGCGTTGTGAAAATGCCCGTTACCAAGGGTGGGAAGTTGGAGCTGACCATCACTGAACTGGGAGATGAATGATGTTTGAGTCTTATATGGCAGAACGTCTTCGCCGCCGCTGGGGGCGCCTGCGCTTATATCGTTTTCCCGGTTCTGTTTTGACCGATTACCGAATACTGAAGAATTACGCCAAAACACTGGCAGAGACAATTGTATGAAGCCAGAGATAACGATCGGTTGATGCCGTTTTATTGTTTTTTGCTGCCAATTGGCGTGCTGGTGTAAATGGAGAACGAGAATGAATCTTGAGGCCTTACCAAAATATTACTCCCCAAAATCTCCAAAATTGAGCGATGACGCACCGGCGACAGGCTCTGGCTGTTTAACGATTACGGATGTGATGGCTGCGCAGGGGATGGTGCAGTCGAAAGCACCGCTTGGGTTTGCCTTATTCCTGGCAAAAGTTGGTGTTCAGGACCCTCAGTTTGCAATTGAAGGTCTGCTCAATTACGCGATGGCACTGGATAACCCGACATTGAATAAATTGAGTGCAGAAACACGGTTACAGATTATTCCTTACCTCGTGAATTTTGCCTTTGCTGATTATTCCAGGTCTGCGGCAAGTAAGGCTCGCTGTGAGCATTGTGCTGGTACGGGATTTCATAATGTATTGCGCGAAGTGGTGAAACATTCCAGAAGCGGGGAATCCGTTATCAAGGAAGAGTGGGTGAAGGAACTATGTCAGCATTGTCATGGTAAGGGAGAAGTCAGCACAGCGTGCAGAGGGTGTAAGGGTAAAGGTATTGTCCTGGATGAAAAAAGGACCCGGCTTCATGGCACGCCTGTTTATAAGATTTGTGGGCGTTGCAATGGAAACCGGTTTAGCCGTTTACCAACCACACTGGCGCGGCATCATGTCCAGAAACTGGTACCGGACCTGACGGATTATCAGTGGTACAAGGGGTATGCTGATGTTATTGATAAACTGGTTACAAAGTGCTGGCAGGAAGAAGCATATGCAGAAGCACAGTTGAGAAAAGTGACAAGATAAATAATTTTCGCCGAAGATATCGACATGATGCTTGCATTTTTCAAAAAATATGGATAGGATTTTCTCAACGATGGGCTTTGTATGTCCGGTGTTGAGAAAAAGTAGAAAACCCGCTAATGAGCGGGTTTTTGTGTTTTAAATGGGGAGGTGGCTGGATGTCTAAAATAAACATTGCTTCCAAGTGTACAACTATGCGTTAATGGCTGCGTCGGTTTGAAGAACAGACGATATACGAAGTAGTTTACTAAAGCAGTTCTCATTTCAGGTGTTATTCACTTATTCCTTCTTTGAGTCTCTCCAATTAAGTACGAAGTCGTTTCTGTTATACAAATCATTTATGCCGAAAGGCTCAAGTTAAGGAATGTAGAATGTCAAATAAAATGACTGGTTTAGTAAAATGGTTTAACGCTGATAAAGGTTTTGGCTTTATTTCTCCTGTTGATGGTAGTAAAGATGTGTTTGTGCATTTTTCTGCAATTCAGAATGATAATTATCGAACCTTATTTGAAGGCCAAAAGGTTACCTTCTCTGTAGAGAGTGGTGCTAAAGGTCCTGCAGCAGCAAATGTCATTATTACTGATTAAAATTCATAGCTTGTCTGTATACGATAACGAAGAAGGCTGATGCCTGAGTAGAGATGCAGATAGAGTTGTGGGTATTGAATCCCATTTTGTGGTGAAGTGCAGGTTTGCTGCATGAATAGTTTTACAGTAGAAGCTAACTGCTGGCATAGCAATACAAAGTGCGTAAGTGGGTAACTACCACAAAAAGCACCACAATCTCAAACCCGCGCAGGCGGGTTTTTTATTATCTGATTTAAATATATTATTAAAATATAAAAACTCTTTGTAAGTAATCGAAACACTCAGGCAACAGCTTTAAGATTTGTTTGGAATACTTTGTTGCAATGAGGGCAGATCAAAAGGGCACCTTTTTGTACTCTAGAAAAACTGTGTTCTGATTCTTGGGTACAGTTTGGGCAAGAACATTTTACGAGATAATTACGGCGTGATTTTGAGTCTTTACGTTCTGACATAGGCTTTTCCTGTATAAATGGCCGTATACATTACACTAAATAGAAAAATATATCCCGCATTATTATTTAATAGATGGTTTTTCTTTTAAAATATTTAACCACATTATTTTAATTTTCTGTTTTTTGAGCGTCGTTGAGAACAACGTTTGCTGTAAAAACTAACCCGTAGACTCCGATCTTTTCAAACATATTGCACCATCCGTGTACATCGGGGTGAGGATATGAAATCAATGGATAAGTTAACAACAGGTGTCGCCTATGGCACCTCTGCAGGCAGTGCTGGCTACTGGTTTTTACAGTTGCTCGATAAAGTCACGCCATCACAGTGGGCGGCAATAGGTGTGCTGGGTAGTCTGGTATTTGGCCTGCTGACGTACCTGACAAACCTTTATTTCAAGATTAAAGAAGATAAGCGTAAGGCTGCGAGAGGTGAATAATGTCGCCATCATTACGCAAGGCTGTTGCAGCTGCTATTGGTGGTGGGGCTGTTGCCATAGCGTCTGTGCTCATCACTGGTCCGAGTGGTGACGATGGTCTGGAAGGTGTCAGCTACATACCATATAAAGATATCGTTGGCGTATGGACTGTATGTTACGG